>BNTS01000025.1 GCA_025996775.1 Bacteroidia bacterium | reverse complement strand
CATCAAATCATTCATTTAGTTCATAACTTCGTTCATTCGTACGAATTTATCGAAAAAAATGTCTATTTTGGCGTAAAAAGAGCCTCAAATTCATCGTTGGCGATGGTTTCGTTCAATCGTTTGCCCTCAAAGATGAATTTCCCGGAACAAGGGGCTTTTCTTCACGCAACTTGTGGGATATGAAACGTTTCTATGAGTTCTATTGCAATGAAGATGCAAAACTGCGACATGCTGTCGCAGTTTTGCCGTGGGGACATCATCTGCGAATTAATTTGGGAATATTTGTTCATTCACCAAAAAGATTATACTTTTGCACACTCAAAGCAAATGGTCTTGTAGTTCAATGGATAGAATGGAAGTTTCCTAAACTTTAGATTCGGGTTCGATTCCCGGCAAGACTACGTTTTCTAATTATAGAACAGAAAGTATGCAAAAAAATCTCGTAATTGTGGAGTCTCCGGCTAAGGCCAAGACGATTGAGAAGTTTTTAGGGAAAGATTATAAGGTACTATCAAGCTACGGACATATCCGCGATTTGAAGGCAAAAGAGTTTAGTGTAGATATTGAGCACAACTATGCGCCACAGTATGTGGTGCCCGAAGACAAGAAGAAACTGGTAGCTGAATTGAAGGCTGAATCAAAGAAAGCCGACATGGTATGGCTCGCATCCGATGAGGACCGCGAAGGGGAGGCTATATCATGGCACTTATCGGAAGTGCTGAAACTGGACCCCGACAAAACAAAGCGTATCGTCTTCCACGAAATCACCAAGAATGCAATTCTGCACGCTATAGACACTCCCCGTGGTATTGACATCAATCTGGTGGACGCCCAGCAGGCACGCCGGGTGCTTGACCGTATCGTAGGCTTTGAACTATCGCCTATCTTGTGGCGAAAGGTAAAGCCGGCTTTATCGGCCGGACGCGTTCAATCGGTAGCTGTTCGCCTCGTGGTTGAGCGTGAACGAGAGATAAGCAACTTCGTTTCCGAATCTTCCTACCGCCTGATAGCCGACTTTATTTTGCCCGACGGAACAACTATTCTGAAAGCCGAGCTGAACAAGCGCTTTAAGACGCACAAGGAAGTAACTGCCTTCTTGGAGCTTTGTAAAACGGCTTCCTTCAAGATAGACGACATATCTACAAAGCCCGTCAAAAAATCCCCGGCTTCTCCTTTTACCACTTCTACCCTACAGCAGGAAGCTGCACGTAAGTTAGGCTATTCGGTTTTGCAAACCATGGTGATTGCCCAGCGACTCTACGAATCGGGATTCATTACCTATATGCGTACCGACTCGGTCAATCTAAGTGATTTGGCCCTGGGTACTGCCAAAGAAACCGTGCTTGACACGTATGGCGAGAAGTATTATAAGTTCCGCCAATACACCACTAAAAGCAAGGGCGCTCAGGAAGCCCACGAAGCCATACGCCCTACCTACATCAGCCATGAGGAGATTAGCGGAAGCGCACAGGAAAAGAAACTGTACGATCTGATTCGTAAGCGCACACTGGCCAGCCAAATGGCTGACGCCGAATTAGAGCGCACCACCATATCAGTAGATATTTCGGGAATGAAGGAGAAATTTATGGCCGTAGGCGAGGTACTTGTATTCGACGGCTTCCTTCAGGTATATCATGAAAGCACGGACGATGAGAACGAGAAAGAACAGGAGAACGGTCTGCTTCCGCCTGTAAACCTTGATGACATCCTTTCGATGAAAGAAATTACGGCTACCGAACGCTTTACCCAACGCCCGCCTCGCTACACGGAAGCCAGCTTGGTTCGCCGCTTGGAGGAATTAGGCATCGGACGTCCTTCTACGTATGCCCCAACGATTCAAACCATTCAAAACCGCGAATATGTAATAAAAGGCGACAAAGAAGGTGTGGAGCGCACATATAGCATCATCACATTAGTAAACAACAAGATTACCGCCAAGGAAAAGAAAGAAACGGTAGGCGCCGACCGAAATAAGCTGATGCCTACGGATATTGGCATGGTGGTAAACGATTTCCTGATGGAATACTTCCCTTCCGTATTGGACTTTAATTTCACGGCTCGCGTAGAAAAAGAATTTGACTCTGTAGCCGAAGGCGAGATGGTTTGGACAGAAGCTATCGATAATTTCTATCAACTTTTCCACCCAATCGTAGAAGCAACGGCAGCCGTGAAGACCGAACATAAAGTTGGCGAACGAGAACTGGGAAATGACCCGAAGACAGGACTCCCTGTTTTCGTAAAGATAGGTCGTTTTGGCCCGGTTGCCCAATTGGGAGCTGCCAATCCCGACGATAAAGAATCGCCTAAGCCGCAGTTTGCATCGCTAATGAAAGGGCAATCCATCGAAACCATCACCTTGCCTGAAGCGCTTAAGCTCTTCGAACTCCCACGTACAGTTGGCGAGTATGAAGGTAAAACCATTGTAGCCGGTATCGGTCGCTTCGGCCCCTTTGTACGTCACGATACAAAATTCATCTCCATCCCCAAGGAGCTTAGTCCCGTGACAATTACGGAGGAAGAAGCCATTGTACTTATCAAAGATAAGCGAGAGAAAGAAGCGCAACGAAGCTTAAAGAAGTTCGATGAGGTTCCCGGCTTGGAATTGCTGAACGGTCGCTTTGGCCCCTATATCGCATACCAGGGTAAAAATTACAAAATACCTAAAACCGTAAAGGATCCCAAAGCGCTCACTTATGAAGAAACAATGAGAATTGTAAGTGAATCGCCTGAAAAAACGACAATAAAGAAACGAATGGCAAAGAAAAAGTAATATTTCTTTGTTCGTTTGAATTATTGTTCTACTTTTGCAGCATAAAATAAATGTATATATGACGAACAACTTAGTACATAGCCTTATTCTCGTGGTCGTCCTTCTATTGGTAGCAGGTCAGGGGAAAGGTATGTAAGAAGTTACAATATGAACGATATTTCATAAAGCCTTTCCCCATCAAGGGGAAAGGCTTTTTATTTATAGATAAATAGCATAGATTATGAAGAATAAACTGAGAAGCGCATCAAGCACTGAAGGACGCAGGATGGCGGGAGCAAGAGCGCTCTGGCGTGCCAATGGTATGAAAGAGGAACAAATGGGGAAACCTATCATTGCGATTGTCAATTCATTTACCCAATTCGTGCCCGGCCATGTACACCTGCACGAGATTGGTCAGCAGATTAAAACTGAGATTGAGAAGCTGGGCTGCTTTGCTGCCGAGTTTAATACCATAGCCATAGACGACGGCATCGCCATGGGTCACGACGGGATGCTTTATTCGCTTCCCTCGCGCGACCTGATAGCCGACAGCGTAGAGTATATGGTGAATGCCCATAAGGCCGACGCCATGATTTGCATCAGCAATTGCGACAAGATTACGCCGGGTATGCTGATAGCAGCCATGCGCCTGAATATCCCGGCTGTGTTTGTTTCCGGCGGCCCGATGGAGGCCGGAGAACTGGATGGCCGTTACCTCGATTTAATTGATGCCATGATTGAATCGGCAGACGATTCCATAAGCGATGCACAAATAGAAAGGGTGGAACATTCGGCCTGCCCGACTTGTGGAAGTTGCTCAGGTATGTTCACGGCCAACTCGATGAACTGTTTGAACGAAGCCATAGGCTTGGCGCTTCCCGGCAACGGCACGATTGTGGCAACACACGTAAACCGCACCCGCCTCTTCATGGATGCCGCCCGCTTGATTGTAGATAATGCCTATAAATACTATCGTGATGGTGATGAGTCGGTATTGCCCCGCAGCATCGCCACCCGCCAAGCTTTCCTCAATGCCATGTCGCTCGACATCGCCATGGGAGGCTCCACCAACACGGTTCTCCACCTATTGGCCATCGCTCATGAAGCAGAAGTTGATTTCAGCATGAAAGATATCGACGCACTTTCACGGAAGATACCCGTTCTCTGCAAAGTGGCCCCAAATACGCCTGTCTATCATATTCAAGAAGTAAATCGCGCCGGAGGAATTCTTTCCATTCTGGGCGAGCTGCTGAAAGAAGGTTTAATAGATGGTTCCGCTAAGCGGTTGGATGGATTCACCCTTGCCGAAGCAATAAGCCAATACAGCATCACCTCCCCTATCGTGTCTGAAGAAGCATCAAGGATATACCGTAGCGCTCCGGCGCGCAAGTTCAATTTAGTGCTGGGTTCTCAGGATACGAATTATAAAGAATTGGATACCGACCGGGAGAAAGGTTGTATTCGCAACGTAGCTCATGCATACGTGAAAGACGGTGGATTAGCTGTTCTATATGGCAATATCGCCAAAGACGGTTGCGTCGTTAAAACGGCGGGCGTAGATGAGAGCATTTTCCGCTTTTCAGGCCCTGCCAAGGTGTTCCAATCACAAGAAGAAGCTTGCGACGGGATTCTTGGCGACGAGGTAGTAGCCGGCGATGTGGTCGTAATTATATATGAAGGCCCCAAAGGCGGACCGGGTATGCAGGAGATGCTTTACCCAACCTCGTATATCAAGAGTCGTCACCTGGGAAAGGCCTGCGCCCTCATCACAGACGGACGCTTCAGCGGCGGAACATCCGGCCTCTCCATCGGACACGTCTCCCCCGAAGCTGCAGCAGGCGGAGCAATAGGTCTGATACGGAAGAACGACGTCATAGAAATCAATATCCCTGCCCGTACCATACAGGTAAAGCTAAGCGACGCTGAGTTAGAATCTCGTCGCAAGGAAGAAGAAAGCAAAGGCAATAAAGCCTTCACTCCCAACAGAGACCGCAAAATAAGCAAAGCCCTTAAAGCCTATGCCCAAATGGTCTCATCAGCCGACAAAGGCGCCGTAAGAATAGTAGAAGATTAACAATTGATAATTAATAATATGGACAATACAAAAGAAAAAATAACGGGATCGGAGGCGCTACTTCGTACGCTGATAGCGGAGGGAGTAGATACGATCTTCGGATATCCCGGTGGACAGGTAATCCCTCTTTACGATTGCCTGTACGATTATAGCGACCGGCTGCGACATATACTGGTTCGCCACGAACAAGGAGCCACCCATGCCGCACAAGGATATGCCCGTGTATCGGGCAAGGTTGGCGTTGCCTTGGTTACGTCCGGTCCCGGAGCTACCAATACCATTACCGGTATCGCCGACGCC
This sequence comes from Bacteroidia bacterium, assembly GCA_025996775.1. GTDB lineage: Bacteria > Bacteroidota > Bacteroidia > Bacteroidales > Tannerellaceae > DFXE01. The sequence goes on along the minus strand of BNTS01000025.1, from coordinate 35,986 downwards.
TTGATGGATTCCACACCTATGGTGGTTATAACCGGCCAGGTACCGTCCGCTCTTTTAGGCAGCGACGCTTTTCAGGAGGTGGACGTAATTGGTATCGCACAGCCTATCACCAAATGGGCTTTTCAGATCAGAAAGCCGGAAGAGATAGTCTGGGCTATCTCACGCGCCTTCTACATAGCCTCAACCGGCAGACCCGGTCCGGTTGTGATAGACTTTGCCAAGGATGCGCAAGTGGGAACGGTGGAGTACGAATATAAGAAGGTGAACAATATCCGCAGCTATCAGCCGATACCGGTTATCGACCCCGAAAGCATAGCCGCAGCAGCCGAACTGATAAACAACGCAGCCAAGCCTTTTGCTTTAGTAGGTCAGGGAGTTATCCTCGGAGGAGCAGAGAAAGAGCTTTTTGCTTTCCTCGAGAAAGCGGATATCCCGGCTGCTTCTACGGTTTTGGGCCTCTCGGCCATGCCTACAGATTATCGCCTCAACAAAGGGATGTTGGGGATGCATGGTAATGTAGCGCCTAACCGTAAAACCAACGAATGTGATGTACTGATTGCTATCGGTATGCGCTTCGACGACCGGGTAACCGGTAATCTGGAGTACTATGCTCGTCAGGCTAAGATCATCCATTTCGATATCGACCTTTCGGAGATCGGCAAAAACGTACCGACAGATATTCCGGTATTGGGCGATGCTAAAGAAACCCTGCCGGCAGTAACTGCCTTGCTCAGACCGTCTGTTCACACGGAATGGATTGCAAGCTTTGCGTCCGACGAGCAGGAAGAATATGAGAAGGTAATCAATAAGGAAATCCATCCTTCAGCCGATCGACCGCTACAGATGGGCGAAGTGGTAGATAAAATAGCCAAGGCTTCAGGTACTGACGCCGTGCTGGTAACAGATGTAGGCCAGAACCAAATGATGGGCGTTCGATATTTCCAATATGGTCGCACACGCAGCGTAGTTACTTCGGGGGGATTAGGCACAATGGGCTATGGCCTGCCGGCAGCTATTGGCGCCAAAATAGGCGCACCTGAGCGTACCGTTTGCCTCTTCACCGGCGACGGAGGACTGCAAATGACCATTCAGGAACTTGGGACTATCATGCAGGAGAAATTGAATCTAAAAATAATTGTACTCAACAATCATTACTTAGGTATGGTGCGTCAATGGCAGGAGTTGTTTTTCGACAAACGCTATTCTGCCACTACCATGGAAAATCCCGACTTTACAGCTATTGGCGAAGCTTATCGTATTCAAAGCCGCACGGTAGGCAATAGGGAGGAGTTAGACGAAGCCATCGCCGAAATGTTTGCCGGAGAGGATGCTTACATGCTCGTGGCCGATGTGGAAACACATGGAATGGTTTACCCCATGGTTCCCGCCGGAGCCGCTATTACCAATATTATTATGGGAGAGGAAAGTCATGAATAAGAAATTATATACCGTTATTATATTTTCCGAGAATACCGTAGGTCTGCTTAACCAGATAACGATTATCTTTACACGTCGGCAGTTGAATATCGAGACGCTTTCAGTCTCGCCTTCGGCTATCAAGGGCATCCATAAGTTTACCATCACCACATGGGCTGAAAAGGACATGATGAATAAAGTGGTGAAGCAGATAGACAAACGGGTAGACATCCTGAAAGCCTACTATAATACCGACGAAGATTTGGTACATCAGGAAATAGCCTTGTACAAGTTAAGCACGGACTTGTTTGTAAAGATGAAGGGCGTTGAGGATCTTATCCGTAAATACAATGCCCGTGTGCTGGAGATGAACGAAGACTGTATCGTTCTGGAGAAAAGCGGTCACTACGCAGAAACGCAAGCCTTGTTCGAGGAACTGAGTCATTCCATCGGCGTGCTTCAGTTCATCCGCTCCGGACGAGTTGCTATCACCAAAAGCAAAGTCGAACGCTTAAGTGATATGCTGACGGAAATGGAGAAGAAAGCCAATGGATAATTATTAATTGTATTAAAAATGAAGAGTACAGCGGATTGGATTACGGATGAAGTTGGTGAATTTCGTTATGTTACGGAATCCTACCTATTGGATTTTAAGGGGCGGATTACACTTTCTCTGATAGCTACCTATCTGCTACAGGCGGCTTCGTCACATGCGGCTAAGCTGGGGTTTGGGTATAGTGATATGACTGCTCGAAACTCTACCTGGGTTTTATCTCGTCTGGCCATCGAGGTGTATCATTATCCGGGAGCTGACGAACAAATTACCCTTTATACCTGGATTGAGGAAACGTCTTCCCTTTTCAGCCATCGTAGCTTTGAACTGGTGGATGGGAATGGAGAAGTATTTGTTCATGCCCGTTCTATTTGGGCGGCAATTGACTTGGAAACACGTCGTCCTGTCCACTTAGACACGGAGGAATATTGGAAGCACCGTACAGATAGAGTTTGCCCCATTGAACGACCGGGCAAGATTCCGTCTGTCGAGAACGATACCCTTGGCGAGCCTTATCGCGTAAAATACAGCGACCTGGATATAAACACGCATCTGAATAGTATCAAATATATCGAGCATTTGCTTGATTTGTTCGACATTGAGTTATTCAAGCAAAAAGGAATAAGCCGCTTTGAGATAGCCTATCTCTTGGAAGGCAAATATGGTATGGAGCTAATGCTTCACAGCAAAGAATCGGCGCCCGGCAAATACGATATGGCTATATGCCATGAAGGCAAAGCTATCTGCCGTGCATCAGCTAAATTTGGAGATTAAAAATAGTTATTTACATAATATAAAAGAGTAAAATGGCAATATTGAATTTTGGCGGGGTTGAAGAAAATGTAGTGACCCGCGACGAGTTTCCTTTGGAAAAGGCAAGAGAAGTATTGAAAAACGAAACCATCGCCATTATTGGCTACGGTGTACAGGGTCCGGGACAAAGCCTGAACCTGCGCGACAATGGTTTCAACGTAATTGTAGGCCAGCGTAAAGGTGGCAAAACATGGGATAAGGCGGTAGCCGACGGTTGGGTACCGGGCGAAACCCTATTTGATATCGAAGAGGCTACCGAGAAAGGCACAATCATCCAGTACCTCCTCTCTGACGCTGCACAGATTGAAGTATGGCCGCGCATCAAAAAGTATCTTACAGCGGGCAAGGCGCTCTACTTCTCTCACGGCTTCGGTATTACTTACAAGGAACGGACAAATATAATCCCCCCTGCTGATATCGACGTAATTCTGGTAGCCCCCAAAGGTTCGGGTACCAGCCTTCGCCGCATGTTTCTCCAAGGTCGCGGACTGAACTCCAGCTACGCCATCTTTCAGGATGCTACGGGCAGGGCTTGGGAACGCGTTGTGGCTTTAGGTATCGGCGTAGGTTCCGGCTATTTGTTTGAGACTACTTTCAAGAAGGAAGTATATTCTGACTTGACCGGCGAACGCGGCACCCTAATGGGAGCTATCCAGGGACTTCTTCTGGCTCAATACGAAACCCTTCGCGAGAATGGACACGATCCCTCGGAAGCCTTCAACGAAACGGTCGAAGAATTGACACAATCCCTTATGCCTCTGTTTGCAGAAAACGGCATGGACTGGATGTATGCCAACTGCTCCACTACGGCTCAGCGAGGGGCTTTGGATTGGATGGGACACTTCCACGATGCTACGAAGCCTGTCTTCCAGAAGCTGTACAAAGAAGTAGCCTTAGGCAACGAGGCACAGCGCTCTATCGACACCAACAGCAAGCCCGACTATCGCGAAGGCTTGGATAAAGAATTGGCTACCCTCCGCGAAAGCGAAATGTGGCGCACCGGAGCTGTTGTACGAAAACTTCGCCCCGAGAACAATTAAATTTTAATTGTTTTACAACAAATAATAGCAGCTTGTTTCTCCGTCCACAAAAGGAGAAGCAGGCTTTTTTTATGCACTAACGAGAAGCGCCGATTACCATGTCCTAAGCTATTAAATCAAAAAACAAAATCACTTTTTTTAAACAAATACGACTTCTCCGAAGGCAGAAAAAAGCATTATTTTCGATTAATTCGTGCGAATGAATGATTTGATGAACTATTTGAATGATTTGATATAAAACTAATCTACATTTTCGGTTTACATTTGCAACAGCATGCTAAGACATGAATTTAAATATAAAAACAATCATTTTTTCTTTTTGTTATTTGTTAGTTAGTTGTAGTTATTCGTAGTTATTTATCTCATAAACAAACGGCTTATGAATTTTAAACAAAAACCTGGACGGCTGCCTTTATCAGGCAGCCGTTATCCTCCTCCTCCGGGGATGCTTCGAAGATATTGTAATGTATTGGCAAAACAATACATGGTTTTAAGGCAATTAGATAAAATAGGTTATCTCTCAGGTGGGGCCTTCACATAAATCCTTCATATTGAGTTCAAAACGGCACCAGCCTCACCGAAAACCATCCTTACTATCAGGCAATTACAGTAAAGTTAGTTACCAACCAGCGCCAAGCTAATAGCGCCGCCCCATCAGACGGCGCTTTTTTTATGCCCAATTTATTCGTTGTGAATTAATTTTTAATTGAATAAGCGAGTGCATACATGCGCATTTGCTTGACCATGGCAACGAGTCCATTGGAACGAGTAGGCGAAAGATGCTCCTTAAGACCGATTTTGTCGATGAAATACAAATCGGCGTCCAATATTTCCTGGGGAGTATGGCCGGAAAGGATGCCTACTAACAGAGATACGATGCCTTTTACAATCACGGCATCACTTTCACCCTGAAAGTAAACGATTCCGTCTTTATAGTCGGCATGAAGCCATACGCGACTTTGACAGCCTTCTATCAGGTTGCTTTCTGTTTTATACTTTTCGTCGAGGGGAGGGAGGGAATTGCCAAGGTCTATCAGCAGGGCATACTTATCCATCCAGTCGTCGAATACGGAGAACTCTTCAATTATGTTGCCTTGTAATTCATTAATTGATTGACTCATGACGTTTAGTTATTGCTGTTTATAAATGACTTCGAGAACGGTTTGCCCAACGGCTTTCAATGTTTCGCGGTTGATGTTGTCCATCGTATCGTTCAGGGTATGCCAGTGATTGACAAAGCCACGTTCATAATCTGATGAATAATTGATTATATCAATACAAGGGATATTACGTCCCGCGATAACATACACGTGATCGTCAATGAGAGAACTTCCTTTGGAATTAATGAAGTATTTGCCGTAGCCCAGGTTGCGAGCTGTGCTCCATACCTTTTCCACAATAGAAGAAGCTTTTGCTACCGACAATGATTCTTTCAGGAAGGTGGCATTCCTGGCGCCCACCATATCAAGCAGGATGCCGTAGTTCGCACGGTAGTTGGGTGTATGCGGATTCTTAGCCCAGAACTGGGTACCGAGGCACCATGTATCTTCTTTACCATACTCTTTGGCAAAATCCGGCACACCATAATCTTCTGCATCGAAGAAGATAATATCAATTCCTAAGTTGGGGGCTTGCTCACCCAGATGGCGGGCTATTTCGAGCAAAACGCCTACGCCGCTGCCACCATCGTCGGCTCCATCAATAGGAGTATATTGCTTAGCCGGGTCGGTTTCGTTGTCGGCATAGGGGCGGCTGTCCCAATGAGCAAAGAGCAGGATGCGCTTCGGACTGTCGGGATTAAAGGAGCCTATGATGTTGCGGGAAGCCAATTTTTCGTTGTTATAAGCGGTCAGAGTCATTTCCTGCACATAAAGCTTGGCGCCGAAACGTGTGAGTTCGGAAATCAGATAGTCGCCACAGGCTTTATGAGCCGGGCTGTTGGGAACACGCGGTCCAAAGTCTACCTGGTTCTGTATATACAAGTAAGCGCTATCGGCATTAAAGTCGGGCGAGGCTACAGTCTGCTCGGCAGACGCCGGTTTGTAATCACTTGAGCCTTTGTTAGCGCACGAAACGAGAGCGCATGACAGTATTATAAAAAAGATTTTGAATGTATTCATATTTGCTTCTGTCTTAATATTGCAAAGATAATGGCTAATTCACAACTAAACAAAAAAAACAGAAACATATCTTATAGCCGATAAATTTAGATTTTTGGTATCTTTTTAAAAAGTAGTATCTTTGCAAGAAAAGATAACGATATAGATGCTGGGACTGATAGGCAAAGGACTTGTAATTGGAATATTGGTATCGGCGCCTTTAGGCCCGGTAGGGGTATTATGTATTCAACGGACACTTAGCAAAGGCCGATGGTATGGGTTTTTCACGGGTATCGGCGCCACGCTGTCCGATCTGTTCTATGCATCCATCACCTGCCTTGGTATGGGTTTTGTGGTTAATTTTATCGAGGCAAATCATTTCTATCTTCAGCTCATCGGAAGTATCGTTTTGGGGCTTTTTGGGTGGTATACCTTCATGTACAACCCAGTCTCAAAGTTAAAAAATCAAAGAGAAAACAAAATATCCTATACGCAAGACCTTGTTACAGGGTTTTTACTTTGTTTCAGCAATGTCTTGATTGTTTTGCTATACATTGGTTTGTTTGCACACTTCAACTTCGTCCTCTCCGAGTATTCGGTTTGGATGTTGATAGGCGGCATACTAAGTATAGGTGCAGGAGCAATAGTCTGGTGGTTTAGCATCACTTACGCCATCTCGAAAATAAAAAAATGGTTTAATATCCGAGATATATGGATGCTCAACCGGATAGTAGGTACAATCATTATGGTACTGGCTGTCGCCGGATTTATTTACCAAATGCTGGAATTATTTCAATAAACAAAAAATGAAAAAGCTCAAAGTTCCTTATTTGCCTGCATTGGATGTTCTTGATATGTCATCCGTTGGTTTTCTTATGGAAAACAAAGCGCAGCGAGAGTCTATAGACATGATTAACTGGAATGAATTTCCCTATAAACCGATAGTGGCGTTCGACATAGCGCGTAGCGATACAAGTTTGTATATCCGCTATTTCGTGAAAGGTAATTTGTTGAAAGCAGTTTATGAGAAAGATAACTCTCCCGTCTATGAAGACAGTTGTGTGGAGTTTTTTATGAAGAAAACGAACGACGATACGTATATGAACTTCGAATTCAATTGTATTGGCACATGCGATGCATCTCGTCGCTTATCACGCGATATAAAATCGCCTTTGTCCGAGGAGGAGTACGCCTCTATTCGTCGCTACACACCTCTTGATCATTCATCGTTTGGTGAGAAAAAAGGAGTGTATTCATGGGAATTAGTTGTGGCTATTCCCTTTTCAATTATGGGATTGAATCCGGCTGACTTGCCGGAAAAAATCTGGGGTAACTTCTACAAATGTGCAGACGACACAGATTTTCCGCATTATGTTACCTGGAGCCCGATAGAAGCTCTACATCCTGATTTCCACCGCCCGGAGTTCTTCGGTGAAATACGATTTTAATGACACATGCAACGCCCCCATCGTGGAGGACGTTGCATGCATCGTCTCTACAAATTAATTCTTTTTCGCCATCTTTGTTTCTATAATGAATGCGATAATCAATCCTATACCACCGCAAAGCAATACAGAAGCGCCAAAAGCCGTTCCGGCTATCTCGCGATTAAACCAATTGCCCTCGCCAACATAAGCTCCGGAAGATGCTACAGAGATATTGATGACAAAACCTATCAATAACCCAAGCCCGATACCGGCTAAAAGACATCCTGCCTTCAAAGCGCTGAAAGAGACTTTCGGGAACGGTACAGGAAACTTTATTTGCCCTTCAAACGATGAAGCATCCAATTTATCTCCCAGCTTTTCAATCATGAGCAAACGCTCTTTCCTGCGAGCAAACAACTCGAACAAGCCGTATGTTCCGGCTACGCATATTCCCACTACAAGGGGAACCATAATAAAATCCATCATAATGTGTGTGTGTTAAATGAATAATTTTGTTTCTTTGCTCTTTTTGACGCACCGGGTAAATGAAAGGTTACACGCTCGCCTGTAAAAATAATCAGTATTATTTTTTCCGTTAGAAACTGTAACCTATCCGCTACGGATGCGTCCATAAATATAATGGAGTTGTATTCCGATACATATTATATAGAGCGGATACAAGCAGGAGATATATCCAGCTTTGCCTGCCTTATAGACAAATACAGCCGACAAGTTCATTCGTTAATCTTTAAACTGACACGAAACAGGGAAGACACCGAAGAATTGGCGCAGGATGTGTTTATGAAGGTATTCAGACATTTGGAGTCTTTCAAAGGAGAAAGCAGCTTCTCTACCTGGATATACAAGATAGCCTACAATACGGCTATCTCGGAAACCCGGAGGCGGAAGCTGGAGTTTCTGGCTATCGAAGAGTCGCTGATAGAGAATGTGTCGGAAGAACAGATTGCCCATGCAATGGGGCAAAGTGATGAAAGCGAGCAGATCCATCGGTTAGAGGCTGCCTTGGCCATGCTCCCGCCCGATGAATGCGCCATTATCCTTCTCTTCTACATGGAGGAGAAAAGCATAGACGAAGTATCCCGGATAACCGGGCTGTCGCAGTCTAACGTAAAGACCCGTCTGCATCGCATTCGGAAAAAGTTATTTGTTTTATTAAATGGAATGGAGGAATAAAGATATGAATACAAACGAAAATGATTGGCTGAAAGGGTTATTCAGCCGTTTACCCGGCGAAGAGCCGTCGGCGTCATTCCGTGAGGATATGATGAAACGGATTATGGCAGAAGCCATCCGTATAAAGAAGCGCAACGAGCGCCTCGGCTGGCTGTCGGTCATCCTGGCGTCCTTAGTCATCGTCGGATTGGCCATAGCCTCCCTCATCTACACCGGTATTCCCAAGATAACCATAAGAATACCCGACCTCACAACCCTGTCCTTCTACCTATTCATTGGCTCCTTGGCTCTCATCCTCCTAACCCTCGACCACTATTTCCGCCAAGCCTACAAAAAGAAACACCAGTAAGCACTTGTCAATTAAATTATGTTAAAACGCCCCCCCTTGTCAGGAAAAGGGGCTTTTTTGTGTTACGAGAAATTCGGAGTTTCGAAATCCTTTTATTCGGTAAAAAAAGGATGTTTTTCATAGCACCGCAAATTTTTGTCAAAAAAAGCCATTCTATTCATTAAGTTATACTATCTTTGGGGACACTTTTAAAAAATGTAGTTATGTCAGAAGAAATCAAAAACCTTATTCCAAAGCAAGTGTGGGCTAATTTCTATGAGCTTACGCTAATTCCGCGTCCTACGGGTCATACCGAAGCTGTAGCTCGTTATGTTGAAAACTTTGGTAAGTCGTTGGGATTGGAAACTCTGCGGGATGGGGTCGGAAATGTTCTTATCCGTAAACCGGCTACTCCGGGGAAGGAAAAGAGTAAAGGGGTTATCCTGCAATCACATCTCGATATGGTGCCGCAGAAAAACTCATCGGTAAACCACAATTTCCTTACCGACCCGATTGACGCTTACGTGGAGGGTGACTGGGTTACCGCTCGCGAAACGACATTGGGGGCTGATAACGGAATAGGCGCTGCTCTGGCCATGGCTGTCCTTTCGGACAACACCTTGAAGCATGGACCGCTTGAAGCCTTGTTTACCATTGACGAAGAAGTAGGGATGGACGGCGCTTTTGGCTTGAAGCCCGGCTTTCTGAAAGGTGAGATACTCATAAACTGCGACTCGGAAGAGGAAGGACAATTGTTTGTAGGTTGTGCCGGAGGTGCAGACCTGAACATCTCCTTCCAGTTCAAAGATGACACGTATATTCCCAAAGATGATGTTGCCGTGAAACTGAGTCTGACCGGACTTAAGGGAGGTCATTCAGGTGTGGATATTCATTTGGGACGGGCAAACGCCAACAAACTGATTTTCCGCTTCCTGAAAGAAGCTGTCGCCGGATACGGAGCACGCCTTTCCTCCATTGATGGAGGTTCGCTCAGGAATGCTATCCCCCGGGAGGCTTTTGTTGTTATCACTCTCCCTGAAGACAATGCCGATATCTTCTGGGAAATCGTTTCCGATTATCAGGAATTATTCCGTACGGAGTTTGCAGGCATTGAAACAGGTATAAACTTCACGGCCGAAAAGGTAGAACGCCCTACGACACTAATCCCTGAAGAGATACAAGACGATTTGATTAACGCCGTTGAAGGCTGCCAGAATGGGGTAATCAGTATGTTGCACGACTTCCCCGGGACAGTGGAGTCGTCGTCAAACCTGGCTATAGTAACTTCCTCAGAGGGCTTAATCGAGATAAAGATATTGGTACGCAGCTCTTCCGAAAGCCGCAAAGCGTGGGTAAACTCAAGCTTGGAGAGTATTTTCTCTCTGGCAGGAGCCAGAGTAGACGAGGGCGGCAGCTACAATGGATGGCAGCCCAATATTAATTCTCCCATCTTAAAAGTTATGCTGCAAACCTACAAGGATTTGTACAGGAAGACGCCTGCCGTGAAAGTGATGCATGCCGGGTTGGAATGTGGCATTATTCAGGGAATCTATCCTGATATGGACATGATTTCCATCGGTCCCGACCTGCAACACCCCCACTCGCCCGACGAGCGTGTCAGTATTTCTTCAGTAGCAAAGGTCTGGGATTTTCTTAAAGCCACTTTAGAAAACATTGAATAATCTACAAATATTTAATACATCATGAAAAACATTACAAGAAGAGACGCAATAAAGACCGCTTTGGCAGGTAGTGCTGCCATGGCCGTTTCCGGAATAAGCGCCTCGCCGCTGAACCTGCCATCGCAGAAATCGGTGCCCGCTCCACTGAAAGGGAATATACGCCATTCGGTTAGTAAATGGTGTTTTGGTGATATTGAACTCGATGCTTTCTGCAAGATTTGCAAGAAGATTGGCATTGAATCCATAGAGTTGCTCGACCCGCAAGACTGGCCCATTGTAAAAGCAAACGGGCTTACTGTTGCCATGGCGCAGGGAGCCGGATTGGGTATTGACCGGGGATTCAATGACGTTAATTTGCATGACGAGTTGGTGGCCAGCTACGAAAAGGTAATCCCGATGGTAGCCGAAGCAGGACTGACCAACTTAATCTGCTTTTCCGGAAGACGCAATGGCGTGACCGACTTGCAAGGATGGCAAAACTGCGAAAAGGGATTGAAGCGTATAACGCCTATTGCCGAGAAATATAAGGTTGTACTAACCATGGAACTCCTCAACTCGATTGGACATAAAGACTATCTTAACGATCATACGGTTTGGGGAGCAGAGCTATGCCGCAGGGTAGGCTCGCCTAATTTTAAATTGCTGTATGATATCTACCACATGCAGATTATGGAAGGGGATATCATCAATAATATTCGTAAATATCACGAATTTTTCTCACACATCCATACAGGAGGCAATCCGGGACGAAACGAGATTGACGAAACCCAGGAGCTTTACTATCCGGCCATTATGAAAGCCATTGTGGAAACCGGATACAAAGGATTCGTAGGGCAGGAATTTGTTCCCAAGCAACCGGACAAAATCGCTTCGTTAGAGAAATGTATCCTATTATGTGATGTATAAGACGTTTAATAACAAATTATGATTTTATTTTTTAGAACTCAATCACAAACAGTATTAGCAGTAGAAACCAAACAGCCTCTCCTTCCGGAAGATATTCAGAAATTGGTTTGGTTGTTTGGTGAAGCAACTCCCGTTGAGGCGGATAGTCTTGCGGGCTGGTATGTAGGGCCGCGACGCGAAATGATTACTCCCTGGAGTACAAATGCCGTAGAAATCGTACAAAACATGGGGCTCTCCGGTATATCCCGCATTGAGGAGTATGCTGGGATAGCCTCCGGCGAATCGGAACATGACCCGATGTTGCAACGTATATACAATGGCTTAAACCAGGATATATTTTCTATCAGTAAACAACCGGATCCCATCATAGCCATTGATGATATTGAAGCCTATAACCAGAAGGAAGGTTTGGCCTTAAGCGCCGATGAGGTAAGCTATCTGAATGGGTTGAGCCAGAAACTGGGTCGCAAACTGACCGATAGCGAAGTCTACGGCTTTGCCCAGGTTAATTCGGAACATTGCCGGCATAAGATATTCAATGGGGTGTTTGTGATAAACGGGGAGGAGAAAGAAAGCTCCCTTTTCAAACTCATTAAAAAAACTTCAGAAGAAAATCCTAACAAGCTGGTTTCTGCATATAAGGATAATGTGGCCTTTAACGCCGGCCCAATAGTGGAGCAGTTTGCTCCCCTGAGTGGCGACAAGCCCGATTACTTTGCTATACAAGATATTGAAACCGTACTCTCTCTGAAAGCCGAAACACATAATTTCCCGACCACCGTAGAGCCATTCAATGGAGCGGCTACCGGTACAGGCGGAGAGATACGTGACCGCTTGGGTGGAGGCAAAGCCTCACTCCCTTTGGCAGGCACGGCCGTTTATATGACGTCCTACCCCCGCATGGAAGGCGCGCGTGAATGGGAGAAGATACTCGACCCTCGCAAATGGTTGTACCAAACGCCTGAACAAATCCTTATTAAAGCCTCAAACGGCGCCTCCGACTTTGGCAATAAATATGGTCAACCGCTTATCTGTGGCTCACTTCTCACCTTCGAGTATGAAGAGAATGGAACGAAATACGGATACGATAAGGTGATCATGCTGGCCGGTGGCGTAGGATATGCCAACAGGCGAGACGCCCTGAAAGGCAACCCAATGCCGGGAGAAGAAGTAATAGTGATGGGAGGTGATAATTACCGGATTGGCATGGGCGGCGGCGCCGTTTCATCCGTGAATACAGGACAATACACCAGTGGCATTGAACTGAATGCCGTGCAACGCGCCAACCCCGAGATGCAGAAAAGGGTAGCAAATGTTATCCGCTCCATTGCAGAATCAAACGATAACCCCATCGTCTCTATACACGACCACGGTGCAGGCGGACATCTTAACTGCCTATCCGAATTGGTTGAATCAACGGGCGGGCATTTTGATTTGAGCAAGTTCCCGATAGGCGATCCAACGCTTTCCTCAAAAGAAATTATAGGTAACGAAAGTCAGGAACGCATGGGTCTGCTGATAGGAGAAAAAGATATTGACAGGGTGAAACGCATTGCCGATAGGGAACGGGCGCCCATGTATGTAGTGGGTGAAACAACCGACGACATGAAACTCGTTTTTGAGCAGTCTGATGGCAAAAAGCCCATTGATCTTAAACTGAATGATATGTTTGGCAATCCGCCTAAGACGGTGATGACCGACCATACGATAAAAGAAACCTTCCAACCCCTCGTTTACAAGGAATCCAACCTGCATCATTATCTGGAAAATATATTGCAGTTGGAAGCTGTAGCCTGTAAAGACTGGCTGACAAATAAGGTAGACCGTTCGGTAACCGGGCGAGTAGCCCGCCAACAATGCGTGGGCGAACTGCAGTTGCCATTGAGCGATTTAGGTGCAGTAGCTTTGGATTTCCGGGGAAAAGCCGGTCTTGCCACCTCCATCGGACATGCTCCGCAAGCCGCCATCGTAGACCCTGCGGCAGGCTCTGTGTTGGCTATTGCCGAAGCGCTGACGAATATCGTCTTTGCCCCGCTGACAGACCATTTGGGAGGTGTTTCTTTAAGCGCCAACTGGATGTGGCCCTGTCGCAACCCCGGCGAGGATGCCCGTCTATACACAGCCGTACAAGCAGTTTCAGACTTTGCCTGCGAATTGGGAATCAATATTCCGACAGGTAAAGACTCCCTTTCGATGACACAGAAGTATGGGGATGAGAAAATTTTATCGCCCGGTACAGTTATCATCTCTGCCGGCGCCGAAGTAAGTGACATTCGTAAAATCGTATCGCCGGTACTTCGCAATGACAAGAATACCTACCTATATCATGTAGACTTCTCCTTTGATCACTTCAAATTGGGAGGTTCTGCCTTGGCGCAGGTATTGAATCGACTGGGCGACGAAGTTCCCTCTGTAAGGGATTCAAAGTACTTCAGCGATACCTTTAATGCCATTCAGGAAGCCATTGAACGAGGTCTGGTTCTTGCCGGACACGATATTTCTGCAGGCGGTATGCTTACCACCCTGCTTGAGATGTGCTTTGCTAATGTGGCAGGAGGACTGGAAGTTACCTTGGATCAGATAGAAGAGCCGGATATCATAAAGATACTCTTTGCCGAGAATCCGGGAATCTTAGTGCAGGTTAAGGAAAAGAAATCCTTTGAACACCTGTTGCAGGAGTCCGGGGTAGGCTTTGCCATGATTGCCCGTCCAACGGACGAACGCCATGTGTTGATATCCAAAGACGGAATACAATATCACTTGGGCATTGATTATATGCGTGATGTATGGTACTCCTCTTCCTATAAGCTTGATATGAAGCAGAGTGGCAGCCTATGTGCCGGAAATCGCTTCGAAAATTACAAAATGCAGCCTGTGGAATTCAAGTTCCCGAAAGGCTTTACCGGTAAACTCGCTTCTTACGGATTATCAGCCGGCCGTCGCCAATCAACCGGTGTAAAGGCAGCTATCCTCCGTACCAAAGGAACCAATGGCGAGCGCGAAATGGCGTACACCCTCTATCTGGCAGGTTTTGATGTGAAAGACGTACATCTAACCGACCTGGCAAGCGGTCGTGAAACGCTGGATGACGTTAATCTGATTGTTTTCTGCGGCGGATTTGCCGACTCAGACGTTTTAGGCTCGGCCAAGGGATGGGCTGCCGGTATTCTGTATAATGAAAAGGCGCGGACAGCCATTGACCGCTTCTATGCACGCAAGGATACCCTAAGTTTGGGTATTTGCAACGGTTGCCAGTTGATGGCGGAACTGGGGCTGCTCTATCCTGAGCACGAGTTGAAACATAAAATGCTGCATAACGAATCCCATAAATTTGAATCAGGCTTCCTCTCAATAGAAATACCCAAGAACAATTCCATTATGCTTGGTTCGCTGAGTGGACAGAAGTTAGGTGTATGGGTAGCCCATGGCGAGGGACGTTTTTCCTTCCCCTACAAAGAAGAAGAGTATCATATTGTAGCCAGGTATAATTACGATGGCTATCCGGCTAACCCGAACGGTTCACCCGGATCTGTAGCCGGCGTGTGCTCAAAAGATGGGCGTCATCTGGCCATGATGCCACATCCCGAAAGGGCGCTTTTCCCCTGGCAATGCGGTTTCTATCCTGAAGAGCGGAAGAATGATGATATAACACTTTGGATTGACGCTTTTACTAATGCACGAAAATGGATTGAACAATAACAATGTATGTAAACTGATTAAATTCAATGAGAAAGGCTATATTTTATTTGTTAATGGGACTGACGGCATGTATCATGCCAATCAGTTCCCAAAATTCTATTAGCATTAACCCTCAGGCTGGATTGAATCTGGCCAATATAACATCTACAAGCGGCAGTTTCAGACCCGGATTAAAATTCGGCGCCTCCGGCGAATATTTATTCGCACCTGAATATCGATGGGGAGTTGAACTTGGATTGTACTATTCTATGCAAGGCTCGCTATTCAGAAAAAACAACCTGAGTCCAGAACACGATTACCTCCTTGTTCCCCTCCTTGCCAAGTTTTATCTAAACAATGGAGGCTTGGAAGGGCAGGGTTTGAACTTCTTTGCCGGTCCTCAGTTTGACCTTTTGGCCGTGACTAATAAAATTGCTTTTCTAAGAGAGATAGAGGGAGACCTTCTTCCCGATCCGATGACCAAAGTTTTCGGCTTTTCGGCCGTGGCAGGTGCAGGATATGTGTTTAAAAACGGCTTTACAGTTTCAGCCAATTTGAATTTGGGTCTAACCAATAAGGCGAAAGACAATCTTTGGTATAGCGAAGAATTTTTAAGCAGAGGCCATACCTCATACAAAGACGTCGTTATCCAGGTAAATTTTGGATACCGTTTTACATTAGGCCAAAAGTGGTTCACCACCTACAATGTTCCGGCTATTTTGGATCCTCCGAAAGAAGATAAGCCTCTTGTGGGTTCGCTTGGTATTGAAATTGAACCTTGATATTACAGAGTTCGCTAAAATGGTAAATCATCCGCCGGTCCGGGAGGCGGGAAGTTGGGCGCCTCGGAAGTAAATGATACGGCAGCCGATTGCGGGGTTATGGGATTTGCAGGTGCGCCACCAATCCGCTCAACCTTCCAGGCATTGATATTGGTGAACCATTTGCCATTGTATTCATGGCTGTCTATATCAATAGAGACGGTCAGCTCTTCGCCCATTTGGATACCTGCTTGCTCAATTTTGTCGATTCCAAACAACTGGAAGCAAACCTTCTTAGGATATTGCTCATGCGTTTCCAAAACGTATTCCTGTTTCTTCCATTCATTTCCGGTTCTGCTGGTGCCTCCCAAAGCGGGTAATACGGCAATAATTTTTCCTGATATTTCCATATTTTCTTATAATTAATTTGAGGCACAAAGATAAGACTTCCGCCCAAATATAGTTTATAATAGGATATAAATATTATTAACCATCTATAACCTTCATTGTATATAAATTTATATACAAATCCGTTTTAAGTTTGTATATTTGAAGAACCAAAGAAAACCAAGTGTTGTATGAAAATTGCATTATTGTTGAAAAGTAAAAAACAGCCCAAATCGGAAAGCGATATTGACAAGGCTGTGGTATTTGATCTTGAAAAAGACAAAGTGGTTGGTGTCGAGAGCGGCACATTGGAATCGAAGGATGCAAAGGAATTGACATCCTGGGCATTAACAAATGAAGTACAGGAGATATACTCTCCTAATGTGGATGAGCAACATCGGCTTTCCCTGAGTAAAGTAGGTGTCAGAATCAAAGGATATGATGAGTTGGCCGATGACAGACTGTTTCGAACTTTTATTATTAGATAATCAATTCAGGGCGCGAACCACAAGTTCTCGCCCTTTATTTTTTTCTTATAAAGATATATCGCGGGGGATTGTATGGATTTAATTTCTACTTTTGCGGAAAATAACATTTTATGAAGGGTTTGTTGACTTATAAGAATCTGATATTTCTGTTGTTCTTTGTGGGGAGTTTTCTCTTCTTTGAGGTGAATTACCGATATTGGTATCGCTTTATGGAGCAATATAGCTTGTTCCTGAATACGGATGCCTACTTTTCAGACCTGTTGAAGCAAGTGGGAGGATTTAATGAATACCTTACAACTTTTATTACCCAGTTCTTTGTGCTTCCATTTGTATCCTCTGTAACAATAGCCCTCTTATTAACTCTCATAAGTATTGTATTCGCTACCTACCTCCATAAAATATTTCAATTTTCAACTCTCAACTTTCAACTTTTAACTCTCCTGCCCGCTTTTCTTTTCTGGCTGTTTCCTGTTGAGTCTATTGCCTTTATTCTGGCGGTACTGACCGGACTTGCTGCTGCTTTGGGGTATGCTTCCATTAAAAAACCATTGGTACGATATGTAGCGGGGTTTTTGCTTATTACGGTTACTTATTTGCTATCGGCTCCGGCCTATTTGCCGGCTGCTCTGCTGATGACAATTTACGAATGTTGTACAACAACAACTAAGAAGGGAAGCGGATATACGGTTAGCTTGGGATTGCTTGCCTGGGCATTGGTACTCCCTTTAGTGGCCATGCGTACATGCTATGTGATACCCATGCGTGAAGCTTACTTCAGCAGGCACTTATTTCATCCTGAATATGCTCTTCCCGCCTCCTTTTGGTATATAGGGTGCTCATTCCCGATGCTATCAATCGGTGTATGGCTGCTGCGAAATTGCCGGCCACTTTTCCGAAATGAAAAGTTAGGGCGGATTGCTTCTGTATCGTTTTTGACGGTTGTAACCGTTTGTATTATATACTTTGGTAAGCATCCGTTGGAGCAGGTTTATCACTATGATTGGCTGGCTCGAAACCAACAATGGGATATTATTTGTGAGCATGTGGATAAACATCCGGTCAAAGACAAGGATGCACTTGTATATGCTAATTTAGCATACGCCCATACAGGCAGGTTTAATGAGGCGCTGCTTCGTCTGCCACAAATAGGAGACGAAGGGTTTATCCCTCACGACCCTGTAACCCGCTTAGGACTCATAGAGGCTTCTGAGGTTGCATGGTTATTAAATCATACCAACTCTGCCCAGCGTTTTGCCTTTGTAGGTGTGTTGAGTTCTCAGAGAAACGTACAACCTCGCCTGATGAAACGTTTAGTGGAGACATACCTCGTGAATGAAGAGTATAAAGCCGCTGAGAAATATATGAAGATATTGGAGAAAACAACCTTCTATAAAGCCGATGTATCTAAATGGTATAAGCTGCTAAACCCGGAGACAGCGGCTGCCACGCCTTGGATAGCCGAAAAAAGAAGTCTAAATCCTGTGACCGATAATCCATACGATTTGACAAAGACACTCCCGGACGCGCTGGCTTTCTTAATCGATGATCATTCGGATAATAAGACAGCCTTTGAATACGGAATGGGGTATCTACTCTTATATAAGAATCTGGGCGCCTTTATCCACTATATGGAGCAATTGAAGGAAACGGGACAGCCTCTGTCTGTTCTGTATCAGGAAGCAATATGCCTTTACTATAATGCTGTGGAGAATAATCCGGAGGTTTTTCATTCCTATCCTATTTCCTCAGTCGTTTACAGTCGCTTCTCCGGCTACCTGCAGCAGGTCCGTACACTCTCGCCTGCCTTGTTAGCTCAGCAGTATGGTGATACCTATTATTATTATGCCCAGTTTGTTCAACCACCTAAAATGCCTTCCAGATGAAAACTGCTAATAGTTTGCTGTTCTTCCTCTTTTGTCTCTTGTCGTGTACAGGAGGCAAACCATTCGGGGATATTGAGATGCGAAACGAATCAGCATCCTTGTTCCCCAACTATGCGGATGTAACAATTCCTCCTAATATCGCTCCCCTGAATTTTCGCCTTGAAGGAGAAATGAAAGCTTGTTATGCCACCCTTACAGGTGAAAATGGACAGGTATTCAGCTATAAAGGCACAAACCAAATCATCCTGAAGCCCGGCCAATGGAAGAAATTACTGACCGGCAATACAGGAAAGTCGCTTAGCGTTACCGTCTCAACTCAATCGAGGGATGGACGGTGGACTACCTGGCAACCTTTCCACATTTACATAAGCCCGGACTCCATAGACAGCCATTTGGTATATCGTCTTATTGAGCCTGGCTACGAGAAATGGCATATTGTAGGAATCTACCAACGCAACCTTGAAACCTTTGATGAGAAACCCATCATTAAAAACGATATGACCGGTTATAACTGTATGAACTGTCATAGTTTCTGTGCCGGAGATCCGGGGCTAATGATGTTCCACATGCGAGCAACTTACGGAGCAACATATATTGTATCAAACGGCGACATCAGCAAATTGAATACCAAGACGGATGGCACCATCAGCAACATGACCTATCCCTATTGGCACCCCTCCGGACGCTATATAACAACTTCGGTAAACGATATTAAGCAATTCTTCCATTCCGTAAAGGAGAAGAAGATGGAAGTATTCGATTTCGAATCGGATGTGATTGTCTATGATGTGGAACGGCAAACCATACTATCGGCAGCCTCTATCATTACGAAAGATGCTTTTGAAACCTTCCCTTCTTTCTCGCCCGGTGGCGAATGGCTTTATTTCTGCTCTGCTCCGGCAACACAGATGCCCGAGTCTTACGACAGTATCCGCTACAATCTTTGCCGTGTATCGTTTGACGCTGCCCAGGGGCGTATTGGGTCTACAATAGATACGCTGGTTAGCGCCACTTTGCATAGCACAACTTTCCCCCGCATCTCTCCTGACGGTCGCTTCCTGATGTACACCGAAACGGCCTATGGACAATTCCCTATCTGGCACAAAGACGCCGAGACGCGAATGATAGACCTGTCAGACTGCAAACAAATCGATATGTCTGTAATGAATAGTGATGACACAGACAGTTATCATTCTTGGAGCCGAAACAGCCGATGGGTAGTAGTAAGCAGCCGTCGCGATAACGGCCTTTACACCCTGCCTTATCTGGTGCATATAGATGCATCGGGTCACCCCTCCAAGCCCTTTCTCCTCCCGCAGAAAAACCCCGATATGTATGATTACTTCCTCTATTCCTACAACATTCCTGAATTAGTAACGGGTGAAGTAACGGTTAGCCCCTACGCACTCCAACATGCTGCCCAAACCTTCCCTGCTACACAAGTCAGGTTTGAGTGAGCATGATAAGGAATGTTAATAATCCGACCAATCTATATTTGTATCCGAAAGATTGCGTAATTTGCGGGCATAAAACAGTGTAAATAAACAGAAGATGAAATATGTACCTGCCTTGTTAGTCGTCGTGTGCGTATTGAGAGGAACTTTAGGCTACGGACAAATTAATTATCCGCTGAGTAAGTTCGATAGGTATATCGACAAACAGGTCAGCCAAAATTACAACGGGAAGACGTCTGTCGACAATTACATACAGTATGCCCCGGCGGTGGCCGTTTACGGGCTTGACCTGGCAGGTGTGAAGGCTAAGCATAACTTTCGCGACCGTACGTTTGTGATGGTCAGTTCGTATCTGCTTATGGCCGTAACCGTAAATACACTAAAATATACTGTCAATGTTCGACGACCGGATAGTTCTGCGGAAAACTCTTTCCCATCCGGCCATACGGCAACGGCATTCACCGGCGCCCATATTCTTTTCCGTGAATACAAAGACACTTCCCCTTGGATAGGCATTGCGGGTTATGCTACGGCGACAGCCACAGGCGCCTTGCGCATATTAAACCGACGCCATTGGGTGAGCGACGTAGTTGTTGGCGCCGGAACAGGTATTCTCTGCGCCGAAGCCGGCTACCTCCTTCTCCCCGTTTTTCACCGCGTGATAGGTATCCCGAATACCTTAGTTATTGCCCCCATGGTAGGCAATAATACCTATGGCGCCGGATTAGCTTATACATTCTGAGTAGTAAAAAAGATGCGAGTTTTGCAATCAATTGTTTACAGCGCGGACAACTACCACAAGGTATTGTTCCCATGCCTGCAATTCTAAAGCGAGCGGGCAAACGATTCAAGATGGTAGCCATAATATTCTACCGTAAAAGAAATTGAACGAATAAATGATGCGTACGATAAGATTAAGGACAAGGAATTTCTGTCTGTTTCAGAAACGGCGTTCTTGTTGAACGTTGGCAGGGCTACGATATATCGTTACCTGCATAGTAAGGCACTAAAAGCCGTTCAGATTCAAGGCAAGACATACCATAAGACTATGAGTGCAACAATTACAAAAGTCTCATTGAGGCGGATGGGGAGTGAACTCAATGAGGAAGAATAAAAATAGATTAATTTGTTTTCGTATGGAGAAAAGTGTGTATTTTTAGCGTTAAATTTGAGAGAAAAGTGTATGTTTGCAACAAAATGTCGTTCATAAAAATATAGTAAATTATAAATAAGTCGTTCATGAAAATGCATAGAGCAAGTATCAACAAATTAAAAGAATGGAAGTTAGATAAAAATAAAAAGCCACTCGTATTTCTTGGGGCAAGACAAGTAGGAAAAACTTGGCTTATTCAAGAATTTGGAAAGAGTGAATATCGCCAAGTGCTGTATATTAATTTTGAGCGAGCCGACGAATTACGTAACACATTTTTGCCTGACCTCAATCCGAAACGACTGATTACTGATTTTGAATTGTATGCAAATCTCAAAATTACACCCGAAGATACGTTAATCGTTTTAGACGAAATACAAACCGCTCCTCGCGGCATTACCGCCTTGAAATATTTTTGCGAAGAGGCACCGGAATATCAAATCATTGCAGCAGGCTCACTTCTTGGCATAAACATTCACCCCAAAGAGTCGTTTCCTGTTGGAAAAGTTGATTTTATACAGCTTCACCCAATGTCGTTCTACGAGTTTTTGCTTGCAATGGGCGAATCAGGTCTGGCACGCATTCTCAACGAAAAACTTTGGGATTCTCTTCCCTCTTTTTCCCAAAAATTCAAAGAATTTCTCAAATACTATCTTTATGTCGGCGGAATGCCCGAAGCCGTTGCTGTTTTTGCGGAAAATCGAGATTGGAAAAAGGTGCGAACTATACAAAATAAAATTTTGACTACATACCGAAACGACTTTTCAAAACACGCACCCAAAGAAATTCAGCCGCGAATAAATATGGTTTGGGACAGCATTCCGTCTCAACTTGCAAAAGAAAATAAAAAATTTATTTACGGGCTTATTAAAGATGGAGCAAGAGCAAAAGATTTTGAAATGGCTATGCAGTGGCTTACAGATGCAGGTTTGCTGCATAAAATTTACAATATTTCAAAACCCGGATTGCCTCTGATTGCTTATCAAGAGCAGGCGGCTTTCAAATTGTATCACAACGATGTCGGATTACTCGGCGCGATGTCGAAAATAAAAGCAGCAACAATTATTAAGGGCAATAACTTGTTTACAGAATTTAAGGGTGCATTAACAGAACAATTTGTATTTCAACAACTTCATTTGCTCGAAGATTGCCCAATGTATTATTTTTCACCCGATTCGCATTTGGAAATTGATTTTGTCATTCAAAACGAAGATGACGAAATTGTTCCCGTTGAAGTGAAAGCCGAAGAAAACCTGCAGGCAAAGAGTTTGAAAACGTATTATACTAAATTCAATCCACAAACAGCCATTCGCACTTCACTTTCAGATTATCGCCTCGAAAGTTGGATGATCAATGTGCCGCTGTATATTATTGGAAGTTATTTTAACGATGACAATTAAGAGACTCCCACAAGATAATAAGAATGGAAACATTCGGTAACATAGACCTATTGAAACTTCCCAAAACGGCTTTTCTGTGCAGCCGCAAGGCACCGGCATCTGCGGTATTGAAATGCTATGATTGGGCAACCGCCATGCGCGAACAAAACCGGTGTGTGGTTAGCGGTTTCCATTCGCCCTCATAAATGTCAAATGTATCCTTATACACAAGAAGATGGCTTTATTTCCCGATTATGGGGAATGTTAGCCTTTTATTCGGTTTGTCCTATTGTGTTCAACTTGATGGAAAATTTGAAAGACGAACTCGGATTTCGCCGAAGAGATAATAACTGCCGATAAAATAATAGGAACATTGCCTAAAATAGGGTAGTCCTGCACTAAATTAACCATTTCGTAACATTAACGTAACACAGGTGTTACAATTACGCCTTACCTTAGCGGTCGGATTAAGCACCAAAAAAAAGAAAAATAGAAATGAAAAAGATTAGTTTGATTTTATGTATGGCTGTAGCCTTGGCTTCATGCGGATCGCCTAAGAAAGATGGATCGATGAATATTTCAGGAGCAGGAGCTACTTTCCCGGCGCCATTTTATAATGTGGTGTGTAAGGAGTTTTCGACTGCAACTGGTAATAGTGTAACGTATGGCGGTATTGGTAGTGGAGGCGGTATCCGCAGTTTGGCAGATAAAACCGTAGACTTCGGAGCTACTGATGTCTTTTTATCTGATTCGGAAATGACAGACATGGGTGCGGCTGTAATTCATATCCCTACATCTCTTGGAGCCGTTGTCCTTTCTTATAATCTGGATATTGCAGATTTGAAACTTACAGCCGGTATTGTTTCGGCTATTTACAGAGGGAAAATTACGAAATGGAATGACGAACGGATTAAAGCTCTTAATCCGGATGCTACACTTCCCGATCAAGCAATTACTCCGGTCTATCGCTCGGATGGTAGTGGTACAACAGCCGTCTTCTCCGAATATATGTCTAAAGTGGACACAGATTGGTTTAATGAAATAGGAGATGGTAAGTCTCTTGCTTTCCCGGTTGGTATTGCTGCTAAAGGCAATCCGGGTGTTGCGGGTATGATTAATGAGACAAAAGGCGCTATTGGCTATATCGGCTCCGAGTATGCTTTAGCGATGGATCTCTCATCGGCCCGGATGCAAAATCGTTCAGGTAGCTTTGTGGAAGCAAATATCATAAGTATAACGGCCTCGGCAGCCAATATAGATATACCTGCCGATACAAGGGTAGTGATATCCGACTCGCCAAATGCAGATGCTTATCCCATTACAACCTTCACCTGGATAATTGCTTACAAGGAACAACACTATGGCAATCGGACGTTATCAGAGGCTCGCGCTTTAACAAATTTGTTTAACTATATCATCGGTAACGTTGGACAGGAAATTGCGACCAAAACAAATTATGCACCACTTCCTATGGATGTCAGGGATAAAACGGTTGCAATAATCCACTCAATGACCTTTGACGGGAAAGCATTGGAAGAAGAGTAAGAAGTATTAGAAGTAGATGAAAGATAAAATATTTAGAGCTTCCCTGTTCGTAGCTGCCTGCCTGATTATCATATTGACGGCAAGTATAGTCTACGGATTAGTAAGCCAAAGTTTGGATGCCTTTTCAAACTTTGGCTTCGGCTTTATTACTTCCTCCGAATGGGATTCGCGGAACGATGTATACAGTGCGTTGCCATTTATTATGGGAACATTGCTTACATCTGTTTTGGCGCTTTTGTTCTGTATACCCTTTTCGCTTTCGGTTTCCCTCTTCAATGGGGAATATTTCCGGGGGCACAGGGCGTCTACGATTCTTAGCTCGGTGGTGGATTTATTGGCAGGTGTTCCCTCTATCGTATTTGGTTTGTGGGGTTTTTATACCCTGCGTCCTTTGATGGTGGAAATGGGGGTGAACGAACAGGGCTTTGGTGTATTACTGTCTTCTATTGTGTTGGCTATCATGATTATTCCTTACGCTTCCTCGCTTAGCGCCGAGTTTCTTGCCATGGTACCAAATGATCTAAAGGAAGGGGCTTATAGTTTGGGAGCAACACGGCTGGAGGTTATTCAGCGAGTCAGCCTTCCTGCAGCCGGTTCGGGAATATTTGCAGCCTACGTACTGGCCTTCGGCCGGGCGTTGGGCGAAACAATGGCAGTGACCATGCTGATAGGGAACACCAACAACATTCCTCATGGGCTGGGCGATACAGGGAATACGATGGCGAGTATCATTGCAAATCAGTTTGGAGAAGCCGGCGGACTAAAACTCAGTTCACTAATGGCTATCGGGCTGCTTCTTTTCCTCATTACGGCTTCCATTAATTTTATAGCCAAATATATAATGAAAATGGTAAGGCAATGAAGAAATCATTTACATCTACAACCCGATTCCGGTTGGCGAAGAGCAGTTTCTTCTTCTACCTTGTGTGCGGCTTTTCGCTGGTAACACTCATTCCCTTATTTCTTATCCTGTGGGAACTGATTCGCAAAGGATATGCTCAGTTTAATCCGAGCCTCTTTACAGAAGTGGCGCCCACGTCTATGGAAGCTATGCTGGCTCATATAAGCGGAGCGCCTATCCCTGGCGGTATACTCAATGGAATAACCGGAACAATATTGATTCTATCACTTGCTATTCTGTTTGCCATCCCTTTGGGAATAACTACAGGCGTTTATCTGGCCGAGAAGCAGGATAAGCCGGTGGCTCGGCTGGTACGTAGTCTGAGCGACCTTTTGCAAGGGATTCCTTCTATCGTAATAGGTGTGATTGTTTATATATGGGTGGTAAAGCCTATGTCGAGCTATTCGGCCTTGGCCGGCAGTGTGGCTTTAGCCATTATGATGCTACCGATGGTGATACGATCTACCGAAGAAAGCCTGAAAATGTTGCCCACTTCTTTGAAGGAGGCAGGATTGGCGCTGGGAGGTTCTTACGCTACGGTAGTGCTTCGCATTTTGCTGCCCTCGGCATTCAGCGGATTATTTACCGGTTCGCTTCTGGCAATTTCGCGCGTGATGGGAGAAACGGCTCCCCTATTGGTTACCGTTTTAGGCGCAACTACCGTAAACTGGGATATAACCCGGCCTGTAAGCGCCGCCTCTCTGCTTATTTGGGAGTTCTACAATGATCCTAACCTGGCCGGACTTATCTGGTCTACGTCTCTGTTGTTGCTCCTCATTATATTAGGTATAAATCTTTGTGCCAAAAGTATTGCAAAAAGATGGAAAATTCAATAAATATAGATTCTATACTGGAACTGAAAGATGTTTCAGTCTCATATACACCCGGCAAGCTGGCGGTGAATGAGGTCAATGCCTACTTCAAACCGCAAACGATTACGGCTATTATGGGGCCGTCGGGCTGTGGCAAAAGCACGCTTCTGCGTGCGATAAACCGTATGCACGAGTTATATCCGGATATTGTAACAACCGGCGAGATACTGCTTAAAGGGCAAAACATCTTCAAGATGAACCCTATGAAGGTACGTCGTCTTGCCGGAATGGTATTCCAGCGTGCCAACCCTTTCCCCACCATGAGTATATACGGAAACGTATTGGCCGGTTATAAACTGAACAATATTTCTTTAAGCAAGACCGAGAAAGACGAAATTGTGGAACACAGCCTCCGAAGTGTAAACCTCTGGGAGGAAGTGAAAGATTCGCTGAACAAAAAGGGGACTTTTCTATCAGGCGGACAACAACAACGTCTTTGCATAGCCCGTGCGCTGGCATTAAAGCCTGAACTGCTGCTGATGGACGAGCCAACTTCTGCTCTCGACCCGATCTCTACAGCAAGGATAGAGGAAATGCTGGTAGAGCTGAAGGATCAATATACCATAATTATCGTAACCCATAATATGTCGCAAGCCGCCCGCATCTCCGACAATTCCATGTTTATGTACTTAGGCGAACTGGTAGAGTTTGGTACCACCAAACAAATGTTCACAAAGCCCAAAGACAAACGCACGGAAGACTACCTGACAGGCGCCTTCGGTTAATCAACAATTAATAATTTAAAATTATACTATGACAAATATAAAGACTAAACAACTGGATTTATTGCTTAACGACTTTGAGTTGTTGGCTAAAACGACTTTGACACAATGGCAAATTACTCACAAGCTTTTGCAGGATAACACAATTGAATCGCTGTACGAAGAGGCTGAAGCAAACGAAGTTATCATAGACCGTTTGGAAATTAAGGTGCGAGAAGAGGTTGTATTCACCATCTTCCAATTCAACCCCAAAGCTGCCGATTTACGGAAAATAATTACTTATCAAGACATTACAACCAATTTAGAGCGCGTAGGCGATATGCTGCTTAATATTATCCACTTTGTGAGGGTAACAGACTTTTCACATCCTGAGTTTGCCGAAATAAATAAAACTATTTACAAAATGCTTGAGAAAGTTGGAACCATGCTTCGCAACGCTGTCTTCTCTTTTGCTAACGAAGATAGCAATATGGCCTATCAAGTAATAAAAGAAGATGACAAAGTAGATGAATTATGTCACCAAATAAGTCTATATTTACAGGAAAAATTTGAAGGAAGGAAAATAAGCAAAGTGGATATCAGGAATATGATACAATCGAATGCTATAGCTCACAATCTGGAACGCATAGGCGACAGCGCTACCAACATTGCCGAGAGCGCTATTTACTTAACTGAAGGTAAGGATATAAGACATGGGAACCAGGGATGAAAACATATCTATACTGGTGGTGGACGATGAAGCCGATATAAGGGAAATACTTCAGTTTAACCTCCAGAATGAAGGATACCAAGTAGATTTGGCAGACTCAGCCGAAGCTGCACTTCAAATCCTGTTGCCCAACCATCGTCTGATTTTGCTCGATGTGATGATGGGAGGTATCTCCGGCTTCAAGATGGCTGACCGGCTGAGGAAAAAGGGCAACCTTACGCCTATTATCTTTCTGACTGCCCGAGACACGGAGAATGATATGCTCACCGGATTCTCTACCGGAGGCGATGATTATATCTCCAAGCCATTTTCCATCAAGGAGGTGATTGCTCGCGTAAAAAGTGTATTAAAGAGAAGCATCCTTTCAGGGGAAGCCTCGGAGTCCTTTCAAATAGACGGTCTCCTGATTGATTCGCACACCAAAACAGTAACTATCGACGATGAGCCGGTGGACCTGACACGAACCGAATACAATATACTCCTCCTGCTGGTGCAACATGAGGGAGATATATTCACCCGTACTGACATCCTCAACAAGGCTTGGGAAAAAGAAGGCATTGTATTAGAGCGGACAGTAGATGTTCATATCACCCGTTTGCGCAAGAAGTTAGGCAACTATGGCGATTGCATCGTGAATCGCACCGGCTACGGATATATGTTTAATCCCAATTATAACAAACCATCATAATAAACAATTTAAGGTTATGAAGACGACTTACAAGCAACGTATCTTTGGTTATTTTCTGCTTATTTTCATCATATTTACAGGAGGTATTATCCTAATTGAGCAGCGTCAGGAAAAAAAATTCCGCATAGCCGACTTGGAAGTCCGCCTCGACGGGTACACAGGGATTATTAATAGTTATATCGTTCACAACAGGCTTACAGGGGAAAGTATCGGGCAAATTCACGAGTTGTATCATTTGCTTCCGGACAGTATCCGTGTTTCTATTATTGATAATGGAGGAAAAGTACTGCTGGATAACGAAGTGACTGACGTTGAACACATGGAGAACCATCTCGACCGTCCTGAAATTCGGAATGCGCTTTATTCATCGTTTGGCTCGAATGTCCGTTCCTCGGCCTCTACCCATCAGGAATACCTTTACTATGCCCGTCACTATGACAACTATTTTGTGCGTGTGGCCTTACCCTACAATACGGAAACGCGCAATATGCTCAAAGCCGGTAATCTCTTCATCATCCTTACACTTGTCTTATTCGTCGTTGTACTGCTGTTTATAAACTATGTGGCAAGCAGTTTCAGCAACTCTATCCTCCAGTTGAAAGACTTTGCTTCCAAGATAAAAAAGGGACAACCCATTCCTGATGATGTCAACTTTCATAACGACGAACTGGGTGAAATTGGATACGAGCTGATTGATATCTTTAAGCAAAAGGAAGCCGCCAATCAGAGTATAGAATTAGAACGACAAAAGCTGATCCGACATTTTCAATTCTCGGGTGAGGGCCTTTGTATCTTCAACCCTGAAAGGAAGAAGATTTATGCCAACACCAACTTTATTCAATACATAAACCTGATTTCCGACAATCCTACCTTCGACGTGGAAGATATTTTAAACGACAAAATGTTTCAGCCTGTAACAGACTTTATCAATAATAAAAAGCGGGAGGTCAATCATGCGGATTTTCAAATCCAAAAGAATGCGAAAACGTTTTCCGTACAAACCGTTGCCTTTAAAGATGGCAGCTTTGAGGTTATAATCAAAGATATTAGTAAGACTGAGAAGACTCGTTTGCTAAAACAAGAAATGACCAGTAACATCGCCCATGAGTTGCGTACGCCTGTAACCAGTCTGCGCGGTTATATGGAAACGCTCTACGACCATGAGCTAAGCCCGGAGAAACAGGGGCAATTTATAGAAAGAGCCTACCTGCAAACCGTACGCCTCTCGAATCTTATTGAAGATGTGAGTATCATCAGCAAAATAGAAGATGCTCCTTCTCAATTTGCCATTGAAGATTTAAGCCTGGCACAATTGATTGACGAGGTACAGATAGATTTGAGCGACAAGCTGATGGCGCATCGTATCACTTTCTTTTCTTTAGTAAAAGATACTCTCTATGTAAGAGGCAACTATACCTTGATCTACTCCATCTTCCGCAATTTGATTGATAATTCCATCAGCTATGCCGGTAATGGCATCGAAATTCATATCACCAACTATGCCGAAGACGATACCTACCTCTATTTCTCGTATTATGATACCGGAACCGGTGTGGACGAACAGCACCTCAACCGTATCTTCGAACGCTTCTACCGGGTTAACGAAGGCCGTACTCGCGAAACCGGCGGCTCTGGCCTGGGTCTCTCAATCGTAAAGAATGCCATCCTTTTCCATAAAGGTACCATCGAGGTAAAGAATCATGCCGGTGGAGGGTTGGAGTTTCTCTTTACCCTGAAGAAGTAGCACCTACGGTTGGGATAAAAAAAGCGGGATGACCTTTTTGGTCGCCCCGCTTTTTTAGTATATAGCTATTGATATTACTCAGCTTCGTTGCCTGCAAGTTTCTCTTTCAGGGCAGCCAGTTCTTCAATGTCGCCTAAAGTTGTCTTCTCTACAGCCGAAGTCAAAGCAGGAGATTCTTCTTCCTTCTTCGAGCGTTGTCTGCTTTTCTTTTCGCCACTGCCGGTTGATCCGGAAGCTTCTTTCTTGGCGCTCTTTTGCTCGTCTTCGTGAATACGGCTGTGAGAAAGGATGATGCGTTTAGCTTCCTTGTTGAATTCAATTACCTTGAACAGTAATTTCTCATCATCGGCAGCTTGCGAACCATCTTCTTTTACCAAGTGTTTCGGAGTAGCAAACCCTTCTACGCCATAAGGCAGGGAGATAACGGCGCCCTTATCGAGTACTTCGATAATTGTACCTTCGTGGATAGTACCAACGGTAAAGATAGTTTCAAACACATCCCAGGGATTTTCTTCCAATTGCTTGTGACCCAAGCTGAGACGACGGTTTTCCTTGTCGATTTCCAATACTTGTACGTCGATGTCGGCGCCAATCTGTGTAAACTCACTCGGATGTTTGATTTTCTTCGTCCAGGAAAGGTCGGAGATATGAATCAAGCCGTCTACGCCTTCTTCTATCTCTACGAATACGCCGAAGTTGGTAAAGTTACGCACTTTGGCGGTATGCTTTGAACCAACAGGGAAACGAGATTCGATATCTTCCCATGGATCGGCCTTGAGTTGCTTGATGCCAAGAGACATCTTGCGTTCGTCGCGGTCGAGGGTCAGGATAACAGCTTCGATATCGTCGCTTACCTTCATAAAGTCCTGAGCGCTGCGCAGGTGTTGTGTCCATGACATTTCCGATACGTGAATCAATCCTTCTACACCCGGAGCAATTTCGATAAATGCACCGTAATCGGCCATTACCACTACCTTGCCTTTTACATGGTCGCCCACCTTCAGGTTGCTGTCTAAAGCATCCCATGGGTGCGGAGTCAGTTGCTTCAAACCAAGAGCGATACGTTTCTTTTCGTCGTCGAAGTCGAGGATAACCACGTTGATCTTCTCGTCCAGTGTAACGATTTCTTCCGGATGCGAAACGCGGCCCCAAGAAAGGTCGGTGATGTGAATCAAACCATCTACGCCGCCCAGGTCGATAAATACGCCGTAGGTAGTGATGTTCTTGACGGTTCCTTCCAGTACCTGTCCTTTTTCCAGCTTCGAGATGATATCTTTCTTCTGTTGTTCCAGTTCTGCTTCGATAAGCGCTTTGTGAGATACCACCACGTTTTTGTATTCCTGGTTGATCTTTACAATCTTGAATTCCATCGTTTTGTTGACAAATACGTCGTAGTCGCGGATTGGTTTCACGTCGATTTGTGAACCCGGCAAGAAAGCTTCGATACCAAATACATCCACAATCATACCGCCTTTCGTGCGGCATTTGATGAATCCCTTGATGATTTCGTCTTTTTCCAATGCTTCATTTACACGATCCCAAGAGCGTGTAGCACGTGCTTTTTTGTGAGAAAGGATGAGTTGTCCTTTTCTGTCTTCCTGGCTTTCGATATATACTTCTACTTCGTCGCCCACTTTAAGATCCGGGTTGTACCGGAATTCAGACATCGGCACTACGCCATCTGATTTAAAACCAATGTTCACAACCACTTCGCGTTTGTTCATGGATGTAACGGTTCCCATAACTACTTCTTTGTCTTTTACGGTATTCAAAGTTTCGTCATACGTTTTAACAAGATCTTCCTTGCTAACTTCGCCGTAGGTTTCTCCCTGTTCAAATGATTCCCAGTTGAAATCCTCTACCGGCTGGATGTTTTTTAAATTTTCCATTCTTTAAATTGTTAATACTATTGTTTGTTTTAATTAATAAGTTAGACATTATTTTGTCATTTCTCAAAAGCGTGGCAAAGGTAATCCTTTTTTCTGATTCACAATACATTTTGCTATGAATTTCAAAAAAACAGGGTATAAAAGAGAGAAGGAGAAACGGGAAATGATCCCGTTTCTCCTCTTTTTGGTCACCCTCATCAATAAATCAATTATTCAAATTGCTTCTCCACCATGTAAAGTTATCGGAAATGATGATTTCAGTTTTCTCTAAATGATGTGTTGTTTTCATTGGAATTGTTCGATAGGGCAGGTTATATCTGTCGGCAAGTTGGCGTATTTCTGCCGTGTTATCATAGGTAAGCATAAATCTACCCTTGAGTTTGGCTGTTAGTGCAAACAACCGCTCATGCTCTATCTCTGAATATGTATAGAGCCTTTTACCGGCAACGGTGTAAGGCGGATCAATAAAAAAGTAAGCGCTCTCGTTATTTATATTTTGCTCCATGATTTCAAAAGCATCACCGGTAATGAAATGAAGCTTTTCTTTAACATAAGCAATTGAAGTAATCCTGTCATGCAATGTTTTAGGATACCAACGGGAAGCAATACCTCTCCCATTTTCTCCATTTTTAATCATTCCCGAACCCTTGGCCAGGATACCGCCATGATAAATCCGATTTCTGAGGATAGTACAAAATGCTATATCGTGTATTTGCTTGTCCGGCTTATTCAGTTCTGTAATTACATTGTCTGTTGTCAGGTCGAAAGAATTAATTTTATCGGCAAGCCATTTGTTTTTACCATTCAATATAACCTCCCAAACAGCAGCTATCTCTTCATCCTTTTCAACCATTGTAATGTGATCGGCCATATCTTCAAATGCAGCAGTAAGACTAACAATACCACCACCTACAAAAGGCTCAATCAATTCATTCACAGTTTTGTTATCCTGTTTGAGCCATTGCCGGACGGTAGGGATAAGCCATGTTTTCCCACCGGGATAGCGGAATGGGCTTCTCTGTGGGATGGAAGAAACATTGATGATAGGCTTCTCTATACATTCCTCGCCAAATAGTTCCAATTGATAACTCATTCTACAACTACATTTTCAAGGTTATCAATATTGGATCCTTCCAGGCGTCGGGCATCCAGCCTTTTTTGTAGTGACTGGGTGAAGTCAGCATCAGCCTTATCCACTTCGGGAAGTGGTGGCAATGTGTCGTAAAACGCTGTTTGCAACGCAATGACTTGTTTCTTGTTCCATTGCTTTAAGATGGAACCTTTGGCAATTATCTGGGGAATCAATCTTTTTCTTGATGATGAAAGATAATCCGGTTTTGGGTATTTAAAGGCTCACAAGGGCAGGACAAACGTGGTCGAAAAAGATTGCCGAATCCGCTCCAAATCGTACCCCATAAGGCTATAATGAATGTCAATCTACTGTTTTTTTAATTAGTTACAAATACTTGTTAGTTCCCGTGGGTTAAAACACCACGGCTACCAATAGGCTATGCCTAACGGCATACAGAAACGTATTTCCACCAACAGATAATGCCTGACGGCATACGGAACTGAAAAATAATTTTAAAGCTTCATGGAATGGGGTGAAAAGGGCTAATTTGTCATTCGTAATTGATTGAATTTATGAGAACGCTATTTTTCATTTGTCTATTAAAAACAGTTAAAATAGGCCCCTTTTGTCAGGAAAAGGGGCTTTTTTGTGTTACGAGAAATTCGGAGTTTCGACGAAAACGGCCAAAGTTCACGGATATGTAAAGGTTTTGTCGCGATTCGGGAAAAATATTTTGAAAAGACGGCTTCTTTTGGGGAAATCATTTAGATGATTGCCGGACGTCATCAGCATAATTTGGAAATTTCATTTAGATCATTTTTAAAATCATCTAAATGATTTCCTGAAGCGATGAAGATGAATTGTGAATGACATTTAATATTAGTTATTATTTGGTTAATATTAAGGTCTATTAAGATTTAAAATACCCTTAAATCCCTTGAGTGCCTTAATGACGTTATGGCAGCTATTGAAAGGAAAATATAAATAATGGAGCGCTATTTCCGCTCTCTACTTTTAATTTTCAACTTTCAACACATCATTGTTATCTTTTTGTATTTACCAAACCCACAAATCCTTGCGTTTTTCGTGTTAAAAGCCCAAAATCGCCTCAAATATCGAAGAAAAAAAAGACCATTTTTTGACATTCTGATATTTTTGACAATATTGACAATATAGTGTCTTTGGTTGTCCATAAGCTAAAATACCGTTTTCGGCAGATTTGGGCAAATGTTCCGTTTCCTAACTATGCACCGAAAAAGCAAAAACGGATAAAACGGCATAACCATCTGATTCATTGGTAACAACTTCACCATTGTGCACTCCCCTGTAAGCAGTAAAAAAGCAAATTATTGTGTATTGACAGCCTGTTTTCAACAAGTAAATAGCATTGATTATCTCTGCTATTGAATGTTTTCGCTTTCTTGTTTTATTTTCTAATAGTTTTTCAATAACTTGCAGCTGTTTTTCAGTTAGGTTAGTTGAATAATTGGCTTTGTGCATCATTTATAATTATTTGGTTGATAATCATAAAGATACGAAACAATATTCAATCAACCAACTGAAAATAAAATAATTATCATAAATTTAAACAGTTTCTGATACTTTTAGATTAAAATGTTCAGGTGTTGTGTGAACCTTTTTTTGTATTTTATATGTATGAAAAAAGTTTGTTTTAGTGTTTGTTTAACACCACAAAAAAATACTAATTATTTTTATGATATACAATAAAATAACAATTCTCTCTTTTTAGTGTGAATAATTCAGATTAGGCTGTAATGTAAAATTCGAAGGATTATGGATAATGGTAAAAAATACACCGAAATCAGTCAGGATCAGTTGGTCAGGGTGTTTATAGACATTGAGAATTTGGATGGAGACAACATTCGTTTCTGTTTCTTGCTTGGTGCGGGCGCATCAAAAAGTTCGGGAATAGATACCGGATGGGAATTGTCGAAACGCTGGTATGATCATCTTAAAAAAAATAATTTTGCCGCAACCTGGTTTAATGAAATTACCCCTGAAAATGTGGGAGAATACTATACTAAATTATACGAGGAGAGATACAGAGCTTGTCCTGAACTTGGTTATACGGAATTTGAAAAATTAATGGCCAAGAGTGAGCCGGGTATCGGTTATGCCATTCTTGCCCAAATTCTAGCGAAAAAAAAACATAATTTCGTTATTACCACCAATTTTGATTACTTGGTTGAAGATGCCATTCGGGCCTATACTTCTGAGAAACCGTTTATTGCCGGACATGAAACGCTGGCCGGATTTATTTCTGTGCAAACCAAAAAACCTACTATCATCAAGGTACACCGCGATTTGTTCCTGCAGCCATTCAACAGTGAAACAGAGACCGAGACGCTTAAACAAGAATGGAAAAATGCATTATCTCCCTTATTGAACCAGTTTCATTTAGTGGTTATAGGTTATGGGGGAAACGACGGCAGTTTGATGAATTACTTGAAAACGTTTAACCCGACAGAAAGAAAGTCTATCTACTGGTGCGTCAGGAATAAATCTGAGATCAATAATAAGATACAAGAATTACTTACCCAAAATGATTATATCATCGAAATTCATAGCTTCGATGACTTTATGTATGCTTTGCAGGGTGCATTCAAGTTCGATATATTCGAGAAATTGGATGACCCAAACAACCATCCTTTTGTGACATCTTCAATAAATAGAATCACCAAACTGAATCAAGAACGGATTAAATTAGCAACAAATTTAAGGGAAAACAAGATCTCCAATCCCCAGGCACTAAGAACTATAATGAGTGGAGGAGTATCCGGAATCTTATTAGATGCATATATCGAAAAAGACCTTCAGAAAAAGGAAGTTATCTATCGGGAAGGATTGAATACCTATCGGAACGACCCTGATTTGTTATCCGAGTATGGCAGTTTCCTTTATGAGATAAACAGACCTCAAGACGGCTTTGAAAAATATCAAAAGGCTGTAGATATAAAACCGGACGATAATGAAGCCTTTTATAACTGGGGAACTTATTTAGGATCTTTGGCAAAGACAAAATCCGGGGAAGAAGCCGATGAGCTGTATCATCAAGCATTTGAAAAATATCAAAAGGCTGTAGATATAAAACCGGACGATCATGAAGCCTTTTATAACTGGGGAACTTATTTAGGATCTTTGGCAAAGACAAAATCCGGGGAAGAAGCCGATAAGCTGTATCATCA
>BNTS01000024.1 GCA_025996775.1 Bacteroidia bacterium | reverse complement strand
GACATTTGTCAACTAAAATCTGTTAAAATGGATAGTATGTGTCAGTGAAAATGGGCTTTTTGTGTTACGAGAAATTCGGAGTTTCGACGAAATCGGCCAAAGTCAGCAGATATGTAAAGTTTTTGTCAATATTTGGGAAAGATATTTTGAAAAGACGGCTTCTTTTGGGGAAATCATTTAGATGATTGCCGGACGTCATCAGCATAATTTGGAAATTTCATGCAGATCATTTTTAAAATCATCTGCATGATTTCCCGAAGAGATGAGGATGAATTGTGAATAGCATTTAATATTAGTTATTATTTGGTTAATATTAAGATCTGTTAGGATTTAAAATACCCTTAAATCCCTTGAGTGCCTAAATGACGTTATGGCAGCCATTGAAAGGAAAATACAAATAGTAGAGCATAATTCCTGCTCTCTACTTTCAATTTTCAACTTTTAACTCACTATTACTATCTTTATGTTTTTGCCAAACCCGCAAATCCTTGCGTTTTCCGTGTTAAAAGCCCAAAATCGCCTCAAAAATCGAAGAAAAAAAAGACCATTTTTTGACATTCTGCTATTTTTGACATTCTGCTATTTTTGCCCTTTTCACCTAAACAACATGATCCCGCTTACTCTTTAGGTTGTACATATCCTAATTGGTTACTTTCACCTGTTGATATCTAACTTGCTATAAAAGTTGTGTGCAAAAATAATCTCCGCTTCTTAAAGAATGTTGTTGTGAAAAAAATCCAAAATTATCGTTAAATTAAATCATTTGCATTACATTTGTGGCGTATTTGCGTTACAAATATGTATCTTTGCAGAGAATGAAGCTCAACTAACATTATGGAAACAGTATTATCAAAACAGACAAGACACTCAAATATGAGCTATGATGACTTTCTTAAATTGAAAGCTGTTGTCCTTTTTGTGCTTGAAAAATGCCCTTCTATTGATATGATTCACTTGTTTAAGATTATTTACTTTGCTGATAAAAATCATTTTGCAACTTACGGGAGGCGAATTGTAAATGATACTTTCTTTGCTATGCAAAATGGGCCGGTACCATCAGCATTGTATAATGCCGTTAAGTTGGCCAAGGGCGATAAGACAATATCTAAAGATGAATTACTTTTACTGATTTCTAACGCAATCGAAGTAACGACTGAAGTAACGAAAAACAAGGAAAAGGATAAGCTCAAGGCTACAGAACATCCTGATATGGATGAACTATCCTCAACTGATATCCGATTTCTTACTCAATCTATTTCGGAAAATAAAGATTTATCCTTTAATAAACTATCGCTTAAATCGCATGATGCCGCATGGGAAGAAGCATGGAATAAGAAGGGACATAGAATTTTAGGTGAATTCTCCATGGCTCGGGCTGCTGGCGCCAGCGAAGATACGATTACTTTCATAAAAGAACAACGATCCTTGGATACTCTTTTTGCAGGATAATGGCGCTATCTGATTTTTTGACCAATGAGCAAAAGGCTAAACTGATTACTACGGCTATTTCTCCGGGAGAAGTATATTGGATGAATCTTACTCCCGAAGAAGGAGTAACGCCAAAGGAAGAAGACGAAAACCGTGATAAATTCTTTGTTGTAATGGGACTTAGCGATGAACAAATTGTAGGCTTTCTATTAATCAATACACATATCAATCAAAATATTACTGAAGAGTTACAATTGCTGCACTATCCTGTAAGTGAAAAGAAATATCCTTTTTTGAAGAAACCCAGATATATTTATTGTGGCGAACTGAAAGAAATATCACGGGAAAAATTCACATCTATGTTTTCTTCGCCTATTGATAAAATCAAAGAAGATGATATGGAATGCATTATACAAACCTTGATAAAAGACTCTCCTATTAAACCAAAGATATTAAAGCGATTTCACCTAATTCTTTAACACTATAACGCAAGGCTCTATGGGGGGCGTTTGTTTTTGGGGGAGGGAATATCGGGTTTGTCACCTATATTTTTATCTTTCCACAAGTTCCGTCTCCATTCCGTATAATCAAAGCTATGAAAAATCCCTTAAGCCTCTTAGATTTTTTTTATTTTTTCCTTACCTTTGCGACGATAAAGAAAACAAAGTGCAATAAATTACTAAAAAATATTTGGTCTTATGAAAGAAACGCAAACGCCTGTTTTTATGAATCCGCTTACGGATTATTCGTTTAAAAAATTGTTTTCAGAGAAGGAGTTGTTAATCG
The DNA here is from genome assembly GCA_025996775.1 of Bacteroidia bacterium. Lineage (GTDB taxonomy): Bacteria > Bacteroidota > Bacteroidia > Bacteroidales > Tannerellaceae > DFXE01. The sequence goes on along the minus strand of BNTS01000024.1, from coordinate 39,671 downwards.
CTTTTCTTAACGACGTCACACCGTGGGAAACGATAGTCGATATCAAATACCAGCCTTCCGAGCAATTAGGAGCCTCAAAAGAAGATCGCCGCGCTATTTTTGATCTCTATTGCATTACAGGTAACGATGAATATTATATCATTGAAATGCAGGTCGGAAAGCAAATGTATTTTAAAGACAGGGCACTGTTCTATACTGCTTTCCCGATACGAAAGCAAGCTCCACGCAAGAAAAATTGGAATTATCAACTAAAAGGCGTATATTTGGTGGCGGTATTGAATTTCATTCTGTTCAAGGATGAAGCCGACGAGGATTTTGTGATTGAGGAAGCCTACCTGATGAGAAAACGGACGAAGGCTCGTTTTTCTGATAAGCTGAATTACCTGTTTGTAGAATTGCCGAAGTTCAACAAGACCCCGGCTGAGTTGAAGACTAATACCGACAGGTGGTTGTATTGTTTTAGAAACATGGGTAGTTTGAATACTATCCCTGAAGAGTTTAAGGATAGTGTTTTTGAACATTTGTTTGACTTGGCAAGATTAGAAATTTTAAAACCTACAGAAATGGAAGCATATAACAAAAGCGTATTAGAGTACTCCGTCTTACAAGATGTGGCCGATTGCGCCCGGTCTGAAGGACGTGAAGAAGGTGAAGTCAAAGGCAGAGAAGAAGGCAGATCTGAAGGACGTGAAAAGGGCCTTGAGGAGAAAAGTATTGAGGTAGCAAAGAGATCTCTTCTAAAAGGATACTCAATTGATGAAATAGCAGAATTGACAGACCTTACTCCGGAACAAATCAAGGATATCGCCCTCACCATACAGCCAACCGGCTGCATCCTGAATTAAGGCACTAATTAGATTAACAACGACGCAGCGGGGATGCCATCTTTTGATCCATGTTTGGAATGTAAAAGAAAATGAATTATTTTTGTGCGATAAATTACTAAAAAAACATTTGGTCTTATGAAAGAAACGCAAACGCCTGTTTTTATGAATCCGCTTACGGATTATTCGTTTAAGAAGTTGTTTTCAGAGAAGGAGTTGTTGATCGCTTTTCTTAACGACGTCACACCGTGGGAAACGATAGTCGATATCAAATACCAGCCTTCCGAGCAATTAGGAGCCTCAAAAGAAGATCGCCGCGCTATTTTTGATCTCTATTGCATTACAGGTAATGATGAATATTATATCATTGAAATGCAGGTCGGAAAGCAAATGTATTTTAAGGACAGGGCACTGTTCTATACTGCTTTCCCGATACGAAAGCAAGCTCCACGCAAGAAAAATTGGAATTATCAACTAAAAGGCGTATATTTGGTGGCGGTATTGGATTTCATTCTGTTCAAGGATGAAGCCGACGAGGATTTTGTGATCGAGGAAGCCTACCTGATGAGAAAACGGACGAAGGCTCGGTTTTCCGATAAGCTGAATTACCTGTTTGTAGAATTGCCGAAGTTCAACAAGACCCCGGCTGAGTTGAAAACTAATACCGACAGGTGGTTGTATTGTTTTAGAAACATGGGTAGTTTGAATACCATCCCTGAAGAGTTTAAGGATAGTGTTTTTGAACATTTGTTTGACTTGGCAAGATTAGAAATTTTAAAACCTACAGAAATGGAAGCATATAACAAAAGCGTATTAGAGTACTCCGTCTTACAAGACGTGGCCGATTGTGCCCGATCTGAAGGACGTGAAGAAGGTGAAGCCAAAGGCAGAGAAAAAGGCAAAGCCGAAGGCAGAGTTGAAGGCAAAATTGAAGGCAGAGTTGAAGGCAAAGTTGAGGTAGCAAAGAGGTCTCTTCTAAAAGGATACTCAATTGATGAAATAGCAGAATTGACAGACCTTACTCCGGAACAAATCAAGGATATCGCCCTCACCATACAGCCAACCGGCCGCATCCTGAATTAAGGCGCTAATTACAATGTATAGTGCGAGGCTCTCTTTGTGCATGAGGGGAAGGAGATATCGGGTTTGTCACCCAAAGAAGGGTGTTTGTACAGGGTTTGGTATGGTATTGATAAGAAATAGGATAGGGAGGAAAAAAAAAGTTTTAAAAGTGTTGTGTATATGGAACTAATATCTACCTTTGCTGTGTGAAGGAGGTTTCTTTTACTATTGCCACACGCTTTAATCGTTAAGTTATTGTGGGATAAAAAGAAACTGAATGCTGCCAATCGTGTGTGAATGGGGCGAAATGACTACCGGATGAGGAGGAGTTGTAATGTTGAATGGCGAAGATGAGACTGCTTATGTGTTGTTGAAGTTAAGTGTGTAAATAACAAACAATTAACTGTTGTTAAATGATAAAAACAATTCATTTACTTTTAGTATTAATATTAAATTTTTAAATTATGAACAAAAAGTTTTTTACTTTGATTGCCAGCGCTGCAATGCTGGTAGCATCGTTGGGAACAGCTAATGCTCAGGTTGCTCAGATTGCTTCTGGAACCAATATTGGTTCACTAAAGAAAGCTGTTGCCGGTAGTTATCTTTACCAGTTGGGCGTTACGTGGGGTTATCCAACTGGCACAACAGCGTTAGCAATACAGGGTGCTGTGCCTGATAGCCTTCTCTCTGTCAGTCCTGATGGCGTTCTCCACTTGGATCCATTAACTGCTTACAACCGTCCTTATGGACAGTCTCTCTGGTGTATTAATTTTGGCGATTATGTTGCTTCCGGTGATTATCACGTGGGGCTCAACATCACGAATAAAGCCAGTAACAAACTCTTAATGGTAGGCGTTGAAGACTCTTATGCTCTTTACACAGATTCTATTAATGTATCTTTCGGTTCAGAAGGAAAGTGGGGCTTCTCATCTAACTATGAGTACTCAATTGAGCAAGGCAAACCGCTTTACTCTTACTTCCGCGATGACTCTGTGTTGTTTATCATTCATGATGATATTTCGGGTTCTCTTTCTGCTCAAGAAATGCGAAAAGGTGCTCATTTAGGTGTTGCTCGCATGAAGGCTGCTGATTTTTTTGCGGCCGTTGCAAACCCTACAACAACTAATTGGAGTAAGGCTATATATCAAAGTGGATTTTTATCAGTTGCTGTTCAGCCAGAAAATGTAGTGTATTTCTACATTCAAGAGCCGGCTCGCCTGATTTTGAATGCAAATGACTTCAATACGATTTTAAATACGAAGGACAAAGCAGATTTCAGGAAATTGACATTTACCTTGGATAAGAACAACGTAAGTTTTGAGAATCCATGGTCAGATCATGCATTGAAGGCTTTTGATGCAAATCGTACTCCAGGTATTGACAGTGTAGGTACGTACTCTAATCCTAAAGCTCCTACAGCTACTTACCCCGGTGGTTTCACAAATAGCTATCTTCTTCCAAATAGTGATCCTTGGGTATATTTCGCATTGGAAAAAGGCATCACGAATGCAAGACCTAATGACAAATACCTGCGCGTGGATACCGCTTATTCGGCTAGCTATAGTTCGCACCTTGTGTTTAATTATGGTTTGGACCCAACAATCCCGACTGTAGTTGGTGAATATGGATCTACTGCTCTTACTACCGACCAATATCAACCACTTCAAGGACAGTATTACTTCCGCTTGACATATAATGTATCTAAAGATAGTTTAGGTATTGACGTTGCTGAAGCAAGATATCAACAAAAGCCCGGTACAACCGGCGCAAACCCAGGCGGAAATTATTGGGCCCAAATTCCTGGTTTTAGTACAGGTATAGCTCCGTCGTATCTCTATTGGGGTAATGCTACACGTGCTGCCGGTACCAATAATACAGCCGGATATGCATATCAGTGGTATGATAACGCTACGACTCCTGCTTTGCAGGCTTCTGTTCAACAGAATGAATGGTGGTTAAGCCATCCTGATGGAGCCGGCGCATCAAGTAAATATAAATGGAATGATGCAGATAGATTGCACGTTGCTTTAGTAGACTTGGATAAGTCTCTCCAAAGCCGTTTGATTACTATCGGCGCTCCGACTGTAAATACTTATGCTCGGTTAGGTATTGGCGCTTGTACCGCTCAGATAGACTTCGAGTCTAAACCTGAAGGTTTGTATACCATCATTAACAAAGCAGGTCAGGCTTTAGGTGTACCCATCTATACTGACTCTACAATAAGTGTAAACTCTCCGTTGTGGACAACCTTGTCTCAACAAGAACCGGTTTATCTGCCATCTTACCAATGGGTAGTTCGTCATACAAGGTCAGGTTCTGACGTTTCTCCGCTTACGATTATCAACCGTGAGTTCCCGAATATCAGATTTAGCTCTGTACAATTACGCAAGGCCGGTATCGTATTTGCAAACTCTGCAACCGCTGAAATCACGAAGGATAACTTCCAGGAGGTTCCTGTTGAAATCAGTACCAACAAATACTTAGGCTACTTGCACCTCAGCGATAGGGATGCCCGTTTAAACACTTATGACCTGAACTATCTGCACGCATACAATGACGAGCAATATTTAGGTGTAGGTACTTCCGGATCTACCAAGGATGCTGCCATCGTTAAAGAAGGACAGACACAATTCAAATTGACGCCTGTTCCTGCTTATGCCAGCGGAGCCGCAATAGTGGATCATTCTGTACCTTTCGGTTACAGATCATCTCTGCTGCCGAATACCACCGATAAATGGCATTTGAATATCGCTACATTGGAGAGAACTGCCTATACCCTTACGCAGAACGGCAAGGTGTTGACAATTGACGCTGAAAAACGTTATGTATTTGCAAACCAACCTGCAGCAAATGGAAACGGTTTGACCGACAATGGTGTATTCTTGATCAGAACGTATAACTCTATCAAGAAAGCGGGAGACACCGAATACACACATTACTATGCACTGCTCGACACCAACTCATTTGTTGGCAGACATGGTGTATATAACTATTATAATACACCTGATTATGCAGGCGCTTCTGCAACTGCTTCCGGTACACCGTTACATATCGGTTATGTAAAGGTTGGTATTGCCGACGGTAATGTTTGGGCTTATGCTCAGGTTCAGAGGGAAACCAGAACATCTGCATTTGCTATCCAAGAGTATACAGCTCCTCTGTATAGGAGATTCGACGGTGGCTCTTACACTTATGGCGACGGTAACAAGAAAACTGTTGAGCCGTATAAGGGTGAAGTTGATCCCGACGCTCCGGTATGGTTGAAGTTCCACGCTATTCCTGAAGAATATGTCTTCCTGGCAGAAAACTCTCCAAGGAATAAGGACAAAGATGGTAAGGAATTGAATGTATTCCGTTCAGAGTTAGTTGACCAGACCATCAGTTTTGCAGGTCTTTATAATAACTACCAACATGTTGAAGATCTTCCAAGATTAGGATATGAATTCTACGTGGATACTGCATTTGTAAAGAGAACAAGCGCTGGTTTGGCTCAAAAGCCTTACACTGCTATGCCTCAGTATATGTTAGCTCTTCGTCCTGAAATCCTTAAGGGTGACTCCGTATGGTATCAGGAAGGAAGCAACATCTGGTACACAAAAGACGAGGCCGGTAACTGGGTATTTGGCGAACCTTCTTACGGTGAGGTAAAACACAAGTGGGTTAGCGGTTTGACCAGAGGTTTCTATCTGTTCAATGCTCAAGACTCTGTAAACGTAGGTAACCCGGATTATGTTGGTAAACTTGTGGATAACATTGAAAACACAACTCGTTTTGCATTCGTTGACGGTATTCACCAGGGCGATACATTCTATGTATTACCGAATTCTTACAAGAATGTAAAAACTGCTGATATTCAATATGATCCTCAAAGATGGCTGTGGTCGTTACCTTGGTATTCCAAACATTACTTAGGAGAGAACACTCACTATGTACCGAGATATTCTACTCGTAACAATAATACAGATCACATCAACCATTATTGGGGTGAAGGCCTTTATAATGCAACCGGTAAGGAATTGCTCGAAAATGGTAAGAGTATGGTATTCCAGTTCCGTTTGAAACAAGGTGTTAACCAACGCAGACAATTCTACGTTGAATCCAGAAGACCGAGTGGCAATAAAGTGAGTGGTGCTAGTACTTATAATACTGACGGTGGTAGACAAGGAACTTCGATCTCCTATCCTGCTTATCCTGCTGGTTTCAATATTGCCAACAATTATGAGATTGGACCGGAATGGGCACAATATCTGAACAACTTGAACGGTGCTCCTGTTCAAAGTGAAATCGTTCAGTTCAACGATGCAAATCTGGTAAATGCTGCTCAAGGCTTTGACGTAGTAGACGAGAAGGCTGATCCCGACAACGCTAACAAGGCTGTAAGCAATGAATCTGCTGTAGCAGGCTCTGTTAAGGTTGTAGGTGAAGTTGGTTCGGTTTCTATCTTGAACGCTGCCGGCAAGAAAGTTGCCATCAGCAACGTATTAGGCCAGTCAGTAGCTAACACAGTTCTCACTTCCGACAATGCAACAATCGCTCTGCCCAAGGGTATAGTAGTAGTTGCCATCGAAGGCGAACCCGCTGTTAAAGCCGTAGTAAAGTAAAATCCGAATAAGATAAAATAGATAAAAGCCCCTGCCGATTTCGGTAGGGGCTTTTTTTTGCTTAATTTTGTGCGATAAATTACTAAAAAATATTTGGTCTTATGAAAGAAACGCAAACGCCTGTTTTTATGAATCCGCTTACGGATTATTCGTTTAAGAAGTTGTTTTCAGAGAAAGAGTTGTTGATCGCTTTTCTTAACGACATCACACCATGGGAAACAATAGTCGATATCAAATACCAGCCTTCCGAGCAATTAGGAGCCTCAAAAGAAGATCGCCGAGCTATTTTTGATCTCTATTGCATTACCGGTAATGATGAATATTATATCATTGAAATGCAGGTCGGCAAGCAAATGTATTTTAAAGACAGGGCACTGTTCTACACTGCTTTCCCGATACGAAAGCAAGCTCCCCGCAAGAAAAATTGGAATTATCAACTAAAAGGCGTATATTTGGTGGCGGTATTGGATTTCATTCTGTTCAAGGATGAAGGCGACGAGGATTTTGTGATTGAGGAGGCCTACCTGATGAGAAAACGGACGAAGGCTCGGTTTTCCGATAAGCTGAATTACCTGTTTGTAGAATTGCCGAAGTTCAACAAGACCCCGGCTGAGTTGAAGACTAATACCGACAGGTGGTTGTATTGTTTTAGAAACATGGGGCGTTTGAATACCATCCCTGAAGAGTTTAAGGATAGTGTTTTTGAACATTTGTTTGATTTGGCAAGATTAGAAATATTAAAACCTGCAGAAATGGAAGCATATAACAAAAGTGTATTAGAATACTCCGTCTTACAAGACGTGGCCGATTGTGCCCGATCTGAAGGACGTGAAGAAGGCAAAGCCGAAGGCAGAGTTGAGGTAGCAAAGAGATCTCTTCTAAAAGGATACTCAATTGATGAAATAGCAGAATTGACAGACCTTACCCCGGAACAAATCAAAGATATTGCCCTCACCATACAGCCAACCGGCCACATCCTGAATTAAGGCGCTACTTAGATTAACAACGACGCAGCGGGGCCATCTTTTGATCTATGTTTGGAATGTAAAAGAAAATGAATTATTTTTGTGCGATAAATTACTAAAAAAACATTTGGTCTTATGAAAGAAACGCAAACGCCTGTTTTTATGAATCCGCTTACGGATTATTCGTTTAAGAAGTTGTTTTCAGAGAAGGAGTTGTTGATCGCTTTTCTTAACGACGTCACACCGTGGGAAACGATAGTCGATATCAAATACCAGCCTTCCGAGCAATTAGGAGCCTCAAAAGAAGATCGCCGAGCTATTTTTGATCTCTATTGCATTACCGGTAATGATGAATATTATATCATTGAAATGCAGATCGGCAAGCAAATGTATTTTAAAGACAGGGCATTATTCTATACTGCTTTCCCGATACGAAAGCAAGCTCCACGCAAGAAAAATTGGAATTATCAACTAAAAGGCGTATATTTGGTGGCGGTATTGAATTTCATTCTGTTCAAGGATGAAGGCGACGAGGATTTTGTGATTGAGGAAGCTTACCTGATGAGAAAACGGACGAAGGCTCGTTTTTCTGATAAGCTGAATTACCTGTTTGTAGAATTGCCGAAGTTCAACAAGACCCCGGCTGAGTTGAAGACTAATACCGACAGGTGGTTGTATTGTTTTAGAAACATGGGGCGTTTGAATACCATCCCTGAAGAGTTTAAGGATAGTGTTTTTGAACATTTGTTTGACTTGGCAAGATTAGAGATTTTAAAACCTGCAGAAATGGAAGCATATAACAAAAGCGTATTAGAGTACTCCGTCTTACAAGACGTGGCCGATTGTGCCCGATCTGAAGGACGTGAAGAAGGCAGAGAAAAAGGCTTTGAGGAGAAAGGTATTGAAGTAGCAAAGAGATCTCTTCTAAAAGGATACTCAATTGATGAAATAGCAGAATTGACAGACCTTACTCCGGAACAAATCAAGGATATCGCCCTCACCATACAGCCAACCGGCCACATCCTGAATTAAGGCGATAATTAGCTGATAGAATGATGAATAGCAGATTTCCCAGTAGACTGGAAACAGCACATCGGTTGAATCTTTGATAAGGCGTTTTGTCATATTGGGCGAACCCGCTGTTAAAGTGGGCTTATACAGCCTTTTTTTTATTTGTTGCCGGAATTTTGGGAAGCACGGAACCACATGGAGCTATTTGTATTCGTTATGCAATTTCATTTATCGTCATAATGCCCATAAGAAGACAACACAAGCACAATTATTTTTTCCTCCTCAATTGCATAGACAAGACGATGCTTGTCTGTGATTCGCCTTGACCATTGCCCCTTCCTGTCTTCGCCTAATGGCTTCGGGTGTCCTGTTCCAGTAGCTGGGTGTTCCTGCAATTCAAGTAAAAACTTAAGAACTTTCCTGTAAGCCTGTGGTTCATGCCGTTTTAAATATTTGATATCTTCTTCGGCTTGCTTCGAGAATGTTACGTCATAAATCATAATCTGTCAAGGTATTCAAGGAGTTCTTTTTGAGAGTGAACAGTTGTGCCTTTTCCTTCCTTTATGCTTTTTGCTGCACGGTCTATTTTTTCAAAGAATTCTTCTTTGCTCATCAGGGTGTCATCCTTTTTCACAGGGACAAGTCTAAAACTGCCGTTTTCCCTTGATTTCAACACAATATCCTCGCCATTCTTTACCCTGTCAAGATACCTACCTTGTCTTTCTCTAAATTCTCTCATGCTGATTACTATCATATTATCTATTTTATTTTGTTTAATGTATCCCATTTTGGTATACAAATATAAGCTTTATTTTGATTCATCCGCAAAGTTTTTTTGACAGACCTTACTCCGGAACAAATCAAGGATATTGCCCTCACCATACAGTCAACCGGCCACATCCTGAATTAAGGCGCTAATTAGATTAACAACGACGCAGCGGGGACGCCATCTTTTGATCTATGTTTGGAATGTAAAAGAAAATGAATTATTTTTGTGCGATAAATTACTAAAAAATATTTGGTCTTATGAAAGAAACGCAAACGCCTGTTTTTATGAATCCGCTTACGGATTATTCGTTTAAGAAGTTGTTTTCAGAGAAGGAGTTGTTGATCGCTTTTCTTAACGACGTCACACCATGGGAAACAATAGTCGATATCAAATACCAGCCTTCCGAGCAATTAGGAGCCTCAAAAGAAGATCGCCGCGCTATTTTTGATCTCTATTGCATTACCGGTAATGATGAATATTATATCATTGAAATGCAGATCGGCAAGCAAATGTATTTTAAAGACAGGGCATTATTCTATACGGCTTTCCCGATACGAAAGCAAGCTCCCCGCAAGAAAAATTGGAATTATCAACTAAAAGGCGTATATTTGGTGGCCGTATTGAATTTCATTCTGTTCAAGGATGAAGGCGACGAGGATTTTGTGATTGAGGAGGCTTACCTGATGAGAAAGCGGACGAAGGCTCGTTTTTCCGATAAGCTGAATTACCTGTTTGTAGAATTGCCGAAGTTCAACAAGACCCTGGCTGAGTTGAAGACTAATACCGACAGGTGGTTGTATTGTTTTAGAAACATGGGTAGTTTGAATACCATCCCTGAAGAGTTTAAGGATAGTATTTTTGAACATTTGTTTGACTTGGCAAGATTAGAAATATTAAAACCTGCAGAAATGGAAGCATATAACAAAAGCGTATTAGAGTACTCTGTCTTACAAGACGTGGCCGATTGCGCCCGATCTGAAGGACGTGAAGAAGGTGAGGCCGAAGGCAGAGAAAAAGGCAAAGCCGAAGGCCTTGAGGAGAAAAGTATTGAGGTAGCAAAGAGGTCTCTTCTAAGAGGATACTCAATTGATGAAATAGCAGAATTGACAGACCTTACTCCGGAACAAATCAAGGATATCGCTCTCACCATACAGCCAACCGGCTGCATCCTGAATTAAGGAGCTACTTAGATTCCTTAATTTTTTTAAGTTCCTTAGATTCTTTATTTTTTCTTATCTTTGCGACGATAAAGAAAACAAAAATGAAAGTCAGGATTGTAAACAAGTCACATCATCCACTTCCGGCATACGCTACACCGCTATCGGCAGGGATGGATGTTCGTGCGAATCTCTCTGAAGAAGGCGTGCTTCTGAAACCGTTGGAGCGCCAATTAATCCCTACGGGTCTGTATATTTCGCTTCCCGAAGGCTATGAGGCACAGATGCGTCCGCGCTCGGGGCTGGCTCTTAAGCATGGCGTCACGCTGCTGAATACTCCCGGCACGATTGATGCTGATTACAGGGGCGAAATTGGGATTATCCTGGTGAACCTCTCATCGGAACCTTTCCGGGTGAATGACGGGGAACGCATTTGCCAAATGGTAATCACTTCGCACAGTCGCGTAGACTGGGAGCCGACAGAAACGCTCGACGAAACAGAACGTGGCAGCGGAGGATTTGGACACACAGGGATATAATTATTAATTATCAATTGATATTTTGGATGAAGAATAGAATATACTTTATATTGGCAACACTTTTTCTGACTATTTCTGTTTATGGACAGGAGGAGGCCAAGAAGCAGAGGAAGTTTGATTACTTTTATTATGAGGGGTTGAACTTGAAGAATGCTGGGAAGTATGATGCTGCTTTTGATGCTTTTACGCATTGCCTGGCTATTGATTCCACTTCGGCGCCGCTTTTATTTGAACTTTCAACGTTCTATATGCAGCTTGACCAGCCACAGAGGTCGGTTGAGATGTTGAAGCGGGCTGTGCTATACAGTTCGGACAACTTTACCTACAAGATGGCGCTGGCTACTCTCTCACGCAATATGGATATGTATAAGGAAGCGGTACAGACATACGAAGAACTGGTTAAAGACTATCCCGACAAGGTAGAACTAAACTATTATCTGGCGGATGCGCTTACGCAGGCCGGTGATATAGAAAAGGCTATCGAAGCCTACAACGCCTTAGAGGAGAACATGGGGATGAACGAAGGGATATCTATGCAGAAGTATAAATTGTATAGTTCGCTGGAACATGCCGACAGCGCCTTGATGGAGATCGAGAAGCTGGCAGTAAAGTTCCCGATGGAGTCTCGCTACCCTATCATCCTTGGCGACTTATATCTGGAGAAGGGACAAACCGACAAAGCGCTTGCATCGTATAAGAAAGCTTATGCCATTGACCCCACGAATCCATACTACGTGGTGGCCATGGCCAATTATTACGAGGCTATAGGCGATAAGGATGCTGCAGAAACGCAGATACGAAGCGCTCTGGAGAACGAAAAATTAGATATTGAAACCAAAGTAGGCGTCCTGTCGCGCTATATCCTCCGCTTGGATCAATCGCAGAAAAGCAGTGAAAATGCCGGCGCTCTCTTTGAAACGCTGATAGAGCAGCATCCCGAAGAAACGGCGCTTAGATTAATGTATGGACGCCTGTTAGTGATGAAGAGCAAAACCGACGAGGCAAAGTTTCAGTTTCAACTCGTCACAGAGATGGAGCCTGAGAATGGAGAAGCCTGGCAACAGTTGCTGGATATTTCGCTCAAGGCTATGGATTGGAAAGAGACAGTACGTCTTTGCGAGAAATGCATCGAGCTTTTCCCAGACGCCCCCGAATACTATTTCTACCTGAGCATAGGCTATTATCAATTAGAAGACTATCCCAAATCCTTAGAAGCCTGTAAGAATGGGCTGAAGGTAATTCCGCCCGAGAACCGGGGCTTGATATCGACCTTCTATGGACAATTAGGCGACATCGAACACCAAGCCGGTCAGGAAAAAGAGGCTTATGCATCCTACGAAAAGGCTTTGGAATATAATGATAAGAACGTGCTGGCGCTAAACAACTACGCTTACTTCCTCTCGCTAAAGAACGAAGACTTGAAGAAGGCCGAACGCATGAGCGCCCAATGTATCAAATTAGAGCCTAACAACTCCACCTATTTAGATACCTACGCTTGGATTTTCTTCAAGGAAGGAAGTTATACGCTCGCCAAGTTCTACATAGAAAGCGCCATCTCGAAAGACGACGCCAACAGCCCCGAGCTGACCGACCACTACGGCGACATCCTCTATATGACAGGTGATAAGGAAAAAGCCATAGAGCAATGGAAGAAAGCCAAAGAACAAGGCAAAAAAAGCAAAATCCTCGACCAAAAGATAACCGAAGAAAAATACATCGAAGATGAAGATGCGAAGTAATACCTCGCTCGGCGCGAGAGGGTCAGTGATGTTGTTGCTTATGCTTTTGTTCGTGGGCTGTAAGAGTGCGAAGCAAGCGGTAGTGCCGTCTGAAATTGCAGGTGAGATAATGGATACGGGCGGTTTTTTTGATTCGGTACGCAAACAGGCTTTTCAGTTCGAGACGCTTTCGGCACGTACCAATATGGACATTCGTATGCTGAAGCAACAACTGAGTTCTCGCGTAGACATCAAGATGGTAAGAGATAGCGCCTTTCAGCTTTCTATCCAACCCATGCTCGGTATGGAGCTATTCCGCATGGAGTTCAACAGGGACAGCGTAAAGATTCTCGACCGGCTAAACAAGCAATATATGCTGGACAGCTATGACGCCCTAAAGGGACAGTCGATGATAGAATTTAACTTCTATAACCTGCAAGCGCTTTTCACCAACCGTATTTTCGTACCCGGCGATAAGGATTTTACCCCACAACAATACAACCGTTTTGAACTGCAACAAGAGAACGGTTTGGCTGTAGCCCGGATCTTAGACTCGCTGAAAGATCTCTACACCTTCTATGCCGACGGAGAAAAGAAGCTACTTACCGTCAGGATCATTGAGCCTAACGAACAGTATATCTTAAACTGGCGATATGACGATTTCAAGCCTGCAGGAGGGCAACCCTTCCCTCTGCAAATGAATATGCAACTAACCGACAACGGCGCTCCGGTGTTCGGTCTTGGTATCTCTTTCTCCCGAATCCAGCCAAATATTCCACTAAATCTGGAATTTTCTATTCCTGAGAAATATAAACGTGTTACCTTTGCAGAAATTCTTAAGGAATTAGGAGTTAAAGCCAAATAAACAGATAGTCATTATGAGGTATTGGTTAATTATGCTTTGTATATTTTCAGTCGTTACCGTTTTCGGTCAGAAATCGGCAAAAGTGCGTGAGTTGGAAAATCAGCGCAAAGCAGCTTTGAAGGAGATAGAACTAACCAATACCCTCCTATCACAAACACAGGTATCGACCCAAAATTCACTGAACCGCCTGAACCTGCTGAGCCAACAAATTGAGCAACGCAAGCGGGTTATCTCACTCTTGAACCAGGAAGTGAGATTGATAGACAAGGAAATTTCCGTCATACGCGGCGAAATCAACATGCTGGAAAAGGAACTCAATTCCAAACGTGATAACTACTCCACTTCCCTTCAGCGCATGCAAAAACGTCATAATTCGCAAGACAAATTGCTCTTTATCTTTTCGGCAGACAATTTCAGCCAGTCTGTACGCCGGATGCGCTACCTGCGCGAATATGCAGCTTGGCAGGAGACACAGGCTACAGATATTATCAAGAAGCAGAAATCAATAAAATCCAAATTTGACGAGTTAGAGAAATCGCGCGTGGAGAAGTCAGGCTTACTGAAATCACGCGAGAGTGAATACGTGAAGTTGGAAGAGGAAGAGGCTATCCAAAAGCAGGAAGTAGCGGATCTGAACCGCAAACAACGCCAACTCCAAGACGATCTGCGAAAAAAACAACGCCAGGCTAATGCCTTGAACCGACAGATAGAAAGCCAGATTGCCCAGGAAGTAGCCCGGGCAGCAGCCGAAGCTAAAGCTGCTCGCGAACTGGAAGCGCTCGATAACCCAACTGCAAAAGCAACACCGAGTAAGCGGGTAGCCGAAAGCAAAGGCGGTTATGCCATGACCCGCGAAGAAAAACAACTATCAGACAACTTTGCCGCCAACCGTGGACGGCTGCCTGCTCCCGTAACCGGACGATATACCATCGTAGGTGCCTTTGGCGAACAACAGCATCAGGCTTTGAAGCATGTACGTATAAATAACAACGGAATAGACCTTCAGGCTACCGCTAATTCAGAAGCCCGGGCCGTGTTCGACGGAACAGTAACCGCCATCATCGTGGAACCTGGCTTTGGCAATACCGTCATTATTCGCCATGGTAACTACCTGACTGTATACAGCAACCTGGGTAGTGTCTATGTAAAAAAGAACGACAAGGTAAAGACTCGCCAATCCATAGGACGTTTATATGCGGATACGGATAATGGTAACGCCACCATCCTCCACTTCGAACTGTGGAAAGAAACTAACAAACAAAACCCCCAACCCTGGCTAAGCCAATAAACCGGAAACGCGGCACGCCACGTCTCATGATAGGCGGAAATCGGCTTTTGTAAGAAGGAAATCTCGTCCGCTGCATCCTGTCAACCGGATAAACTGAGAAAGGGAAAAGATAAACATGGCGCTAAAAGCTATACTACTGCTCAGAACCGATCCAATAAGCCCAAAGGAAGGAATCAACAGAAAACCTGCAAAAAGCAAAACACCCAATCCGATACAAGAAGAGGCCGTACTGAAGCGTATCTTCCCGCTACCAATAAAATAATGGCTCAGGATGGTATTGCACCCCAGCATCACAATTCCTACGGCAAGGGCCGCTATAACCCCTCGTATGCCCTTGAAGTCAGCATTGAACAGAAAGTCGGTATACACCCACTCGGGAATGAGCAGTATGCAGACCGTGACGGCAGTCACCGCTAAAAAGGTGAGCTTAAGCAGTTGCAGGGTGATACGCTTCTGCTCTACCCTATCGTCGGTCTTCGCAATCCGGCTATATTCAATATAAGCTGTGCCCCGACTAATATTCCAAACGCTCTCGGAGATACGTGTGCCGGCATCCAGTAGGCCCACGCCTCCCAGTCCGATAAAGCGCTCCACAAAGAAGTAATTGAGACGGGTTGTGCAGGTCTCGGCAATATTATCGGCGCTTCCCCAAAGGCCATACACCAGCATCTCCTTAATAATGGAAAAGAGACTCTTCTCGCTCGGCGCTTTTTTCCTATGAATATATGGTAATAACATCACCAGACTGACCACAAAAGCAACCCCATTGGTTAGATACATCCCCCAAATATAAGCGCTAACCTCCCGCTTATTCACGGCGTAATAGAAAAAAAGCAGGAAGAAGAACAGCAGTCCCCCTTGAAGCATATTGGTGAGGTTAAAACCCCGTATACGGTCTTCTCCCAGTAGAAAGCGCGAATGGGCTATCACTAATGAATACAAGACCGTAATTCCATACACATCAAAAGCATAACCGGCAGGTAATATCCCCAAGAGACTCAGTGCGCCACATCCAAGACCAGAGCCAAGAAAAGTCCACACCACTGCAATAGGAAACAGGGTATGGAAGGGATATTTGTGAATAAAGTAAACGATGGCGCTTCCACTAAAGATACTGTTTACCGTAACATTAATACTGATAGAGGCCCAAATCAAACCGATTGTACCCACCCCTTCAATACCCAGTACCTTGGCATTAATAAATATCAGCGCCAGATTGAGCAGGGCGATAATGTATCGCGTGCCGATGGTACCCAATATCTCTTTCAGCATGGCCTACCGGATGATGAGACCGTCTAAAAGGCGGACATAGGTTTCGATAGCTTCCCGTATTTCAAGAAGACAAATATATTCATCCGCCGAATGAGAGCGAGCTGAGTCTCCCGGCCCTATCTTCACTGAGGGAAAGGGCATAAGCGCCTGGTCGCTGAGCGTTGGCGAGCCAAAAGGCTGTTTACCCATTATAAGCGCACGCTGCACAAATGGATGACTCGGATCGAGGCGTGACGAATTGAGGCGGAAGCTACGAGCCTCTACTTCGCACTTCACCTGCCCACGAATCAACTCGTACAGGCTTTCGTTTGCATAAAATTCGTTTGTACGTACATCTACCGTAAAACGGCATCTGTCAGGCACCACATTATGCTGGGTGCCGGCATTAATCATGGTAACGCTCATCTTCACCGGTCCCAGCAACTCACTTTGTTCGGGAAACTGATAGGTATTAAACCACTCAATGTCCGGTATAGCTTTTGTAATCGCATTAATGCCTTCGTTTCGAGCAGCATGTCCTGCCTTTCCCATAGCCAGGCAATCCAGCACCATCAAACCCTTCTCGGCAATGGCGGGCCGCATACCGGTAGGTTCGCCTACTACGGCAAAGTCTATCCGTGGAAGTTCCTTCAAGGCTCTTTCAATGCCCTCACGTCCCGACACCTCTTCCTCAGCAGAGGCTACAAATACCAGATTGTAGTGTTGCTCCTTTGCAATCAGTCGGCTATAAGCAGCAAAAAGGGATACCACACTGGCTCCCGCATCGTTGCTCCCCAGCCCGTAAAGGCGATCGCTTTCGTCCTCTACAGGCGTAAAAGGGTCTCTCGTCCATCCGTCCACAGGCTTCACCGTATCGATATGCGAATTGAGCAAGATAGTTGGCTTATCCCAATCAAACCCGGGAGCTATCAAACAGAGATTATTCCCTTTGCGGTACACCGTGTGTCCGCCGTCCCGCCAAAGCTGCTCCAGATAATCCGCCACATCTCCTTCTTCCCTGCTGAAAGAAGGACGCCCAATCATCCCCTTCAAAGTATCAATAGCCTCGTAAAACAACATATCAATTATTAATTGTTAATCTTCATTCTTCAATAAAGATTGAATTGTTTCCCTGTCGCGCACGAGTTGCGCTTTTAGCTCTTCGAGGGAGTTGAAGCGGACGTCATCGCGCACATAATATATAAACGAAACTGTTAGCTCGTTCGTATAGATATCGTCACTGAAATCCAAAATGTGTACTTCCATGGTGATATCATCTCCATTATTCAAGGTAGGGCGATTGCCAATGTATAGCATCCCCTTGTATTTCTCACCTCGCAGATATGCCCGGACGGCATAGACGCCGATGGCAGGTATCACCTTATAGGGTTCGTCTATCCGCATATTGGCTGTTGGGAAGCCCAGGTTACGACCTATCTTATGGCCACCTACAATATGACCTTTTAACTGATATGGATAGGTCAGAAGCTTTGCCGCCTCTTCTACCCAACCTCTCATTAATAGCCGACGGATTTCAGACGAGCTTACGGTTACGTCGCCCACTTTGAAACGAGAGGCTTCTATTACCTCCATGCCACAAGCTTGGCCATAGGCACGGTATTGTTTGAAATCGTCCATGCGGTCGCGGCCGAAGCGGTGATCATATCCTATTAGCAAGGCCTTCACCTTCCATTGCTGCGACAGAACGGAGGTGAGGAACTCCTTGGCCGTAAGCCTGGATAGTCCGATCGTAAAATCAAGCACAATACAATAATCTACGCCGAGCGTAGAAATCTCAGCTATCTTCTCATCAAACGAGTTTAGCAGTTTAGGTTGGAAATCGGCTTGCAACACCTTGCGCGGGTGTTGGGCAAAAGTTATCACCGCAGAGGGCAGATGCATTTTTCGAGCCATTTCCCCCATTTCAGCTATCAAGAAGCGATGTCCTTGATGCACACCGTCAAAGAAGCCAATCGTGGCTGCTAATCCGCTGTTATTCTTTATCTCTTCTATGTTTCTTACGACAATCATCAGACCGTTAAAATAAACAGATTTTAATTCTGGTATATGTTCCTACATGTCAGATAACATTTTTTGTGTATATTTCTCGCATTACTTAACATATATTAGCCATAAAAGCTTGGCCGGAATATATCAATACTCTACCTTTGCATTGTGGTTTTTTCATAATAGTATTAGATTTAAGGTTAACAAAGTTGATTAGGGGATGTCGGGAGACATCCTTTAATTGTTTTATAGCGATGTCTCCCTCATTTCGTGCAATATTGCAAAGAAATGGGGGAGACATTTTTTATTGTTCATCAATGCCGATTACTTTAGTTACTTGGAGTTTAAAGATTAAGGTGGAATACGGGGGAATGACACCTCTGTCTATGGCGCCATAGCCTAATTCCTGGGGGATCCAGACTTCTCCTTCTTCGCCTTCGGTCATATACTGCAGAATGGCTTTCCAGCCTTCAATCACACCTGAGGTATAACCTGTCGGATTTGTTGCTGAATTATAATTGTCTACAGCTGAACTGAGGGCAACTCTTAGAGGTGTGTCAAACTGAGGGTCATTCTTATCGAACACGACGCCTGTAATAAGGGAACCTTCATAGTACACCTCAGCGCGACTATTGAAAAAAACAGGCTTGCCATTGCCCGGCTTTGTTTGTTTGTAAAACAAGATGCCACCATTATTAGGAGCAGTACGCCGAGTGAAGTTTGGATCAAAGGTTTTAGCATTGAAAGCCTGTTCGTTTTCTGCTTTCCAAACTTCGTCTATCGTATCTTCCTTGTCATCTTTCCCGCAGGAAGAGAGGAGGGCGACAGTACATAATGCAAATACTATATATAAATATTTCTTCATCATCTGATTAATTAATCAATTATCTATCTTCTTCAATAAATTCTTCATGTTTACCTTTTCAGAGATAATCTCGTGGAGATTGTCTATGCTTACACGCTCTTGCAGCATTGTGTCGCGGAAGCGAATGGTAACGGAGTTGTTCTGCATCGTTTCGTTGTCTACTGTGATGCAATAGGGGGTACCGATGGCGTCTTGACGACGGTAACGTTTGCCGATGGTATCTTTCTCGTCGTATTGACAACGGAAGTCAAAGCGCAACAGGTCTATTATCTCTTTTGCCTTTTCCGGTAGTCCGTCTTTTTTCACTAAGGGAAGTACTGCCAGTTTGATGGGAGCCAGGGCCACGGGGAGACGGAGTACTACGCGGGTTTCACCATTATCAAGCGTTTCTTCGGCATAGGAGCCAGAAATGATGCTGAGGAAAACGCGATCCACGCCGATAGACGTCTCTATCACATAAGGAGTATAGCTTTGATTCAGCTCGGGGTCGAAGTATTGCACCTTCTTGCCTGAGAATTTCTCATGCTGGCTGAGATCAAAGTCGGTACGACTGTGAATGCCCTCTACTTCCTTGAAGCCGAAAGGCATCTCGAACTCGATGTCGGTAGCTGCATTGGCATAGTGAGCCAGCTTATCGTGGTCGTGAAAGCGGTACTTCGCATCATCAAGTCCCATGGCTTTATGCCAGGCAAGGCGAGTCGTTTTCCACTTGTTGAACCATTCCATCTCCTCGCCCGGACGAACGAAGAACTGCATTTCCATCTGTTCAAACTCACGCATACGGAAGATGAACTGACGCGCTACAATTTCATTGCGGAAGGCTTTTCCTATCTGAGCTATACCGAAAGGTATCTTCATACGTCCTGTTTTCTGTACGTTCAGGAAATTGACAAATATACCTTGTGCGGTTTCGGGGCGAAGGTATATTTTCATCGAGCCTTCTGAGGTTGAACCCATTTCAGTAGAGAACATGAGGTTGAACTGGCGCACGTCTGTCCAATTGCGTGTCCCTGAGATAGGATCTACGATTTCGGAATCAATGATGACTTGTCTGAGTTCCTCCAGGTTGGAGTCATTCAAGGCTTTGGCAAAACGGGCGTGTGTTGCATCACGCTTAACCTGTGTTTCCAGTACACGTGCATTGGTAGCCCGGAACTGTGTTTCGTCGAAAGCGTCACCAAATCGTTTGGCGGCTTTCTCCACTTCTTTATCTATTTTTTCGTCTAATTTCGCTAAATAATCTTCAACCAACACATCAGCGCGATAGCGTTTTTTTGAGTCTTTGTTATCAATGAGCGGGTCGTTGAATGCATCCACATGTCCGGAAGCTTTCCAGATAGTTGGGTGCATAAAGATTGCCGAATCTATACCGACCACGTTTTCGTGGAGCAAGGTCATGCTGTCCCACCAATATTTCTTGATATTATTCTTCAGTTCAACCCCGTACTGACCATAGTCGTACACAGCTCCCAGCCCGTCGTAGATCTCCGACGAGGGAAATACAAATCCATATTCTTTACAATGTGAAACGATCTTCTTAAAAACATCCTCTTGTGCCATATCCTATCAATTTTACGTTCTTCCAAAATTGAATGCAAAGTAAATGATTTTTTTGCATTTTCCGCTTATTTTCTCATCAATTGTACTTTAGGAGGGGCTGAGTGGGGTATTCTTCCATGAGGTAGGTTTCTATATGACGCTTCTTTTTCTCTTCCAGAATTTCGTCGATGGCGATGAGTATGCCGGTTTCTTCCACCTCACCGAAGTCGTGATTGATGGCGGTTCCAAAAGTACGCATCTTTGGAGAAAGGCTCATATATGCATTGACCAAAGGAGGGACATTGATTCCGAACTTGCGCACTTCCTGATTGAGTATGCGGTAGTTGTCCTTGAAGTTGTCAGCGTGAAAGAGAGTCTTCAGTCGCTCCAGATCAGGATCTGTCTGCAGGGGATAGATGGGGGTGATAAGGTTGTCGTTATCGGGGAAATGCTTCTGAAGAAAGTAAAGCACCATATCGCGTGCATCCTCATTATAGGTATTATACATAGTGACTTTACCGAAGTAGTACTGCAAGGTAGGGTCGATAACAGACAAGGCTCCCAAGCCATCCCAGAGATTATCGAGCACAAACATCCCACGTGCCGAACCTTCGCGCGTGGCTTGATACTCCAGCGTCACGAACGAACGCCCCAGTTCTACGGTGTAAGGCAAATACTCGTTGATAAACTTCTCGGAAAAGTTGAACAAGTGGGATGTGGCCAGCAAAAGCTTGCCATTGGAGTCGAACTTCACATCCGATCCGCAAAGGAAGCGATAACCGCCAAGCACCTGTTCCTCTTCAGGATCCCAGACAATCAGTTGGCGATAGGCTCCTGCCATCGTATCATATTCGTCGACATCTACCGGCTCACCCGTCCCACCGCCATAATAGCGGAAAGCTATCTCACGCAAACGACCTATCTCCTGCATGATATTGGGGGACTCCTGAGCCGTGGTTATATAAACTTCATTATGCGACTTGTTAGTTCTCCTCAGTAGCTTATCGGGAGTAAGTTCTGCTTTTAGCAGTGTGCGATTTACAGGTTCGATAATAGTTTGCATATCATAAATGTGATTCGTTATCTTTCAGGTCATATGTTTTTTGCCTCATCCACTCTACCCATTCAAGCCGGCTTCGACTTCGCTCAAAGGTAGTCCAGGAAACAGGTTTGCCAAAGGTTATCGTATAAGTGGAATGTTTGCTTTTGAAAAGTTCATCTACCAGATAAAGCATTTCAATATTAGCCTTTATGCCCAGACTTTTCCTTAGATTTGCTAATCGGTAGAAGAATTTTGAATTACGCCCGTTGAAGTAAACCGGTACAATACTCCGTTTATATTCCACAGCCTTTTGGATAAAAGACTTCTTCCAATCCAAGTCGATAATCTTTCCGCCCCGTATACGCGAGCAGAGACCGGCAGGGAAAGTGACAATCTGGTTGTCGGAAGCATAGGCTTCTTCGGTGACGACAGCCGTCTCTCGAGCTTGCCGCCCATGCTTATTGACAGGTATGAAAATAGAACGAAGGTTAGGAATGAAGAGCAGGATATCGTTTACCGGAACGCGCACCTTACCTTGGTAATGATTCCCCAAAATGGAGGCGAGGCAGATCCCGTCAAGCCCTCCCAAAGGGTGGTTGGAGGCAAATATATAACGACCTCTCTCAGGGAGATTTTCTTCCCCTCTCAGCATCAGATTCAAGTCGAAATAATCAATCAGTTCCGTCATAAAATCCACTCCATCCTTATCGTGATAGCGATCCAGTATATCGTTTATCTCATCCTGATGCGCAATCCGTATAAGATAGTTCACTACAAAAGCGGGCAATTTACGAGCAAGTGTCGGCGCTTTTTTTCTGAGCACCTCCTTTATGTCAATCTGCCCTACACCATCTACATTTGTCATTCCACATTAACCTTATCTATGCGCAAAGATACGTTAATTTGGATTTATTTCTACCTTTGTAGCAAAATAAATTAATAGGTATGAATTGGATTGAGGATTTATTGTGGGGGAATGGAATTGCACATTCCATACTACTGTTATCTGTAGTAATTGCAATTGGTACCCAATTAGGCAAAGTAAAGATCTTCGGCGTATCACTGGGGGCAACACTAATCCTGTTTGTTGGTATATTGCTTGGGCATTTTGGATTCCGGGCTAACGACGAAATTCTGCATTTTCTAAAGGAGTTTGGTTTAATCTTGTTTGTCTTTTCAGTAGGCATGCAGGTAGGTCCGGGCTTTTTTTCTTCGTTTCGCAAGGGAGGTATTACTCTTAACCTCTTAGCTTGCGGAATTGTACTCCTCGGGGCGGTTACTACGATAGTCATACATTTTATTACCCAAATTCCTATCGCCACGATGGTGGGCGTTATGTCGGGCGCTGTTACCAATACGCCGGGTCTGGGCGCTGCTCAGCAAGCATTCACCGACTTGTTTGGGTCGGGAGAGCCTACCATTGCGCTGGGTTATGCCGTTGCTTATCCTTTAGGAGTGGTGGGAATTATTTTATCCATGCTGATTGTTAAATGGGTGTTTCGTGTGAACATGGACAAGGAAACATCTAAAATAGAGGAAGAAGAGGAGAAGCAAACGCAAGGCGCTACGCCGATCTCTTTAGTAGTAAAGAACCCTGCTATCTTCAACCGCACAATCGCCGACCTTTCGCACTTACTGGAACATCGTCAGTTTGTTATCTCTCGCATCTTGTATACTGATAACGGCCGTATAGAAATCGGCACCGGACAGAGCGTTCTGCATGAAGATGATAAAATCTTTGTCATCACGACAGACCGTGATGCAGAAACGATCAAGGCCCTTATCGGACAGGAAGTGACGATGGATCGCAAACAGTGGATTCCGACGGACTCGCAATTGATCAGCAGGCGAATCGTTATCACTAAGCCTGAACTGAACGGGAAGCGATTGGGAGACCTTCAACTGCGCCGTGTACACGGCATTAATATTACCCGCATCAACCGCGCCGGCGTAGACTTGGTAGCCACTAAGGGGCTGACGCTTCAAATAGGCGACCGTCTGACAGTGGTAGGTAGTGAACCAGCCATTGCCAGGGTAGAACTGATATTGGGTAATTCGCTCAAACGACTGAACGATCCTAATCTTATTACACTTTTCCTGGGTATAGCCTTGGGAGTTATTTTAGGCAGTATTCCGTTTGTATTCCCCGGAATTCCGCAGCCTGTAAAGTTGGGACTTGCAGGTGGTCCGCTGATTGTAGCTATTCTGATAAGTCGCTTCGGCTATCATTACAAGTTGATAACCTATACCACCCAAAGCGCTAATCTGATGCTTCGCGAAGTAGGTATTTCGTTGTTTTTAGCCTGTGTTGGTTTAGGAGCCGGTGAAGCATTTGTAGATACGATCGTCAATAAGGGAGGGTTTGCCTGGATTGGATATGGCTTTATTATCACCATCATCCCGCTACTGATTATCGGTTTTCTGGGGCGCTATAAGTTTAAGCTCAATTACTACACGCTTATAGGGCTATTGGCCGGAAGTACAACCGACCCACCCGCTTTGGCTTACGCCAATACCGCGGCCGGGAACGACTCTCCGGCAGTAGGTTATGCCACAGTATATCCCATCACCATGTTTCTACGGGTACTAACAGCCCAGTTGATGATATTATTCTTCTATGCCTAAGGGCAAAAGAAATCGGGAGGCCGACCTTAACAGGCAGCCTCCCATATCAATAAAATAAATAAATGAAACAATGAAAAATCTGTCTAATTTGCTTTCGCTCTTGAGGAGTAACTAATCTTCAAAGCATAAGCCTCCCGAAGAGCCTGCTTCACATCGGTAATCACACCCATTTTTGTTTCGTAGTCCGCTTTTATGGATACAGTCATAAATGGTGCATCTTCCTCTTTCATTGCGGATTTCTCCTGAGCAATGTAATCCTGAATTTCCGATATCTCTGCAAATTGATCATTCAACTGAATACGCGTAGCTGTTCCCATCTTTGCTCTATATTCCGGCATGGGTTCCCCTATATATATAAAGGTTACCAACGACTTCTTTTCGAGTTTCTGAAGTTCATTTGCTTGCGGGGCACGGAACTGCACTTTCAATGTTACTTCACGCATGGTTGTTACCATCATGATGAAGAACAAGAAAGAGAATACTAAATCTGACAAAGAGGCCATATTAGGTTGTGGAACCTCTTTATTCATACTAGAACCAAATTTCCCCATTATTTTACCCCTCCATAATTTTTAGGCTCAGCTTCCGATATATTTTGCGGGTATACCGTGCGCACAGCTTCTTGTTGATCCTCCGTTAATTGATTGTATGTCACTCCGAATTTCTTTCTGGAGAGGTCATTTCTCAGCTCAGTATAAGCAACAGCTATCTCACCTTGCACGTCAATGTAGGCTTGATAAGACGTACCTCGGTCGTTCTGCAAAGAGATAACATGACTCTTTGTTATTTTCATGTTGCCAAAATAAGGAACGTCTATGTCAATTTTTTCAGGCAAGTGTTCATTATTGTTAACATTATCAACAAACTCTTTCACCCTGTCCTTTAATTGGTCAATGGGTATAAAGTCGCTACCGCAAAGAATCTGGTTGTTACTATTAATCAATACTACCAAAAGATTTCTCTTCTTGATGTCAATCTTTTCATCCTGTTTCTTTTGATCCTTTGGAACCGGAGGCGGTAACTTCCTTGGAAGTCCCCTGTCTGTATCCATAGAGGTAGTCAGCAAGAAGAAAAGAAGGAACATGAACGCGATATCGGCGGTAGAAGTAGAGTTCATCTTAGGAACTGTCTTTTTCTTTTTTGCCATATCTGTATTATTTATTGAAAATATTTTTCACACTTCCCCAAATTACGGCTCCAAGAACAAGAGTAAACATGGCGTAGATTGAAAAGATAATCATATCTACCGTCTTAAGCCAGAATGGGACATTATATTCTATTGTTGCATCCGAATTGCCTAACTTTTCGATAGGTGTTGCATCACCCAATGCATACGTGATACCGAATAATGCCGCAAATCCAATGACAACAAGCACTCCCGAAAACGCCTTCTTTGGATTTGTCTTTAAATTATCGACAAATGAAGCAAGGCCGAAAAACAAGAGGATTAAAAGTGTAAACCCAAAGATAGCATACATCCAAAACATCAATAAATCTAACTGTTTGGGATACCACATTTTTCCATGCAAAGGAGGATTATCTCCTCCCAACAAGAATATAGCAACAATAATTACTGAAATAACAGTTGTTGCAATCAAAGTCCAGCTGGATATTT
The DNA here is from genome assembly GCA_025996775.1 of Bacteroidia bacterium. GTDB lineage: Bacteria > Bacteroidota > Bacteroidia > Bacteroidales > Tannerellaceae > DFXE01. The sequence goes on along the minus strand of BNTS01000024.1, from coordinate 13,928 downwards.
TCCTAATTTTACTAATAGCCATATCCGTCTATTATTTAGTGAATTTGTAACTATATTTCAAAATAATGTCGACCAATGTGATTGATGCATCTTCCATTTTGTTAATGATGGCTTCCATTTTAGCCAACAGGTAGTTGTAGAAAGCCTGGAGGACCAAAGCAACAACAAGACCGGCGACAGTTGTGATCAAGCAGATCTTCATACCGGCGGCAACAACTGTCGGGCTGATATCACCTGCTCTTTCAATATCGTCGAAGGCAGTGATCATACCTACTACAGTACCCATGAACCCTACCGATGGAGCTGATGCAATAAACAAACCAATCCACGAGATATTCTTTTCAAGCAAACCGCTTTGAACACTACCGTAAGAAATAACTGATTTTTCTACAATGTCAACACCTTGGTCAATTCTTGACAATCCTTGATAAACAATTGAAGCAATCGGTCCGCGTGTATTACGAGCCAATGTCTTAGCACCTTCTACATCACCTTTTTCAAGAGCGTCTTCTACACCCTTCAACAATTTTTGAGGGTTAACCTCAGCTAAATTCATGTAAACAACTCTCTCTAAACAAAAACCCAAACCTAATATCAGCAAGACAGCGATTACGGACATAAATCCGGCACCACCTTCAATAAATTTAATCTTCATCGCATTGTGAAGACCTTCTTCAATAACCGGTTCAACTTCTTGTGCAAATGCAATGGTAGAAGTTCCAAGGGCGCACAGACCTAAGAATGCTTTAGCAAATAACTTTTTCATTGTGTGTCTAATTTTTAAGATTAATAATTCTCTTATTTTATTGTTAAAATTATATTTATTTCTCATTCACAGTTTGCGGAGAGAGCGGGATTCGAACCCGCGATACACTTTAGGCGTATACACGCTTTCCAGGCGTGCCTCTTCAACCACTCGAGCATCTCTCCAAAAGAGCTTCAACCCCCTCCTTTCAAAATCGAGCGCAAATTACAAATAAATTTGTTACTACGCACATTTGAGCTTACAAATCTAAAGTTTTTGATTCACATACGCACAAAAACCAATAAATAAATTATTAATTATTTATTTAAAAAAAACTTCAAGACTGTTTTGTCTTGTTATTTTTACAATTTTTTCAAGTTCCATTTCGTATATCATAGCCACTTTGGCTGCTGTTTCCCAAATGTAAAGCGGTTCATTCCGCTTTCCACGAAACGGAACAGGGGGCAAATAAGGCGAATCTGTTTCCAGTACGATATGACGAATATCCGTTTGTGCTATCACTTCCGGCAATTTGGAATTTTTATAGGTCACAACCCCGCCTATTCCCAGTTTGAAGTCTCCAAACTGCTCGATCTCCTTCAGATCAGACACGGTTCCGGAAAAGCTGTGAAAGACTCCCTTCAATCGTTCCGGTCCTACCTTGTTTATTACGTCGAACACTTCGGAAAAGGCATCCCTCGTGTGGATGACTACGGGAAGGTCTAAGTCGATGCTCCATCGTAGTTGGGTTTCAAAGGCGGCTTTTTGTTCACTCAACCTGGTTTTATCCCAGTACAAGTCGATACCTATTTCGCCGATGGCACAATAGGCTCGGGTTTGCAGGAGAGATTCCATCACCGAGAGTTGCGAGACATAATCTGTATCCACACTGGTTGGGTGAAGCCCCATCATGGGGACGGCAAAGTCAGGATGATTGTCGCAAAGCTCGTGCATACGGTCGATGGTAGAAAGATCAACATTGGGAACTAAAATCATCTCGACCCCGGAATCACGGGCTGCCAAGATGCGTTCTTCTCTGTCGGCATCAAATTCTTCCAGGTACAAATGACAATGTGTATCTATTAATCCCATTCTTTCAAGAGATTCTGTTCAATAATAAATCGGCTGTTTCTTTCAATACAGAAAGGCGATCCTCCGAAACATTCAACTGCTGCAAATCTTGCCCTGCCAGATCGTAGAATTTCTCTATCTGGTTTGTTGTTACCTCATTTACCCGGAGATCGTCGTAAATACGCCTGAAGGCAGCGATCTTTTCTGCCGGGTCGAAGGTTTTATTTTCAAACCAACTATATAGTTCGTTCTTTTGTTCGGGAGAACCGTGTTTGAGGGCATAAACCAGCAAGAATGTTTTTTTGTTGCTGAGTATATCTCCACCGATGTTTTTACCAAAGGTAGCCGTGTCTCCATAAACATCCAACAGGTCGTCTTGTAACTGAAATGCCAGTCCGATATGCAATCCATATTGATAGAGATGATCAGCTTCGTTTGCCGAGGCGCCACCTGCAATTGCCCCTAACTTGAGGCTGCATGCCAATAGCACAGCGGTTTTAAGGCGAATCATCTCCAGATATTCTGCTTCAGTTACATCGGTTCTCGATTCAAAGTCCATATCATATTGCTGACCGCCGCATATCTCAAGTGCGGTGACGGTAAACAAATCAAGCATCTCTTTCAGATGGGTTGAAGGGCTACCGGCCATTAGCCGGTAGGCAGTAATAAGCATGGCGTCGCCCGAAAGGATGGCCGTATTTTCATTCCAAACCTTGTGCACTGTAGGGTTGTTCCTCCGTTTATCAGCCTGATCCATTAAATCATCGTGAAGCAGGGTGAAGTTATGAAACACTTCTATGCAGAGCGCCGGTGCAATCGAGCTGTCGATTGACTCATCGTATATATTACAGGCAATCAGTGTAAGAGCCGGCCTAATCCGTTTTCCCCCTAAGGACAAAATGTATGTTATAGGCGCAAACAAGTTTTCAGGTGGCGTGTTAAAGCTAAGATTCGAAATTTCTTGTTCTACCCGTTGTAAAATCTCTTGATATGAAAACATCTTATCTTGGTTGTTTTATGCAAGAAAGGCTGCATTTAGCAGCCTTTCCTATTTTCTTCTAAATATGTTACTGTAGCCTGAATGTAACCGGCACTGTATATTTCACACGTACAGGTTTACCTCTTTGCTTCCCAGGCGCCCACTTAGGCATCATGTTAATCACGCGAAGGGCTTCTTTATCAAGTGATGGATCTACACCACGTATTACTTCGGCATCAACTACCGAACCGTCCCTGTTAATCGTGAATGAGCAAGTTACACGTCCTTGAATACCATTTTCCTGAGCAATCACAGGGTACTTGATTGAAGTAGAAAGGAATTTCAGAAGTTCGCCGTCTCCACCGGGGAATTTAGGCATTTCTTCTACAACCGTAAAGATAGGTTGAGCAGATTCTTCTTCTTCTTCTTGAACGGCAGCAGCAGGAGCAACATAGGTTTGAACCTGAGCTGTGCGTTGGTTGTCTTCAGAAGTAACAATATCCACTTGTTCAATCACTACATTATCTTCTACAACGTTCAAAACTTCAGCTACCACTTGAACCGGTGGTGGAGGAGGAGGAGGAGGAGTATCTTCCGGTCTTGTAATTTGCACGTCTTCTTCAAAGGCTACTTCTGCAATACCTGTATCTACAACTTCCTTCACATCATGGGTTCCCCATTCAAAACCCACAAATATAAATGCAAGGCCAATGATAAGCCCCATCAAGTAATTTGAGGTTTTAACGCTTTCTAAATCCGCTTTTTTTGCTTTCTTTACTTCCATAAACTTAATACGTTTTTAGGTGTTTCTCACCATGCAAAAATACAACTTATTTTGTATTCAGACTGCAAATGACGAAAAACTTTTTATTTTTTTATTTTTTTTAGTGTTTACTTCTGCAATTTTCGGGGATTTCCATGATTTTTTATAAGTGTCTTGTTGGCCAACCATCGGGTTTGTTCTTGGAGGCATTCTCTCTCTTTCTGCAAACCACACAAAGGTAAGACTCAACAAAAGACTCGCCTAAAATATAAATAGCAGCTCCTCCAACACCGTCAAGAGTCACTAAAGAAGGACAGATTTGTTGTGGTGCTTCGAAATAACCATCCTTTTCCCAAACATACATATCTCTTTTTGCACGGGTAGATACATCAATATAGCCGATAATCATGCGCTCGGGATCATTGAGACAACGGATATTTCCACTTATGCCTGTCGTGAGAATGGGGCTAAAAAGACTGCCGGTACTTTCGACCTTCTGTTGCATGTCGAAAAAATAGTTGTAGGCTGCTTCCCGTATTTGCATTTGTTCCACCTCTACATGATAGAGAATCGAAAGCTTGTCGTGTTCGCAGGGAATATCTATCAATTTTTCCTGTGAAATCACATTCTCCGATAATTGTACTGTGGAAGCAATCAGTAACGTTTTAGACGAATCCCTCCATCTGCAATAATCTTGACTAATCTTGAAAATCGGAATCTTAATTCCGATAAAACAAAAGGCGCACCTTTACTGTCATGGATATTGGCTGCATGAACAACTACAGCCAAAAGTAATCCCATCGTGTCAACAATAATGTGTCGTTTCCTGCCTTTGGTCTTTTTCCCACCATCAATCCCTCTGCACAAACCACCGCTACGGGTTGTTTTGACGGATTGCGAATCTATCAATCCAAGACTGGGGGAACGTTCCCGTCCTGCATCCTTGCGCGTTTTATCGCGCAGTACTTCATGGATTTCTTCTATCGTTCCATCTAACTTCCATTTGTTGAAATAGTAATAAACTAATTGCCATTTCGGAAAATCATGGGGAAGCATACGCCACTGACAACCTGTTTTAAGCATATAGAAGATCGCATCAAATATTTCTCGCAAACTGTGCTTACGTTTGCGTTTGTCCTGTAAAATCACTAATATTGCACTCCATTGACTATCACTCATGTTGGTGGGATAAGTTTTATTCATTTTTTCTTTATTTGTTGGTACTCATAAAGATACGAAGAATATTCACATAAATCAACTGATAGTCAATGTTTTATTGCCCCTTTTTATTCATTTATTCTATTTTTAAACAGTTTCTAAGTATATTTCATATTAATGATTTATTTTTCATTTGATAGAGACAGTAATATAACTGCATCCAAATGCTTATTGGCTTATGTCTTCTGATTTACACCAATATTACACTCGTTTTCAAGCAAATACAAAAGGTGTATTCCATAAAATTTAATCCAAAAAAAATCAAAACAGTTTCTAAATTCAGGATTGTTTAGGATATTTTTAATTTATTAATATATTATAACTCGCAAATTGTATTAATGAATACTTTTTTCTCATATATTTATGGCATGATATTTTTGTATGATGTGTTTTTACCAGGCAATAGTTTGATGAATTTATAAATATCTATTATTTTCGCGAAATTTTAGAATTTAAATTATTTACTATTAGTTAAAAATTAAAAAAATTGTTATCATGAAAAAGGTTCTTTTTGTATTACTCTCATTAAGTTTGGCATGCATTCAATTAGGGAGTGCAAAAACAACGGTGTCAACGCTTTATTATCTTGATGGGCCTACATCGCTTACTTTATATGGAACATCTGTTGGAGGATCTTATAATTTGTATCCTGTACCAAGCGGAGGGACATACGTATGGAGTCTTACTGGAAGTGGAGGCTATATCACTTCTATTGGTTCTACTTATTGTTCATTGACTTTTTATCAAACAGGTTCTTTCAAATTAGAGTGCGATATATATGTTGGTGGTGTCAAAAGCGATACAGCTACTTCATATATAACTGTCAACTGATAATGTTGTATAAATTTCAGGGATTGCTTTGCTTTCCAATAAGCGAAACAATCCCTTTGGTTTTCTGATATTATTATCAATAATTTATGTTTAAACCCTAACTCCGCTCATTTTAGGTAGTCTATTGACTTAATTAACTGCATAACAGTGAATTGTGTAAAAAGATAAGCTACCTAATAGGTATGTCTAAAATTTTGCGTAACACATTGTGTTAAAGATAGTCATATCAGTAGGCTACCTAAAAATTGCGGAGTTAAGGTTTAAATATTATTTTTGTATCGATCTTAGAACATTATTTATGATAATCAATATATCTTATTAATTTAAATCTCTGATAATGAAATATGAAGGTATATTTGCTTACTTTGTTTTCCTGCTGCTTTGCTTCACTGGATGCATAAACGAGTTTATACCTAAGGGTGTTAATGAAGAAAGAGGCTTCTTTGTTGTTGATGGTACGATAACAGATGGGGAATCTGTCTTCACCTTGAGTCGGAGCGTAGGTATATCTGAAAAACTTACGGGAGAAGAAACAATTGACAATGCTACTGTAAATGTGGAGACCAATGATGGAGGGAGTATCCCAGCACAGTTTCGGGGAGGAGGGAAGTATGTGGTTCAAACAGGTCATCTGAATCCCACTTTGCAATATCGCCTTTCAATAGCAGTGGATGGGGACGAGTTTCTATCCGAATACCTTTTCCCAATCGTAGCTGCTGAGATAGACAGTCTATTCCCCATTAAAAAAGTACAAAATAAGCCTGTTTTTATATGCGTATCAACTCACGCCTCAGCAAATAGCAGCCAATATTACCGCTGGACATATCATGAAACCTGGGAGGTGAAGGCCGCACTTTACGCCAATGCCCGATATGGTGTGACTTGGGATGATATTATTTTTCACTCACTTGCAACTTCCGAAAACACTTATTATTGTTGGGGTAGAGATTCTTCCAAGAGTCTAATATTGGGTACAACTGAAAAACTCTCCCCAAATATTATTTCCCAACAAAAAGTCGTGGAGATTCCTTGTGACCACGATAAACTGTCTATCTTATACCATATTGAGGTGGAACAAATGCAGCTCCGAGAAGTAGCTTATAGGTACTTTTTCGATATGCAACAGAAGATCGAAAGTACCGGCAGTCTTTTTAGCCCTATTCTTACCACAGGTGTGAGAGGAAATATCCGTTGCTTAAGTGATCCCGAACGTTTGATTATAGGTTATATTGAGGTATCCATCCCTACAAAGAAAGATTTGTTTATTTGGGAAAAAGAAGGGTTTTATGAGCCACATGAGCAAGATTGCCAATCTTATTCAGCAGAGGCACGCCTTCCTATTTTATTGCTTGGAGTTTCCACTTCGCTAGAAAGGTGTGTGGATTGCAGAATGAGGGAGAATGCTTCTAAGAATAAACCGGCCAATTGGCCAACTGAACATTTATAATTTGATACGCTTATGAATCGATATATACTTTGTGGCTTAGGTTTGGTGCTGGCTTTGTCATGTGGGGCGCAGGTGAGCGAAACGGGCGATTATTTGCTGCACACGGGAGGCTCGGCTGTTATTTACTCCAGCAAGGAAGAGGCTAATTATTCGCGTATGCGGGAGCACCCTTATTTAGATACACAACAGTATAGGGAGGGGACGGTCTGGTTCGACGGACGACTGTATCCCGGAATGCAGATGCGCCTCAATGTATATACGGATGAGCTAATCCTCCTGGCTCCGGGTAACCCCTTTGGAGTCATTGCCCCTTCTGAACGGGTAGACTCCGCTTTCTTTCCTGCGTATGCTGTTTTCTATAATCTGCCGGTTCGCGAGCAGGTGAAAGCGCAGCAGTGCCTTCCCGACCGGGGTTACTACGCACGGCTGTACAACGGAGCCTACCCCGTTTGGAAACGGCAAACGAAACACCTCGAAAAAATAACGAACGGGATGAACATCGAACAGATATTCACTCCGCGCACCCGTTTCTATATCTATAAGGATGGCCGCTATCAAAGCGTGGGAAGCAAGGGAAGCATACTGAAACTGTTTGCCTCGAAGAAAAAGGAACTGAACCTGTTCATCAGGCAGCAACAGCTTGATTTCAGGGGTGCACCAGATGATGTCATTGTTCGCCTGGTAACCTATTATGAATCCCTTAACCCGTAAAGAAGATAATGATAAAACCACGAAACTTGCTGATCTGGCTGATCTGGCTACCTGCCGCCTTGTGGGGACAGGAACGCCTTAGCCTGACGATGGAGCAACGTCCGGCAGTGGAGCTGTTCCGCTACATTGAAGACCATACCCCCTACCGTATCTTCTGCCTTCCGCAATATGCGGATACGCTGACGGTCACGCTGCAAGCCACAGACGCAGAGCCGCTCGCCCTGCTTCGCACCGCCCTGAAACATACAACACTGAAAGTGTCGCAATACAAGAATGACCTGCTGATAACCCCCGATGCAGAACTGATGACCTCCCTGCCTGCCGGCTATTTCGATCCGGTCGTTCGCAGAGGGGACACGGAAACCAACCGGCCCACAGTCTTCGAAGCCCCCAGACTCAAGGAGGAAGATCCGGATATGCGGGTATATGACCTGGACGAGGTACTGATCTCCTCGAACCGCTCGCGGGAGAATGTACGCACCACCACCATAGGAGTGGAACGCCTTGAGGTAAAGGCAATCAAGAATATCCCGACTGTCTTCGGCGAGCGCGACATCATGCGCGTCGTCATCTCGCTGCCGGGCGTAAAGACCGTAGGCGAAGCCTCGAGTGGCTTCAATGTGCGCGGTGGAGCTACCGACCAGAACCTGATCCTCTTTAATGGTGGAACGATATACAATCCCACCCACCTCTTCGGTTTCTTCTCCGCCCTCAATCCCGAGGTGGTGAAAGACATGGAACTGTATAAAAGCAGCATCCCCGCCAAATACGGCGGACGTATCTCCTCCGTGCTTGAGATAAACGGGCGCGAAGGCGACAAGAAGAAGTTCAACGGCTCGGCCAGCCTGGGGCTTCTTACCAGCCAGCTCACCATTGAAGGCCCCCTCTTCAGTGAGAAAACATCCTATATCCTGAGCGGACGCACCACCTACTCGGACTGGATACTGAAGCAACTGCCCGAGAAAAGCGGATACCGCGACGGGAGTGCGGGCTTCTACGATCTCAACGCCTCCCTCAGCCATAAGTTCAGCAATTACGATAACTTAGTGGTGAACGGCTACTTCAGCCGCGACCGCTTCAGCTTCAATACCGATGAACGCTATGCCTACCGCAATGCCAATGCCTCGCTCAAATGGCGGCATATCTTCAGTCCCGAACTCCTTGCCTCGTTTAGCGGCGGCTACGACCATTACGACTATACAACCCAAAATACCGAGGTACCGGCCAATGCCTACAACCTGTCCTTCGGCATTAGCCAGTACTACGCCAAGCTGGATTTTACCCGCTACGCCGGACAGCATACCATTGACTTCGGACTGAACACCCTCCTCTACGACCTGAATCCGGGACATTATGCCCCCTACAGCAGCGAGTCTCTGGTCACCGACGACCTGATGCAACGGGAGCGGGCGTTAGAGTCCGCCCTTTATGCAAGCGACAAATGGGACATCACCCGCCGCCTGTCCGTAGACCTGGGCATACGCTATCTGATGTACAACGTCCTGGGACCGCGTACCTATAACCTCTACAAGGACGGTGCCCTGCCATCCCTCTCTACCATAACCGAAACAGCCACTGCCGGTGACCGGAGCATTTTTCATACCTACCAAGGCCCGGAGTTCCGTGTCTCGGCCCGCTATGAGTTTGCCGACGGTTTCTCGTTCAAGGCAGGGTACAACACCATGCGGCAGAACATCCATAAACTGTCGAACACCACCATCATGGCACCCACCGACACCTGGAAGCTCAGCGATATGAACATCAAACCCCAAACCGGCTCGCAAGCCGCCGCCGGCTTGTACAAAAACTTCCCCGCCCTGTCCCTCGAAACCTCGGTAGAGGCATACTATAAGACGATGGATGATTACCTGGACTACCGAAGCGGCGCCCAACTGCTGATGAACCACCACATAGAGACTGATGTGGTGAATACGGAAGGCCGGGCTTACGGTATCGAGCTGATGCTTCGCAAGACGGCGGGCAAACTCAACGGATGGGTGAGCTACTCCTACTCGCGCACCCAGCTCCGCCAACACGATCCCCGCATCACCAATCCCATCAATAACGGCAACTGGTATGCTGCCGACTACGACAAGCCGCACGATGTGAAGTTCGTGGGCAACTATAAGTTCACCCGGCGTTACAGCATGTCGGTAAACTGCGACTACAGCACAGGCCGGCCTATCTCCCTCCCCGTGACCAAATATAACTTCGCCGGGGGTGAGTTCGTCTATTTCTCCGAACGCAATCAATACCGCATCCCCGATTTCTTCCGCATGGACGTGGCGCTGAACATCGAACCCAGCCATCACCTGACGCTGCTCACCCATAGCACCGTTTCTTTGGGCGTTTACAACGTGACCGGGCGTAAGAATGTCTATTCCGTCTATTATGTATCCGAGGAGGGGTCGCTCAAGGGCTATCAACTGTCCATCTTCGGCGTACCCATCCCTTACCTGTCTTACAATATCAGATTCTAAGCCATGAAAGCATACACGATATACCCCCTGATTCTTTTTTTTCTGCTCGCTGTGAACGTGAAAGCGGAAGTGCGCGAGCGCATCTACCTGCAAACAGACAAGCAAGTTTACCTCTCGGGCGAACATCTATGGATGAAGCTCTACCTGACGGACGACCAGGGCAAGCCGACAACATTCAGCAAAGTCGGTTATGTGGAGTTGACGGACGGTTCCCTGACGCCCCTGCAAGTGAAGCTGGATATTGCCGACGGAACAGGCGACGGCTGGATGGAATTGCCATCGCACCTTCCCTCCGGCTATTACCGTCTCATCGCCTATACCCGATGGATGGAGAACGAGGGTGAGCCGGTGTACTTCCATAAGACAATAGGCATCGTCAATACGTACCGGGTTGATCGCAGCATCCCGACCGATACAATCATTGCCTTCCCTGCGCAATCCTCCCTTCCATCTTCTGAAGGTGGAGTATCAGCCACTACCTCTCAACCTGCTTATCGTACCCGCACACAGGGAGAGCTGCGTTTAAGCGGACTGCCTGCCAACCTCCATTCCTTAGCTGTATCCATTGCAGGCAGTGAGTTTATCCCCCTGCCGGAAGAAATGACCATCAGCCGTTGGAACGAGCAACTGCCTTCTCTTCCCAAGCCTGAACAGAACAAGGCAAACCTCCTCCTGCCGGAGTATGAAGGGCATATTATTCAGGGACGAATAGTGGACACGCAGACAGACGAGCCTGCAAAGGAAGGAGTCTTTGCCCTGATAGGCTATGCAGGCGATGACATACGCGTCTTTGGCGGACAGGTAGATGATCAGGCCAATGTTTCTTTCTATACCGATCGGATTACGGGCAAGCGGCAGTTGGGCGTATCCACGTATGCTACGAACGACTCCACCTATCGCGTAGATATCCAATCACCCTTCGTAGCCCATCCCACGGTGAAGATGCCGGGCTTTATCATCAATCCCGCTTGGGAAGAACAGCTGGTGCAACGCAGCATCGGTGTGCAGACTCTCTATTCCTTCACCTATGATTCAATCAGCCGGACGGAACTTTCAGATCCATTTTTCCAATGGAAGCCTGACGTCACCTATCTGTTGGACGAGTATACGCGCTTTGCGCAGATGCGCGAGATGTTCATTGAGTTTATACCATCTCTGACGTTCCGCACGGTGGATGGCGTCCGCCGTCTGTCTGTCATCCTGGATAATTTCTCCCCGGGCAATTCCCTGGCGCTGTTAGACGGTGTCCCCATCATGGATCACAATATTCTGTACAACTATGATCCACGTCTACTAAAACGGGTCGATATATACCGTACACCTTTCTACTTCGGTGGGCAAAGGTTCGAGGGCATCGCCTCATTCACCAGCTTCCGCAATGATCATCCCGGTTTAACCTCCACCCCGGCTACACGCCTGATTGACTACGAAGGCACACAAGCCCACCGTCGTTTCTACAGCCCCTCCTACACACAGGACAATGAGGTTGAAAATAAGTTCATCCCCGACTACCGCCACACACTCCTCTGGCAGCCCAACGTACAAACAAACGGCCAATCCTCCGTAACAATCCCCTTCAACACCTCCGACTTTACCGGCACCTTCCGGGTAACAGTAGAAGGCCTTACGGAAGATGGTAAGATCGTTCGTGCTGTTGTACCTTTTTCCTGTTTTCGTCATTGGGACACCCGGAAAATTTATTAGAGACCCAAAATGGGTCACATATTTATAGCAATGATTTGTGTCCCCCCGTCATTCGCCCCCTCCGGGGTCGCACATTGTGTGGTTTGATATTTTTCTATAAACATACGACCCGATGGGTCGGAACAATAGAAAGAATGGTAAGCAAAAATGACTGTGACGGGTTGGGGAATGGCATATAAAAGTACCGGAAGGGTGCAGTCTCACGACTTTGCCTTCCGGATTTTATACATACAACATTATTGATTTGTCTAAAATCAATATTCTTTACTAACGCACTACCGCTTTTTCGGTATAATATGTTGCTCCTATCAGACCTTTTACAATATAGATTCCGCCTGGGAGAGGAATATTGAAACGGCCGGAGGACGAATTACTGCTATATATCAATGAACCTGTTAAGCTATATACCTGGAGTTGGTCTATTTTCCCGCCTTGCGATTGTACATTCAGATATCCGTCTTTTGAAGATACCTGCAAAGTTGAAATGGACGGAGTAGATTCGCTGCCTGTGACAATTCCCTTGCCTGTATAGGTCATCCCCAGCGAGAAGCGGTCGTTCAGCTCTATGGCATCAGCGCCCGGTTTGGCTACGGTGAAGGTATATACGGGATTGTTTTGCAAGTCAATGGTCTTTCCCAACTGCTTGTCCTGCAGATATACATCGTGACCGAATGTGGACAGGCCGCTAAACTCCAGCTTCATTTCCCCCGCATTCATTACACGCAGACCCAAGTCGGTAGCCCGCGACTGGAAATCGTTGGAAGTGCGTATGGAGAGTGCCTCGCGACCGGGTGAAAAGGCATAGAGCGTAAGCGGGATTTCATTGTATACAAGTACCGGCAAATCTGCCTTCGACGTAGCTTCAGGGTCATAAACCAGGGCTGCCGAGCTTGTCCTGTTGCCCTGTATGGCTCGTATGTACAGCACGCCGCCACTTGTCACCTGCGTGGAGCGAAGCGTGTACGAAGCCGGAGGCGAGGCAGTCGTCCACCGGGGAGACATGACAACCGTTGACACCTGAGAGTTTGGATTTTCCTTCGCTACAAAGAAGGATTGAAGGGGAGCTATAAGGTTGGGCAGGCCGCCTGTAGGCTGTTCCGTATAAACAAATCTATTGCCTGTTCCGGCAACACCTACTGTGGTGAAGCTGCCGTCCGGCTCCCCGTTCCAGTAGTAATAACCATTTTTCAAAGCGGGGTTGTATTGCAGGAAGGAATCGGCACGCAGGTAAGCCATATAGGGGTTCACCACCTGTATCAGCTTCCATGTATCATTATTATAAGGATATGTTGTTCCTGTGCCGCTGTAAACAGGGAGGTTGAAACGTCCAAGGGCATTTTGAGCGACACCCTGGGTGACAAACTTGTACTTGTCGGGACGTGAACCGAGCGGGGTGCCGTTATAGGTATCCGTCTCTCCAGGGAATCTGAGAATACTGTCACGGGACAGGGAGGTGGTGACAACCCTCAGGTTGAAGGCTTTTCCCAGTTGAAGGGGTTGATTAACGCTTCCAAAGGTGGTTGTGAAGTTGCTTTGAGCTGCCACACCGCTATTGTCGGGATTGCTCTGCTGGAAGAAGTTCATGAAGAAGTCTCCAAACTGAGGTTCGCCGGTTTTGCTCTTGTAGTGATAATCACCTGTGAACATCTCGCTGAGCGGGGCCGACCACATGACAAAGCGGTCTCTCTCGGAAGGCCTGAGCTTGATTTCCACCCTGGCGTTATGATAAGTCAGCACATGCGGGTTCTTCAGCATGGCGCGGTCTTCCATCAGGATGTCATTGCACCAGGCGGAGTCAACCAGTTCGGGGAAGTTGCCCACGATCGAGGGAATAATCACGTTCACGCACTTAGTGGGGGCATAACTGACGGGAGTTTCATACATGCTTCCGTTCGCCATGCTTCTTACGGCTACCCAGTTGGCGGGGTTGTGCCAGAGGTTGTCGGCCAGGCCTGTCCAGCGCATGGTGGCAACCGTGC
>BNTS01000023.1 GCA_025996775.1 Bacteroidia bacterium | reverse complement strand
TCTCGAAACTCTCCCGGCTTAATGCTTTCGGGGTGGTTTCTTTCTGTTTGGGCAGCTTGTAATGGGCAAAGTGAAACCGCTCGGAAATGCCCTCCTTGAAAGCAATCTTGCAGATTTTCTTTAAAATGGCAAGATAATGGCGGACGGTATCCATCGCATAACCCTGTTCGCCCAAAACAAAATCCTGGTATTCCCGGATGAATTGTTCGTTCAGCTGCCCGAATGCGACATCTTTCGTCTTGAACTTCTTTTTAATGAACTTGCCGAGCGAACGATGCGTGTACACATAAGTGCTTAACGTGGTTGGAGCGCAGTCTATTCCGACACGGGCTTTCAGCCCCTCCATGTGCCGGTCGAGAAGGAAAAGCAGGGTCATTTGTGTGTCCATGCTTCCCTGGTAGAAGACCTTTACTGATTCTGCATCGAAAGGCTTTTTGCGTTCCACGAGGCTGTCAAATGCCGAATGCACAGCCAGCAAAAGTTTCTCGATTTTGGCATTCACTTCGACGGCCTCACGGCTCTTGCCGTCCAGTCTGCTTTCGCGGGGATTCCACAAGCCGGGGGTGCAGGACAGTTTCGTACCGAACTGCGCCATTGACCGGTTTACAGTGATGCGTCCCATAACCGGAGCCTTGCCCGATTTATCCAAACCGCTCTTTTTCAGGTAGAGCAACACCTTGAATTTTTCTACTTTCATACGCTTATATTTTTAGTGGCAAAATTAGCCATTGTACAAGCGTTCTTTGTTATGCAACAGACTGTCAAACAGCGCAAAGGACACTGATTTGATTTCTTTTATCCGTACCCTGTTACCTGTCCGTTTTCCGGTAACAACCGGCTAACGGTTTGGTAACTGAAATACTGCGATTTTATGTCCGGTTCTGCATTTTCTGCAAGACGGAAAAATCAATCAAACTTGCTTATTATAAACCGATTGCGTGTCGTTTACTCTGTCTTGGGATTGCTTGCTTTTGGAGGGAATTACTCACCTCGCGAGGCATACGTTTGCGACCCTGGCATTGACCAAGGGCGTACCCATCGAGAGCGTAAGCAAGATGCTGGGGCATACCGAAATTACCACAACCCAGATTTACGCGAAGATAACGCAGGAGAAGCTGGGGAATGACATGGACATGTTCGCCAGGAAGCTGGACAAGCTGAACGGGGCATTGAAGGATTGAAAATACCTTGCCGGTGAAAAGAAAAATAATCGGATGATGTGCCGAATGTTTTTCGTTTCATCGGCATGGGGATATTAGAATCATGAAGCCCCCGATTCTGCAAAACAGAATACCCACTATACCTGGTAAGACGACCCGGCTGAGTTTACACAGTATGCAGGCAGGTAGCAGCGGTAGCGGGGATTTTTTGAAACAAAATCCGTAGCTTATTAGGGTTTTTTCTTCACGCATTACTCCGTAACGCTAAAAAAACCCAATAAGCCAAAGGTGTTCCCCCTTTGGAATCTCCCCGAGACAGGCTCCTGACGGAGCCGATGAAATAAAAAATATAATCCAAAAATAGATGTATATGGGATTTGTCGTACTTCATTTAAACAAGGCATCGGGCAACGATGCAGGAACGTCCGCCCACATCGAGCGGACAATCCATCCAAAAAATGCAGATGAGAAACGTACCCATCTGAATCGGGAATTGATGGAATTCCCCGAAGGGGTGGCGAACCGCACCGGGGCGATTCAGCACCGTATAGACACGGCAGGAATAACCCGCAAGGTTGGAAAGAACCAGGTGCGGGCTATCCGCGTCATGCTCTCTGGAACCTCGGAGGACATGAAACGGATTGAGGAATCCGGCAGGCTGGAAGACTGGTGTGCCGACAATCTTGACTGGCTAAAGAAAACATTCGGTGCCGACAACCTCGTTTCTGCTGTCCTGCACATGGATGAAAAGACACCGCACATCCATGCCACGGTTGTTCCCGTTGTTTCCGGTGAAAGAAGAAAAGCCCAAGCAAGCAGACAGGAAGACGGGAAAAATAAGTATCGAAAGAAGAACCCCGGTGCAGCCCGCCTCTGTGCAGATGATGTGATGGCGAGGGACAGGCTGAAAGGCTATCAGGACAGCTACGCCCAGCGGATGCAGGCCTATGGGTTGCAACGTGGCATAGCAGGCTCGGAAGCCAGGCATGTCAACACGCAGGAGTATTACAGGGAGCTGTATGTCAAAAATGAAGGTCTGGAGGACAACATTGACTGCCTGCTCAAGCTTGAGGATGCAAAAATGCAGGCTATTGACGAACTGAACCGGCAGGAACAAGAATCCCGACAACAATACGAAGCTGCCAAGGCACTCAGGGAGGAGAAAGAATCCGAGTTGGATGAAACGCAGGAGGCACTCAGGCAGGTAAGGGGACAACTCAAGACCGAAAAGTTGAAAAGCACAGCCGCCGACGTGGGTAGTTCCCTCATCGGGGGTATTGGCTCCATTATCGGCACTTCCAAAGTCAGGGTACAGCAACAGGAGATAGAAAGCCTTAAAGCCGAGAACCAGGAACTCCGCCAAGAAGTCAAAGACCTGAATCGGAGCATCCAGATTCAGCAGCAGGAGCATGAAACCGCCATGGACAAGTTGAAGCAGGAACTCAAAAAGATTCACGACCTGTTCCCCCATATCAAGGAGCTGCTTCGGATGGAGAACCTTTGCAGGCTCTTAGGCTTCTCCGAAGGCCTGACTAAAATTTTACTTGAAATGAAACCTGTTGCATTTAATGGTATCCTGTATTCTCCTGAACATAAGCAGAAATTTGAAACTGAACACTCCGTTGCCGAAATCAAGCAGCACCCAACAGAGCAGGGAAGGCTGAGACTTACCATTGATGGAATGAGCGACACTAACTGGTTCAGACAGAAGTATCAAGAGTTCCAAAAGGCAATCGGTATTAATGTCAAACCGAAACATAAAACGGAACTTCAAAATAAACATAATGGAATGACGATGTAAACAATTAATCATTATCTTTGTTTCGCTAATACAGCAATAGGAAGTATCTGATATCTTACAACTTGATTTTTATGATATAAACTATACTATTCCTGCCAATTAGCGTTTGTGATTATCGTAGAGCTACAAACAACCAGTCCTGCAAAAGGCGTATAAAAATAAATTTATGGCACAAAAAATCGAAAGTGACAAATTACTTATAAAAGACGTTTTTACTAAATGGTATCGAATTCCTGAATATCAAAGACCATATGTATGGGATAAAGACCAAGTAACGGAATTACTTGATGATGTAATGCAGGCAAGAAATTCAAACCGTGACTCTGAGTATTTTTTAGGTTCTATGGTTTTAAAAAAAACCACAAAAGAAGAAGGAACTACAAAATATGATGAATTTGACCTTCTCGATGGGCAGCAAAGATTGACAACATTGTTTTTGATTACTGCTGTAGTTCGAGATTTAACACCAATAATGAACAATGTGAGATTAAAAACTTGTCATGAAACTATTTATCAGATGGCGAATCCTGATGATAATATTCCTGAAAGGCTTCGGATTGTATTCGATATTAGAGAGCAAGTTAAAGATTTTGTCAATGAGTTTGTAAAGGAAGAAAATGGAACAACAAAAATAAATGAACTTAGATTAAAAATAGATAATCCTGAAGAAGATATTTCTATTAAGAATATGTCAAAAGCTATTTTGACAATTAGGGAGTATTTTGAAAATAATAATGTTGATGATTTTTTTCCTTATTTACGTTCAAATGTTTTAATGATATATGTGTCTGCAGATGACTTAGAAGATGCTTTTAGACTATTTACAGTAATGAATAGTCGAGGTGTTAAATTACGCAATTGTGATATAATTAAGGCTGATAACTTAGGACAAATTAAAGATAGTAAAAAACGTACAGAGTGGGCAAAGAAATGGGAAGAAACAGAAAGCTATTTTTCCGAAGATTTCGATGCTTTCCTTTCACACATAAGGACAATTTTAGTAAAACAAAAAGCGGTTGTTAGTTTACTCAAAGAATTTGAAGAAAACATTTATAATCCAAAAAGCTTTGACAGAAATACAAAAACATATACAAAATGCCCTCCTTTGCTACAAAAAGGAGAAGACACATTCAAATTTATTGATAAATACAAAAAGCATTATGAGCAATTATTCGATAAGGAAAACTATGATTCATCAAGCAATTTTGAACTATACAACTATCTATACTTAATGGAAAAAGGATTTGAGGCTGACTATTGGAAAGCACCTTTGTTGCGTTTTTACGATAAATTTAAAACAAATCAATTGATATTATTTGTAAAAGCTTTAGACAATAAATTCGCCAATGATTGGTTGATTGGTTGTTCTCCAACAACAAGAATAGAAAATGTAAATGCAATTATTCAGGCAATTGATGATGCTAAAACTTCTAATGACGTATTACAAAACAAGAGCTTGATATTAGATGAAAATGATTTGATAACTGTACTTGAAAACAATATATATGGCAGAAGATTTGCAAAGTATGTTTTACTAAAACTTGATTTATTATATCATGGACATACATCTCAGTTTAATGTACCAGAAACAATTAGTATTGAGCATATTCTACCTCAAAATCCAGCCATTGATAGCCAATGGAAAATTGATTATTCCGATATACAGCATTCGGAATGGATTAATAAGTTAGGTAATTTAGTACTCATTTCCAGACGAAAAAATTCCTCTCAAAGCAACAAAGATTATGCTGATAAGAAGGATAAGTACTTTAAAAAGAACATTGAAGTTTTTGCTAATTCTATACGAATTTATAATGATTATCCCATGTGGAGGGTTATTGATTTAGAGAGAAATCATAAAGAAGTTATTTTTAAAATTAAACAAGGATTTGGACTTTTATAATTATAAAATAAATATTTATTTTTCACAGATAACTCATCTATTGGTTAAACTTACTTTATGAATTTATTCATTATTTTTAAATGTTCAGTATGTTAAATTCTGTTTTTTCTATACTTTATCACGATATTAATAAAAATATTGTAATTCATACCGCAACAGGTTTTCTTGTTGCTAATAATGGATTGTTTATTAGTGTTGGACATACTTTTAGAAATAAAGAAATTTGCAATCGTGTTGATATCGATAATTTTAGAGCTTTCTTTACATATGATACTCAGATGCTTATTAAATTCAAGCATATTTGGTATAAGTCATTAAATATTTGGGAACAAAAAAGACCTGAGTACATTGACATTGCAGTAGGATTACTTGATTTAAATAGTATTTCATACTTAGTCTTAGATAGAAGGAGACCTACTATAGGGCAGGATTTGACATTATATGCATGTCTAAATACCAAGCCAATTAATAATTATGGTTCAGATTTTTCCTGCCTACAAGATTTAGATAAAATTGTTTTACATTCAGAGAATATGACTGTCCTACAGTCTGATGCATTAATCTCTGATTTACCAAGCCACTACGTAATGAATAGAGAAGATGTTCCCCCACAATTCTTTTATAATAATTGCATTACTCTATCAGGAAAATCGCGACACGGAGCTAGTGGTTGCCCAATAATTGACAAAAATGGATTAGTTAAAGGAGTTTTGATTGGTTCTCCAACAAATGTTAATGAAATAGATATTTTACTTTCTAAATGGTGTTCAAAAATAATTCAATTTAAAACAAACTATAAATTCAATGCTTATGAGTATTTATAATAAAATAAGCTATTTGAGTTTTATTTTTGCAGTAATAAATTTTGTAGAGTTCTTGACATAGAAAGTTTCAATAATTTTAGCATTTTGATTAAACCAAGATATATATATGAAACTTTTGAGTATCTTTGCAGCATAGAGTTATTTGAAAAAGCTATGAAATACTAAGCAAATTATGGAGAATTATAGGTTTCCAAATCATTACCAAATACCTTAAACTAAATACAATAACTACTTTATTATTAGTTGCTTGAAGCTTTGTCAGTCTTTTTTGCTGACAAAAACACTTCTCGCTATTGTCTATCGACAATAAAATCCGCCATCGCTGGCGGACTTCTGCGGCAGGCGGAACGGTTGCCCGTTGGTATTTAATTCCAACTGCAAAATTAAATGATGATTTTAACATGAACACCATCATCTGATTGGACAACGGAAGCAACTTGCAGCCAGCTAATCAATGATATGCAAATTATTGTGATTCAGTGAATAAGAAACGTAATTCAGACATAAAACCAACAGGACACTTCCTGAATCCTAAAATCCTTCTGAAATCTTTCTCTTTCAGGGGAAAATCCGCTGTTTGAATAGTTGCTGCCTGTCAAAAACAGGTAACGCATTCGTAACGGAAAGTCTTCCTGAATACACAATAATTTGCTTTTTTACTGCTTGCAGGGGAGTGCACAATGGTGAAGTTGTCACCAATGAATCAGATGATTACGCCGTTTTATCCGTTTTTGCGTTTTCGGTGCATAGTTAAGAAACGGAACGTTTGCTTTTTTATGCCGAAAACGGCTTTTTAGCCAATTGGCAACGGAAGCCAACCGAAGACAAATCTGCTGATTTCTATTGGATTACCTTTTTTCTCTCTGGGGTGCTTTTTTTGAGGTGGGTTTGCAAGCATACAAATAAATTTAGAATTTGTGATAGAAAACCAGAAATAAGTTGTTCGTATCATTTTCTCTTTACCCTATTGACTTCCTTCTGTAACTTTTCTGCTTCTTTCACATTCAGCCTTACCCTTTCAATCTTTTCTGCCTGTTCTTTAACCAATTGTTCGTAGCTCTCTACTTGCTTTCGGATGATTATAATGCTATCTCGATATTTAAACTGATTTTCGAGACTGTCAATACTTTTCTTCAGTAGTTGCACCTAACATTTTGATATACAGATATTTTAGGTCGTTGTTTCGGCATTGTTTAATAGATTCCCTTTAGTTATCTTTTGTTGGAATTGCTGCGTGTGCGCTTCCTGCATCCTGTTATTCATGCACAATTGGTAATCAATCTTTGAATAACTGAATTGCCAGTCAACCTTGGAACCGCTAAACTCATGACCGTTCTTTTCAAACTTTATGCCCTGAATCTCGCTTGTGTCACCCTTGTACTTAAAGGCGGCTCCCTCAATCGCTCTTCGTTCACATTCTCTTTACCGGAAGATATATATAACCCGTGTGTGTTCATCAGCATTTTTTTAAGAATCTCTTATATAAACTTTTTGCAGATATTGGGTCTTTTTCATCGTTTGACAAGTGTCGAACAGCTGTTTGACAACAGTCGAATAGCTATCCGATACTCGTCAAACAGTTGTTCGACAGCTGTCAAACGAAGAAAAGATAACGGCTTCTTATAAAACTTATCAAGGTATTTACCCCAAAAAAAGCCATGTTTCTGCAATGGAGAATAGTTATTGCCTGAGTTGCCTTTAATTTGATGAAATCTTTGCTGTATTATAAGTATTGTTGTATTTTTGTATGTCTACTCGCTAACCTTTTAAATTATATATCATGAAGACAAAATTATTCTTAATCACTTGTTTGTGTTTATTGCTGGCTTCTTGTAGTACGAAGTCAAAATACCCCGCACCGGTTAATTCGAATGTTACGCCTGAGGCTAAGGCTTTGCTCGACAGGTTGTATAAATCGGTAGAAGATGGGAAGATTATTTCTGCACAGCATCATAACGAATTCCAGATGATGCGCCCGGAATCGTATGAGCAAGACAGGGATCGTATCCTCGAGGCATCCGGTAAAGTTCCTTTGATATGGGGTGGTGATATGGGCTGGGAAAGGCAAACCGTAATCAATCATGCCATCGAAGAGTTTGAAAAGGGGCATATTATTACGATGATGTGGCATTCTCAACGGCCTTTGGATGAAGGCCCTACTATCTTCAAGACCCAGTGTCAAGGCGAATTTTCAGACGAGGAATGGCAACAACTGACCACGCCTGGTACGGATATGCACAACGGATGGCTGGCAAAAGTAGACGAAGTGGCCGGATACCTGAAACAACTCAAGGATAGGAATATCCCCGTACTATGGCGCCCTTATCACGAGATGAACGGCGAATGGTTTTGGTGGGGAGATCGAAAAGGCGAGAATGGGTTTGCCAAACTATGGAAGATGATGTACGACCGTTACGTGAATTATCATCACTTGGATAATCTGATATGGGTATGGAATGCCAATGGTCCACGTGATATCCCTGATGATTCGGCCTACGATTATGCTTTGTATTTCCCCGGTGTAGATTATGTCGATGCCCTGGCTACCGATATTTACAATAACGACTGGAAACAAAGCCACCATGATCAGTTGATAGACTTAGGACAAGGAAAGCTGATTGCCTTGGGCGAGATTGGCAATGTACCTACACCCGAAACGCTGGAAACCCAGAACAAATTTGCCTGGTTCATGATATGGTCCGGCTTTACAGGGCCTCGAGCCAATACACCCGAGGCACTCCACGCCCTATATACCAGACCTAATACGGTAACATGGGAACCTCTAAATGAGACGAAAAACAGCAACAGGTAGAAAGAAGGAAAGTAAGATGTTAGTATTGCTGTAAAAAAACTACATTTGCAGCAATTACTAACTTCAAAATAATGAATACAATAATTACGATAGAAACGATTGAAGCTTTGAAGAGAGGTGAGCACAAGGCTTTTGATGCTGTATTCGTTGCGTATTTTGAAAAAGTTAAACGCTTCATTACGGGAATTATCAAGTCGGAAAGCGAAGCAGAAGAGTTAGCGCAGGATGTTTTTGTCAAGCTGTGGGAAAACCATGAATCGTTAGATACCCGGTACTCGTTTAATTCGTTTATATACACTGTAGCCCGGAATACCACTTGCAATTTTCTTAAACACAAACTTATACAAACTCCCTATATGGAGGAACCGGTACAAACAGAGGTATATGCCAGTCCGGAAGAACTGATGTTTGCCAAAGAAATTGAATTATTGATAGAAATGGCTCTATGTCAAATGCCGGAACAAAGAAGAGCTATATACCAACTCAGCAGGAATAAAGGATTGACTAACGAAGAAATAGCCTCCTTACTAAATCTATCCAAAAAGACTGTGGAAAACAATATAAGCTTGGTACTAAAAGAGATACGTAAGATAATTTCACTTTCTCTGCTTTTTTTCGCCTAAGCTATTGGAAAAAAATACAGTTTAGTCGGGAGTTTCTTCCCTCATAGTTGTATATATAGTAAATGTAAGACATCCGATGGAGAAGAAATACATAGCAAAAATTATTACGCAATTCATTCGTCACCGACACTTGCCGGAAACGGAAGAAAAGATTCAACGTTGGCTGATTGATGAAGAATTTGTATCAGAGAAAAACCAATTGTTGGAAGACTATTGGGATTCATTACCGGCCGAAGTGAATAAAAAAACGTACGCTTCCTTAGCATCTGTAAAAGCTAAGATTAAAATGGATGACACCCGGAAAACTATTCCTTTACGTCGGCAATTACTCCGTATTGCTGCCGTACTTATACCTATATTAATGATGGCCGGAGGATATTTCTATTTTCAGACCATCCATCCCAATGAATCTATTGTAAAAGTATCTGTGCCCTATGGTGAAAGCAGGCAAGTGACGCTACCCGATGGTTCGTCCGTATGGATAAATGCTGGAAGCGAGATTCGATATGAGGCAGGGTTTGATAATCGTAATCGCCATATTAAATTATCAGGAGAAGCTTACTTCTCGGTTGTTAAAGATACTGCCAGACCCTTTATCGTTGAAACGGACAAGCTTACTGTTGAGGCTTTAGGAACAGCGTTTAATGTGAAATCTTATTCGGATGAAGACAATACGATTGCTACATTAAATAGCGGAAAAATAAAAGTAGTAACTAAGAACAAGCAATCACAAATATTAGTTCCCAAGCAACAGATTACATATAATAAAAGGAGGAATAGTTTACAACTTAGCGAAGTGGATGCGGAAAACAGTTCAGATTGGAGAAATGGGAATTTAGTATTCGAGGGCGTTTCATTACAAGACATAGTATTAGGCATCGAACGTAGGTTTAACGTTACAATCGAAACAGATAAAGCTATGTCTTTAACAGATCACTATTCCGTGAAATACGTCAATAAAGAGAGCTTAGAAGAAATGTTAGCGATATTAAAAGATATAAGCGGCTATACATTTCAGATAACTAATAATAAAGTAAAATAAGGTATGCTAATCCGAAAAGTAATATACGTCATTTTCCTTTTTATTCCCTATTATACAATAGCGCAAAAATTATCAATTAAAGGAGATAGTATTACAATGGAACAATTCTTTAAACAAATAGAGCAGCAAACACCCTATACCGTTGCATACAATCATTCAAAGATTGATTTGTCGAAAAAGAGATCAATCCCTGACGTATTTGTAAAAACAACTTTAAAGGATGCACTCTCATATATGCTGAAAAAATCGTCCTTTTCGTACAAAATAAACGGTAGACATATCCTTATTCTTGCAGAAGAAGAACGATTTAATATAAAAGATGGGGGTCAGGGATTCGTTTACAAAGGAAAGGTTATAGACAGTCAAACAAAAGAAGCATTAAATTATGCAACGATCTCTCTTATTGATTCCGAGAATCACGTTACAGCAGTAGGAGCCAGTAATGATGAAGGTTCCTTTTATCTAACGCCCTCTCAAATACCACAAACAATTAGAATCAGCTTTATCGGATATGAAACGCTTGTGGAGGATATTCATACTATGGATGGAGAATTAGGGATATTTCCTCTATCTACGGCAGATAATATTTTGCAAGAGACAATTATTTCGGCCAACAGAATTCAGTATAAGATAGATCGTATTATCTACCAAATAACAACACAAATGTGTAAAGGCATAATGAATACGCAGGAATTATTAGATAAGATACAAAGTGTACGCTTTGATAAAACATCTAATACGATATATGTAGGCAACCAGACTTCTGTACTATTGCTTGTAGATGGTATGCAACAACCTCCTGAATATATACGGACAATCGCCCCTCAACGAATCAGCAAGATTGAAATTGTATATGAACTATCAGGTCGATATCTATCCGAAAATTACTCGTCTATTATTAATATTATCATGAAGGATAATTACACAGGCTATGATATTTATGTTTCAAACACATCTGCAATAAATCCTTCAGGTACAAACGGAAAGGATTGGATGGCAGAGGAACGGCCTGTTGTAGGGATTACTCATGCCACTAACAAAATCAATCTCTATGGTACTTATTCCTATAATCGGGATAGATGGAACATGCCTGTGTCAAAAGAATTAACGTATGATGGAGTGGAACTCTTATCAGATAAAAGAACGACCGATAATCCAAATGATCTGTACAAATATCACAACAATAATCTGAACGGAGGCCTTGTTTATCATTTAGCCTACAATCAAACACTTTCTTTTCAGGGTGATTATTCGGAAGGAAATACCTATACCGAACGGATTTATACGATGCAAAAAATGAATGTATGGAATAACGTATCTAAGGGCATAATCAAGAATACAACTAAAAATAACACAAAAGATAATATGGCATCTGCTACTCTGTATTATCAGGGACAATTAACAAACCGTTTTCGTCTAAATGGTGATTTCACTTACAATTATTATTATAACGATATAGAAAACGAATACAATCAAAATGACTATATGAACTATGAAGTAGGTGACTTGTATAATGAGTATAAGCATCATTCGGTTTTCAACATGGATATGAGCTATCAATTGTCTCCTCGAACATTCTTGGATGCCGGTTATTCTAATATCTGGCGTAAATATGGTTCTGGTAGTAGTAGCGGACGAGGTTTTCTTGATTATACAGAATACCACAATCACGCATTTGCTTATCTTACATATAATCCTTCAGCGAAAATAAATGCTAAACTGGGAGCAGGGATAGAATATGGAAGAACACATAACAGAGATAAAGTAAACCATTTTACCTATATCCTACCATATATTCAACTAAACTATAAGCCAAGCCGAACACTAAATATAAACATGAGCTATAGTACAAATCAATATTACCCCATCCTCTATCAACTGAGTCCGATGACAATGGTTATTGATACATTCTTGACACAAATAGGAAACCCGGATTTAAAATCAGCTATCAAACATACCGTATCCACCCGATTGTCCTTTTGGGATAAACTAACAATCACGCCAAGGTATAGCTTTATTCAGGATGATATCAGTGAAACCTATATGAAAAATGATTATAAACTGTATCGCACATTCAGCAATATAGATACCAAAGAATATGGTATACAAGCCGGATATGAACAAGCTATAGGAGAATACCTGCATTTGAAAAGCGATGCAACTTTCTATCATAGCGAAGCCAGAAATAATGGAATAATGAACAGCGTAAACGGATGGCTTTTCCATGGGGAGCTAATGTATTACCATCCCATTCACTTAGCAGGTGTACAGTTTGGTTATTATAGAAATATGAGAAAAAATATATTCTCACAAGGCTATCAGATGCTGGATAAGGATAATTGGTTAATTACACTAAACAAATCCTTTACGAAAGAAAGGCTTTCGGTAATGCTTTCCTATATACCGCTCATTCCTCTTGGAGTCAGATATAACCAATTGAAAGAAATGGAAACTTCTCTTTATAAAGAGAAAAGCAGTCTTAATTTAAAGACATATAATAATATGCTGTTCCTAAGAGTAAGCTTTCGATTTACAAGTGGAAGCATCAAGCAAAGCGAAAGACGTTCATCTGTTAAAAAGGAAGAACGGGAAAAACGAACCGTTGAATTTTATTAGATATTATTTAACACATTAATAAATAAGTATATGAAAAAAGTAATCTTATTATTCACAGCAACTGTTTGCATGACACTAAGTGGATGTAACAAGAGTGATGAACCGGATAATTCTACAACCGGCTCATCAAAGATAATCGCTAAAACTTCTCAATCAGAGACTACGCGAAGTGATGAAAACAAAGAATCCGTTGTTTTTACCGGCGACAATATTCTGTGGGTAAATGAATCTTCAAAAGAGATAAGATTCACTGATAATATGGCAATCAGCACCAAAATACCCCTTTTTCATGGCAGGAGTATCAATTTCTATATCGGTGATGAATTTCTATTTTCTTCTTTAATTTACATAAATGATTTTAGTTCCTACCTTACAAACAGTCCGGTTTTCTATTATAGCGTCATGGAAAACAAGTTTTACATAAAGGATGGATATCCAAATATACGTAATTGGAGTAATTCTGAGGACTTACAACGAGTCAGGGATGAAAACATGAAAAAGATTGAACCCGAATGGAATAAATTCATCCAACAAGTGAAAGCAGAGGGCAAATATAAAAACGAACAAGAGACGCCTGTCATTGAGCCACCGGTAACTCCTCCCGTCGTTGTAACACCAACCGACAGCCTTAGAAATTGAACTGTTTAAAGAAGGGAATCGACCCAAAAAATCCCCATGCCGTCATGTCTCGACTACGCTCGACATGACGGCATGGGGATTTTTATAGCGGGGTTAAATGACTGCTACTCCAAGTTCTTTGCGAATGATGAAATAACGGGGATGGTTGTGTCGGCATCGAATACGGAATTGAGACCTTGTTCTTCCATGGCCGGGTCACCCATATAGTCGTCACCTACATGCCACCAAATGATGTTGTCGTCACTTGGACGGGCATAACCTCCCCATGCCCAAAAGTTACAGCCGGCAAATAGCGACTTGTTCTCCTTACTCGTCTTGAGCTTATTGAATACATAGCTATAGAATGTATCGCGGCTGGTGGTAGGGTCAGAGAGTACATATTGGTGGTTGTCACGAGGCAAACCAAATTCTTCCAGCACGAGCGGTTTCTTCAGACGAGCAGCTATCTCGAGGTGCTTGCCGAGGTATTCGTCTGTTTTGGCATAGATATTGGGCAGTGAACCGGCGATATCTTTCTCATCCAGCCATCTCCAGTTTTTCGGCCATAGATGTATGGTCAGATAATCGATACTGGGATAGGCATGAGCACGTTCAAACAATTCGTAATCATTTCCGCTACCCATTTCGCCTTCAGAACCTGTGGATACCATGTGATTCTTATCCACACTATGTATGTAAGAAGCAATTTCATTAATCACCTCTGCGAACCGATCTTTTCCGGCTCTCATGGGACGAGGTTCGTTAGCTATCTGCCAGGATAAGATGTGGGGGTCTTCGGTGTATTTCTGGTTTGTGTACGCATTCGTGCGGTTCACAACCGTAGAAATATGTTTCTTCAGCAGGTTCAGACATTCGGCGCAATTATAGAAGTCTCCTACATTACGGCTTACGTTCATCCAGTCATTCGTACCGTCACCGGCTTGCGTACCGGCTTTTGTCCAAGTGAGGTACTGCATATATCCGCCGCTCCAATCCCAGTTATTGGTCAGGAACAAAACCACGGTCATATCGCGTTTGCCTACTTCGTTCATAAAGAAGTCAAGACCATCCCAGAGGTAATCTTCATACACTCCGGGTTGCTTTTGTAGTGTAGGCATGATGCGGTTGCGTACATTTTCAGGCCCTTCGGCTCCTACCAATACACGAAGATTGGTTATACCGTTAGCTTTCATAAAATCCAATTCCTTCACCAGCCGGTCACGATTCCCATAATCACTGATCGTACCTAAAATAGGACCATACCAAAAGTTTGTTCCGATAAAATAATACGGCTTTCCGTCGCGAATGAATTGTCCATCTTTAATGACAATGAAATCATTGGATGAACGCTGTTGTCCATAACCACTCCCGGTAAACAGACAAATAAGAATTAAACAGGTAATAAATTTGTGCATACTTTCAACTATTAGTGATTTTTGCACAAATATAGGAATTGTATCTATACCCCGGCTTTCAATCCGGCATAAAATGACGGCTCAGGAATCAACGGCTACAAACCGGGCATTGTATGGCCGGTAGCCTTAAACCTGTTAGCTTCTGGATGTCTTTGAGCAGGGGGCGTTCGTCTTGTGCACAGAAGGATAGGGCTGTTCCAGCGTTACCGGCACGGCCTGTTCTACCGATACGATGAACGTAGGTCTCGGGCACTTCGGGTAAGTCGTAATTAATGACTAATTCCAACTGATTAATGTCTATGCCACGGGCAGCTATGTCTGTGGCTATCAAAACTTGAGTTTTGTTGCTCTTGAAGTTGGTAAGGGCGCGCTGCCGAGCGTTCTGGGATTTGTTTCCGTGGATGGCTTCACTGCCGATACCTGCTTTACAAAGGTGCTTGGCAATCTTGTCAGCTCCGTGTTTGGTACGCGAAAAGACCAAGACTGATTGAGGCCGCTTTTCATTCAGCAGTTGAATCAGCAGGTTATTCTTTTCTTGCTTCTCGACGTAATATACTTGCTGCTCAATGCTGTCTACCACTGATGAAGTGGGCGCTACTTCTACCCGTACAGGGCGGTTCAGCATGGATTGCGAAAGCGTGGCAATGGCCGGAGGCATCGTTGCCGAGAAAAACAGCGTCTGTTTTTGCTTCGGAAGCTTGGGAAGCAGGCGTTTGATGTCATGAATAAAACCCATGTCGAGCATACGGTCTGCTTCGTCGAGCACAAAATGGCGAACCGAATCCAAATTGATAAATCCCTGATTCATCAGGTCGAGCAAACGACCGGGGGTAGCAACCAGTATGTCTACTCCTTTACGAAGTGCATCCGTCTGCGCCTGTTGTTTCACTCCGCCGAATATTACGGTATGCCTTATATTGGTATATTTGGCATACTCGTTGATACAGTCACTTATCTGGATAGCCAACTCACGTGTAGGAGTAATAATCAGTGCCTTGATACCTTTTTGAGGGTTTGTTTTCTGTCCCAGATACAACATCTGTATGATGGGAATTGCAAAGGCGGCAGTTTTGCCGGTACCGGTTTGTGCCAATCCCATTATGTCGCGATTGTTCAGTACCGGGGTGATTGCTTGTTGTTGTATGGGGGTTGGGATGGTATATCCTTTTTCGTTCAGAGCCTTCCATATAGGCTCTATAATGTTTAACTCTTTAAATGTCATGTAATTAATTTTAATTTATATTGCCGGTCTTATATCTATATCCGGTCTTTTTTAATGAACTCTTTTGGTTTGGCGCTGCAAAGGTAGGCATTCCTTTTAACAATCCGCTAAAGAAAGTGATTATTCGTGTAATTATATCTTTTATTTTGGATTTTGCAGAAAAGAGTGAGCGAGTTGATAATTAAAAAATATCCCCTCCAAAGCCTTTTGTGTGGCCTATGGAGGGGATATAATATTAAGACTTAATATATCAAATGGCGCCGAGGAATTTGATGAGGGCTTCTCTGTCGGCTTTCGACATTTTGCGGAAGGTCTCCTTAGCTAATTTGGCTTCTCCTCCATGCCATAGGATGGCTTCTTCGTAGTTGCGGGCACGCAGGTCGTGAAGCATATCGGTATGGCCGGAGGTTACTTGCAGCAGTCCGCGTCCCCATAAGGGAGTAGTGCGACATACCTGGACACGTCCCGGTTCCTTCATTTCGAGGTCGTGGCGAAGCAAATCGGTATAGGGGAATATCTTTTGGTTGGAGAGAGCCGGCATCGGGGTGTAGTTGCTACGAGTCGTCCACGAGGGGCGATGGCAAGCTGTACATTTGGCGTCGTAGAAAAGATCGCGACCGTGTTGTACGGTTTCATCATCCAAATTACGAGCGGCAGGTACGGCTATACCGCGATGCCAAACCATGAAGTCTTCAAAGTCTTGCTGCGTCATCTCAGGTTTAAGCTCACGCGATGTCAGATTATCGAAGATATTTTTCGCACTCAGTCCCAAAATTTTCTGTACCTCTGTATCTTCAGACATCACCTTGGCATATTCATCGGTGATATAATTATAGGTACGTTCCGGGCGGGTTACATTCGTTATGTTCCAGAGAGCATTGGCTCCCGGGCCATTATCGAGTGTAGCACGGGTGAGGAGGTAGGTGAAGCGTCCGGGGTGCTTGCCGGGGAAGTAGGGGTTGAGACCTGTTTCATCTATATCGGCGCCAATTTTCCCCATCGCATAGCCGCGTTCTTGCTCTTCGGCCCACTGTGCCCTTAAGTCCTCGTCTGAGATGGCATCAAGCAAACCGACTCCATAGATGCCGATAGTTGCTTCAATTGAAGCAGCGTGTTTGCTCATATCAAAATCCTTGAACAGGATAGCATCCTGCGCTACGGTTATTACCGGATAGATAAGCGTGCCTTCGTAAGATGTTCCGGCGCTGTATGGCGTACCATCTTCATACTTATTACCGTACTCGTCTACATACTGTTTCCATTGGAGGTCTACGCCTGATTCATCGATAGGCGGTTTAAAGGGAGATACAGCTCGCGTCTGAGTCATACCCGTAAAATACTTTGAGGCTAAAGCATTTGTTGGAGAGGTTGGATCGTAAATCATCAGCAGATAGCCGTTACGACTGTCTGAAGTATCAAATTTATCCACCCGCTGGCTATGTCCGCCATAACTGGGATGGCAGGCAATGCACGACTTACGGATATAGGCCGGGCCGAGACCTGAATAGCCCGTACCTTCGGCTGAGACATAACTCTTGCCTGCCATTTCTTCACCACGCATAAAGGCTCTGTATAGCACAGGGTCGTCATTGATAATATCCATCGGCTGCTTGTAAGCTCTGGATGAGGAATTGAATATGGTGCCGACCTTCCCGCCGGTATACCATTCTTCGCCATACTCTTTTTTGTTACTGTCATCAGGTTCTAAACCCGGATCATCCGAACAAGCGGTTGCTGTAAGTAGCAGCAACCCTATGGCATTATAAACCAAACTATTCTTTTTCATTTTATATTAATCTAATATTTCCGGAACTTTATCAAACAACCTCTGCAATTCTACACAAGCGGTTGATGCGGCTTCTACCTCCGTGCGGTTTATCTGGTCGCGCACTACTTCGTAGAACGCGAATCCCCCTTTGCCCATAGCTGGAATTTTAGTAAGACATTCTTCAATCTTAGCTGTGATATCCTTGTCTAATCGCGGATTTACCTTGGCTAAACAGGCGCTTAAACACGTGAACTTGCGTGAGTCATCACCCATGCCTCCCAAATAAGCATTCTTGATGCTTCGTATATTATTTGTATAATCGTCTAACGAATGCCAGCTATACCATGATTCCACATCTTCTACCTTCTTTTTATTATAAGGCTCTAAAATCTTGGTAGCTCCTACTTCACCTGCTATCTCGGCAGCTCCTACGGCTATCTCACTCAAGGCGTCACCCCAGGATGAATAGTTTCCGTTTTCCGATTTGGGAGCGAGCTTTTTGGCGAAGTCGTTGTATGCAGGGTTGTCCTTCAAGTGTTTCACTACATCTGGGTTTTCATTGAATACCGCTTTCATTTCTTCAGACACACTACCTTCACCTACCCAGGCTACATACGCCAATACACAATCCCATACCAGAGCATCGGTCGCTGCGGTGAGGTAATCAAACTCGGCTTTCGTCAAATCCTTTACCGGACGCGTTTTACCTTCACGGTAAAGCAAGTACTCGGTAACATGGAAGCCAATCACTTCGGGATCAAGTTCTGCCCATGCTTTCTCTCCGGTCAGACCAAGGGCGCCGTTTTTGAGTACAGCTTGTATCTCTTCCAACTCTAAGGGCCACGAGTCGATATGGCCGTCTATATCCAAAGCCTGGTCTCCAACCGGGCCGAAAAGGAAAGCTTCACTTATCTCCCAAGCAATACGGGCTTTCATCCAAGCATCTGATGCAGCCTTCATACTTGCATCGGTAGGGTTGTTTTTCAAAGCTTCGTTGGCTGCCCTCATTTCAAGTGCTGCCTCGGCTAAAGATTTATACGTAGGGATAATGGTAGACGAGATGTAAGTGCCAAGAACAGCCTTATACTCTTCATCATTATTCGTCTCGTCATCTACTTTTCCTCCATTGTCTTTTTCACAAGAAGTAACGAGTCCAAATAACATAACTGCTGCCACACTTAAAGAAAAATTCCTTAAAAAAGTTTTCATAATAATTCATTATTAGTAAGTATATTGTTTGTTTATATTCAATTACATAAAGAGTCCTGAATAAGCAATGCCTAACGACAAGGTAGGTTCGTTATTATAAGGGGCTTTGAATTGGCGGTACGAATATTCTGCCTTGATTACCACATCCCTCAAAGGGAAGTAGTTAAGTCCCGCGCTATAGATTGTTTTCTCGCACCATCCTTTGGCAGAAATACTTTCAACGGTTTTGTACATGGAATTATAGTAACCGTAATGACCATATACATATAATTTCTGATCCTGCTGTTTGCGTTCGGGAAAGAAGGAGAGGACGTCATAACCTGCCTCTACATACCAACTGAACACATCAGAGGCAACATCGGTGCGCTTCGATGGACTTGCGGAAGGCATTTTCTTATTCACTTTCGAGATGGTGTATGAATCGCCCAGATGCCCATATACTACATTGGTGCGTGCCAATACGTGATGGTCGTCGTAAACAGCATCGAAAGCGCCAATTGTTACGGAACCGTTAATAGGCTCTCCCTGTGCATTCACATACCTATCAGACTTAAGGCTGTTTCTGGCGCTGAATCCAAAGTATCCACTTATGGCTGCCCTCAAGCCTTTTACAGAGTAGTTATCCAATCGGAACGCTCCTGCATATTGATTGGCAATTTTAAACTCGTAAGGAGAGGAAGAACCATTCTGAATCCAATTCGCATCGTTGAAACGCTCCGCATCAAGTCCTGCAATAATTTGAGCCTCATATCTCCATTTGTCGGTACGTCCCCAGAAACTAATACCTGTTTCGTGCCAGGTAGAAGGCAGAATGGCAGTCTCTTCCTCCGGACGCAGCACAGAAAAGAACTCTGTTGGGAAATGATATTGATTGGTAAGCCCTACAGGAACAATAACATGCCCCATCCGCAAATTAGCTTGCTTGGAAAAGCTTTTCTCTATCCAAAACTGCTCAAGGGCTATTTCGCCCCCTTTCTCAATCTCGGTTTCATACTCGCCGGCTTCATCTATCTCTAATTCGTAAGTAGAGCCGGCGCCACCATGCTCATACTCAATTTCAGTAGAAACTTTCCAGCCATGTCCGAAGTCGTAACTAAGATAAAAGACTACGTGAGGAAGGTCGAACCGCCCATGGGTAGCATCTTTATTTGACTCCGGATACCAATAACGCGCCGGGTTGTCACTATAAAACATACGCTGAGCCACTGCTTCACCGTAACCACCAATGTGCAAGCGGGAAGATTGTGCCGAGACTGTCCCAGTTACACTGAGAAATCCACACAAAAACAAGAAAATAAGGATGCGTTTCATCTTAGATGTTTGTATATTAGAACGCAGCAAAAGTAAAGGACTTACCCTCCCCCCACAATCACTATTCTAAGCTATTCTTTACATCATTTTATACCTACAAATAGGTAATTTACTCAAGAAAGGAATTGGAGAGTGAAGAGGGTGCCGGTTTCGGGGGTGGAAGAGACAGTGATATTGCCGCCATGGCGGGTCATGATTTGTCGGCAGATACTGAGACCGATGCCGGAGCCGCCGGGCTTGGTAGTGAAGAAAGGAACGAATACTTTCCAGTCAGGTACGAAGATGATATAAAACAACTCACTTCGAAAGATGAATGGGAAATAGAGGTAAATGAATGTTTAGACAACTAAGGGTCAAACCTCTATAAGCGATTGAATAAAATGATGCTTTGAAAACAAGCTTCATAATTTTAATTATAATAAATATGACTGCAAGACAGGAATTAGAAAGGCTAAAGAAAGAATTTGTTTCTCTGGAATCAGAGGAGCAACGGGAGAATTTTGATGTTAAATTCTGCAATCATATAGCGTCAAAATCGGAAGTCGAGAAAGAAGAGTTTGCTAATGCATTTGTTGAAAGTGCAAAGGATGCTGTAGAACAAGCGAGAAAGGTCTGCGATTATGTTGATTCCAAAATGAAATATGACGGAATAGGCATGCAAATAAAAGAGACTGCTCTTTCGGCTTCGTGAATATCCAATATCTGAAAGAAAAGGGAGTGTGACTGGCGGTCACACTCCTTTTTCTTTTAGCGGGCTAACTTTAGTTCGCTTATAAGGCGGGGGCATTTGCCCCATTTGTCTATCATGTATAGGACATAGCGGATGTCTACGCCTATGCAACGCTGCAGATCCGGCTCGAAGGCTATGTCGCCGCTCATGGCTTCCCAGTTGCCGTCGAAGGCAAGACCGATTACGCGGGCGTTCTTATCGAAGACGGGGCTACCGGAGTTGCCGCCTGTGATGTCGTTATTGCTCAAAAAGCAGAGGTTCATCGTGCCATCTCCATTGCCGTAGGGGCCGAAGTCTTTGCTGCGAATCAAATCCAGTATCTCGGGCTGTACCCAAAACTCGTCACTCGTCGGGTCTTCCTTTTCCAGGATACCTTTATCGGTTGAATAGTAATCGTACCAAGCGGCGTCGTAGGGGCGGTAACCTCCGATGGAGCCGAAGCTGGCACGCATGGTAAAGTTAGCATCCGAATAAAAGGTCTTCCCGGGATGCATCTCCTGCAAACCGGCCATGTAGAGGCGTTCGCCCTTTTCTATATCGAAGCTTGCCTGCGCCATCTGCTGTTGCAAATCGAAGACGGAGAGTACTACGGAAAGGCTTAGCTCTGATGCCGGGTCGTTCTCTAATTTAGCATATTTCTTGGGATTCGTCAGCAGTTCCACCACGTTGTCGTAGCTTGTAAACAGGGATTTCTTGAATAAGTCGTCGGCATACTTTTGGTAGTCGCCTTTGTATTTCTTATCAATCTTTGCATAGATATCCGGGAGGTATTCTGCAGGTACCCTATCTTTTACGATTTGGAGCATAGCAGGCAAAACAGCTTGGTCAAGGCTCACCTCATAATCCTTGAAGAAAGATTTTACACGGTCTTCCAGAAAGATATCCAATTCTTCCTGCGTAGAGCCTTTGACGTCAAAGCTTCGTACCGTGCGGGCAAAGCGAATAATTTCGGCTCCACTCACGAGAGCTTCGGCTATGTAGGTATAATTGCGGCTTAAATCATTAGTAGCCGTATATCCTCTTTCCAGCAAGTTCATCACCTCGCCATATTTTTCTTTCCCGGCAGGGTCTTGGTTTACCCAGTTGGTGAAGGCGGTTTCTTCGGCACGCTTACGATTCACTACGTCCAGATTAGCCAATCCTTTGTTCATACCGATAGAGTTCTTCCAGTAATTAGAGCTACTTGCAAATTTAGAAGCGTATTTGATGCGAACTGCATCACTGGCCAGCATAGCTTCTTTCCATATATTTTGCTTGATGCCACGCACTTCAATACGAGGTGCATTGGTATCCCCGATGCGTTGCTCAACGCCCCAAGAGCTGATGTATCGGCTGGTGCTGCCCGGGAAGCCAATGGTCATGGCAAAGTCTTTGTCTTGATAGCCTTGAATCGAAACCTCGGCTACGTATTCAGGTTTGTACGGCACATTGCTTGTACTATATTCTACCGGCTTATTCTCGCCATTGGCGTAAACACGGAACACGGAGAAGTCGCCCGTATGGCGGGGCCACATCCAGTTGTCGGTATCGCCGCCGAACTTACCCACAGAGCTGGGAGGAGCAAAAACCATGCGTACATCGCGATACACATCGTACACAACTAAATAATATTTATTATTGGCGTAGAAA
This sequence comes from Bacteroidia bacterium, assembly GCA_025996775.1. GTDB lineage: Bacteria > Bacteroidota > Bacteroidia > Bacteroidales > Tannerellaceae > DFXE01. The sequence goes on along the minus strand of BNTS01000023.1, from coordinate 20,629 downwards.
GGTTCTACCATTGCTGTCACAAACGGGCTATTCCCAATCGAGTCGCAGATAGCTTCGCTGATAGAGTCGGCAGCCATCAGTCTGTCGTATTCATTATCATAAGAACCCAATTGCGAGTTGATGCGGTCGCTTACGTCTACTGTTTCACGCAGATAGCGCACGCTCAATCCCGGTACCGGCAACTCGTCGGCTTTGGTTTGCGAGATAAAACCGTCTTTAAGGTAATCGTGTTCCACACTACTCAACTGCTGAAGCGAGCTAAATCCGCAATGGTGATTGGTAAATATCAATCCTTCTTCCGATACGGTGATACCCGTACACCCGCCTCCAAATATAACCACGGCATTGCTCAAACTTGGGTTGGTTTCACTATAAAGCGTTTCATAGGGCTTAAGGAAACCCAGTTCTTGCAATCTTGCCAGATTCTGTTTGTTCAGTTCTTTCAACATCCACATGCCTTCATCGGCATACACCTGACCTGCTACGGCTATCAGCAGAAGCACGACCCACATTTTTTTCATTAAATTCATTTCTTATTCTTTATTCTAATTAGTAATTTTTTGTTTTGAAACAAGGTGAAAAGTACAAATACAAGCAATAATCCCGAGCGATACAGTAAGCACAAGACTTCTGAATCAATGGCAGGATACATGCCTGCTACATACAATACGGTAGCGAGTGCAAAGTAAGTAAAAGCAGATTTCAAATCATAAGATATCGGAAATTTCTTTTGCCCCACAAAATAAGACATCAACATCATCAGCAAATTGCAGATAAACGAAGCCCAGGCGCAAGCCATATATCCATAAGTTGGCGCAAACAGCAGGATGATGGATACTGTAGCTACGCATCCGATGATTGAGAAATAGGCTCCCCAGCGCGTCTGATCGCTTAGTTTATACCAAAGCGAAAGGTTAAAATATATCCCGTAAAACAGCTCGCCCAGCATCACAATCGGCACCACGCGAAGCCCCGGATAGTAAGCCGGAGACACAAAGTACTTTAATATATCTATGTAGAACATCACACCCAGAAAGATAAACAAGGCAAAGATGATGAAGTACTTCATCACTACAGAATAGGCGGCCGTACTATCGTCGCTCTTATTCCGGGAAAAGATAAATGGCTCGTAGGCATATCGGAAGGCTTGGATGAACATCACCATCACTACCGCTATCTTGAAGCAGGCGCCGTATATACCCAATTGCTCATTGGCATACACCTTATCGGTAAAAAGGAAGGGGAAAAGTATCTTGTCGGCCGTCTGATTAAATATCCCCGCTATCCCCAGCAAGAGGATGGGGAAGGAATAGCTCAGCATCTTCTTCAGCAACTTAAGGTCGGGCTTATACTTCAAGCCAGGCATCATATCGGGAATCAGAACCAGAAAGGTAGCAGCCGTAGTAATTACATTTGCAAAAAATGCATAGCCAACTCCCGGACTCTCATGGTATATCTTCGGATAAACGATAAAGAAGAAGAGATTCAGCAGAATATTCAGGAAGATGGAAAAGAGCTTAATCCACATAAAACGGAGCGCTTTTCCCTGATAACGCAGGTAGGCAAAAGGGATGCAGCAGAAAGCATCTACCACTACAACACTCAGCATCATGGCAAGATATTCCGGATGGTCGGCATAATTTAGCGCCCGGCTCAGTGGAGACAAAAATACGAAGACAAATAGAAGGAAAAGAATAGAAGTTGTCCCAATGCTAAACAGCGTAGTGCTGTACACCCGCATCGGATCCTGTTCCTCCTTTTTATTGATAAAACGGAAGAACCCCGTTTCCATCCCATACGTCAAGATAATGAGCAGCAGCGCTACCCAGGCATATATGTTCGTATAGATTCCAAACTCTCCTGTCCCAACCAGCACCCTTGTGTACATAGGTACCAGCAGCCAATTCAGAAACCGCCCGATGATGCTGCTCAGCCCATACACCGCCGTATCCTTAGCCAATCGCTTCAATCCTCCAGCCATCGTCTTCCTTTTGCGTTAATCAAATAAGAAACCTTGGGCGGGAATGCGGGTACGACCGAGATGGGTGTAGGCCAGCTCCGTTACTTCACGGCCTCGTGGTGTACGCTTGATGAAGCCTTCTTTGATTAAGAAAGGCTCGTATACTTCTTCCAGCGTGCCGGGGTCTTCGCCCAGAGCGGTAGCTATGGTGGTAAGGCCTACAGGGCCGCCTTGGAACTTATCTATGATGGTTGTCAGCAACTTATTGTCTATCTGGTCTAATCCGTAGCGATCTATATTCAGCGCTTCGAGGGCGAAGCAGGCGATAGCCTTATCAATTTCTCCATTGCCTTTCACTTGGGCAAAGTCACGTACGCGGCGAAGCAATGCGTTGGCAATACGGGGCGTACCACGGCTGCGCGAGGCTATCTCGCGAGCTGCCTGAAGTTCGCATTTCACATTTAAAATGTCTGAACTACGCAGGACAATTTTGGTTAATGTATCTATATCATAGTACTCTAAATGCATATTGATACCGAAACGGGCGCGGAGCGGACTGGTCAACAAACCGCTGCGCGTAGTAGCTCCCACCAGCGTAAAGGGTGAAAGGTCAATCTGAATCGAGCGTGCACTTGGGCCTTTGTCTATCATGATGTCTATCCGGTAGTCCTCCATGGCCGAGTAGAGATATTCCTCCACAACAGGGCTAAGGCGGTGAATTTCATCAATAAAAAGCACATCATTCTTCTCGAGCGAAGTAAGCACCCCTGCCAAATCGCCCGGCTTATCCAGCACAGGGCCTGAGGTAACCTTGAAACCTACGCCTAACTCATTGGCAATGATGTTAGACAATGTCGTCTTGCCCAGTCCCGGAGGACCGTGCAGCAACACATGGTCTAAAGCCTCCTTGCGCATCCGGGCTGCCATTACAAATATCTTCAGGTTCTCCACCACTTTAGCCTGACCGCTGAAATCTCTAAGCGAAAGCGGCCTCAGTACGTTATCATATTCCCGCTCGTTTTCAGGCACCTGATTGTCCCTTATATCAAAATCATTATCCATTTTATTCTCCTTGGTGCGCAAAGGTAACAATTAATTGAGAATGAAGAAAGACAGCGTCACAATCTCTTCAAGCACATTCACCAATCGGGAATGCCGGATAGAGGTGACTTCAACCACCTGCCGGCCATTCTGCACAACTCCACCAAACCAGCACCTAAACACATTTCTGCCATTTTTAGTGCAAATGATTTGCACAGGTTTTGCACAGTTTCAATTTTTTGGCATGTTGATAATTTATGTTAAATACTTTACAAATTGTCAGGAAAACGGGCTTTTTTGTGTTACGAGAAATTCGGAGTTTCGACGAAATCGGCCAAAGTTCACGGATATGTAAAGCTTTTGTCAATATTTGGGAAAAATATTTTGGAAAGACGGCTTCTTTTGGGGAAATCATTTAGATGATTTCCGGACGTCATCAGCATAATTTGGAAATTTCATTTAGATCATTTTTAAAATCATCTAAATGATTTCCCGAAGAGATGAGGATGAATTGTGAATAGTCTTTAATATTAGCTATTATTTGGTTAATATTAAGATCTGTTAAGATCTAAAATGCCCTTAAATCCCTTGAGTGCCTCAATGACGTTATGGCAGCCATCGAAAGGAAAATACAAATAGTAGAGCATCATTCCCGCTCTCTACTTCCAATTTTCAATTTTCAACTCATCATTGCTGTCTTTTTGTATTTTCCAAACCTGCAAATCCTTGCGTTTTTCGTGTTAAAAGCCCAAAATTCGCCTCAAATATCAAAGAAAAAAAAGACCATTTTTTGACATTCTGTCAATTCTGACCCTTAGTTTGCATTTTGATATTTTTATTCTAAAAAGCGATGTTGATTCTTTACTTTTTGTTGTATAAAAGAAAGGAGAATACCGGCAGACATTCCTGTCCGTTCCGAAGCTCGAAGACCGCAAACCGGTATTTATTAGCCGTGAGGTCGGGACAGGCTCCCGTTGGTCGACAATTGAATGGAAGAAGTAGATAAAATAAGTGCAAAGGCGGACGTCCCCCAAAAGGCATCGCCCAACAGAAAAAACGAATCGTCAGCGTCCGTTTTTCTGAAGTGGAGTACTACGCCATTGTGCGTAGGACCTCTCTTGCCGGAATGACCGTCAGCGCCTATTCTCATTCTGCCATCATGGACGGAAAAATTGTCGAGCCGGTGAAAAAAACTACCTTTACCGAAAAAATGATGACTATTTATCATGCAAAAGAAAATATTACCCTTCAATTGGCGTTTCGAGTTGGAAAATTGGGCAGGTGTCGATTCAATTGATAACGATTTCATATTGTTCGACCACCCCATTATTACGGATATTTTCGATTATCCTTTTAAAGTAGATGTTACGACTGCCATCATCTGTATTAAAGGAACAACGCGCGGGTCAATCAATCTAAAACCTTTTACAACTCAAGCGCCCTGCCTCGTTATCATATTACCCGACCAAATTTTGCAGTATGAGTATTTCAGCGAAGATTTTTCCAGTCTTTTTATTGTTATGTCCAACAGGTTTACCGACAGCCTTAATCTTCGCGAACAGATTCCGTTGGGCTTTTCTGTTCGCGAAACTCCTTATTATCCACTGACTGACGAAGTATTGGAAGCGATGCTTGCTTACTATGCGATGATGAAACAAACTGTGCGCATAAAAGATAACCCCCGCCGTTTGGAAATCGCCAAACATCTGACCTTGGCAATGTTTTACGGATTGGGTTATGAGTATCATAAGCCGCATGATGCCGAACAAAAATCGAAACATGGAATACTTGGAGATAATTTTCTGAAGTATGTACAGGCGCACTACAAAGAACAACGCGACATCGGATTTTATGCCGATAAACTGTGCCTTACGCCCAAACATCTATCGAAAATGATGAAGAAAAACAGCGGAAAAACGGCAAGCGAATGGATTGACGACTATGTTATTCTGGAAGCCAAAGCTCTCCTCAAATCCACTAATATGACTATTCAACAAATCAGTGATGAACTGAATTTCCCTTCCCAGTCATTTTTTGGAAAATACTTTAAGCGATGCACAGGCATGTCTCCAAGCAAATATAGAGGAAGTTCGACCTGAATTTTTCGTATAAACAACTAAGTACACTACCGGAACAACGACTAAAGTCAAGAGCATTGAGCTTGTCAAGCCGCCGATAATAACCCAAGCCATTCCGTTTTTCAATTCTGCACCGTTGCCCGATGCCAAGGCGATGGGTAACATGCCGAATATCATGGCAAAAGTAGTCATTAAGATAGGACGCAATCGAACTTTACCTGCCTCTATGAGCGCGTGAAACACATCCATATTGTTTTCATATCGCATCCGTTTAGCGAAATCGATGAGCAATATGGCATTCTTGGCTACCAAGCCTATCAATACAATTAATCCTATCATACTGAATATGGAAAGGTCGTTCAAGGTTAGCGCCAAGGCCAGGAAAGCTCCGATAAGGGAAAGCGGAATGGAAAATAATACCACTATAGGATCAAGCAAGGAATCGTATAGTACCACCATAATCAGATAAATCAATACAATAGCAGCAATGAAGGCAAAACCCAGGCTTCCGAATGCCGAAGATTGAAGATCCATCATTCCGGTTGGTTTAATCGTTACACCATCAGGCGCTTTACCTTTGATAGCTGTAGTTATTTCTGCGCCAACTGTTCCTACAGGTCTCCCGACTACATTGGATTTCACTGTGATGGACGAAATACGGTCTGTACGTTCCAGTGCAGAAGGCCCCAATCCGTATGAGATGTCTGCTATTTCATTCAGCTCAATCAGTTCACCATTTCTGTTTAACAGGCTTAGGCGGGATACGTCTTCAGGGCGTGAGCGGTCGAAATTATCTATACCGATACGGATATCATATTCGAAATTGTTATCACGGAATTTAGAATCGTTGTTGCCTGCAAAGGCTACGCGAAGGGTTGAACCTACATCGGCAACGGTTAATCCCACTTTAGCTATTTTCGCGCGGTCGAGTTTAACCTGTACTTCCCGGCGCGGATCGTCAATGGAATACTTGGCATCGGTTGTTCCCGGAGTATGGCGTATCACATCCAGAACCATAGCCGCCGTTTGCTGCACTTGCTCTATATCAGCGCCCTGAACAACTAATTGAATAGGCTCGGCCGTATTGCCGCTTGTTGAGGCTACGACCGTTTGGGCGCGAACACCCGGGACGGTCTGCATAATTTCAGCTTTTATTTGTTGGGAGAATTTTTCCACACTCATTCTCCTGTCTTTCTTGTCCACTAATTGTACAGCAATCGTTGACACATTGTTTTTAGAGCTATTATTGGTAGACATGCCCACATTCGTATAGACACGACTTACCTCCGGCTTGCTATTAATTAGTTTCTCTATCTGCATGGTAATTTGGTTGTTCTGATAGATGCTTACTTGTGGATTCATATCCAGGTTGACGGTAAATTCCCCTTTATCGGCTTCAGGCATGAAAGCAAAACCAATGAAACCGGCTGGAAGTAAGGCAATAGAACCAATAAATAGAATGGAGGCCGTGAGCAGCACAATCGTTTTGTGGCATAAACAAATCTCTAATATAGCAATATAGGCATTCTTAATGGAGGTGAAGCTATTCTCTACCAAACGTGAAAAACCGGCGGACAGCGTAAGTTGTGAACGTTCTGATGCTTTCCCTAAACGTGACATCAGAAGCGGAGTTACAGTAAAGGATACCAAGAAACTGCAAAGCACGGTAATAAGAATCGGGATGGAAAACTCTTTCAGCATATTGCCGATTAGTCCACCTGCAATGACTAAGGGAATGAAGGCCACGACTATAACAAGCGTAATAGCCAAGCAAGTAGCCATGATTTGCCGACATCCCTCAAGAGCGGCATCCCTTTTAGACTTTCCCGTTTCCAATTGATGGAAGATAGCTTCGACCACCACAATGGAATCGTCTACCAATATGCCGACAACTAAAGACAAAGCCATCAGCGACATCATATTGAGTGAGTAGCCCAGTACATACAAAACAATAAAGGAGGGAATGATGGACAGGGGAACGCTAAACATTATAATTAAGGCACTCCGCAAATCATGCAGAAAAAGAAAGCAGATAAGGGCAACAATCATGATGGCTAAGGCAAGGTCGGTTATCACCGAGTTGACGGAAGCTTTGGTATAAACGGAGTCGTCGGTAGCTATCTCGAAATGTACTCCTTCAGCAGCATATTCTTTTTCGATGGACATCAGTTCAGTTTTGATCAAATCAGCTACCTGAAGTCCGTTAGCGTCTGCTTGCTTCTGTATGGAAATACCTATCGCGGTACGTCCATCCATGCGGTTAATCAGTTTTTGTTCAGCTATGCCGTCTTCCACATCTGCAATATCGGCTACTTTTACCTCGCCCATAACAGGCGTTGACAGAATGACTGTTTGGCGAAGCTCGTCGAGATTTGCATATTTGGCTGCCAAACGGACGGAATAAATAGTGCCTACATTTTCTACATTACCTACCGGAATCTCCATATTGGCCGACTGAATGGCTTGTAGTACTTGCAGGATGGAAAGGTTGTAGGTCTGTAATTTCCGGGCGTCAATGTTTACTTTAATTTCTCGCTTGTATCCACCTGTCATCCTTACCGCACCAACACCGGGAACTTTGTTAAGCCGCGCTTGGATCCGGTCTTCCACCAATTTGTAGAACTCCGTGGAAGGCATAGACGACAAGGCTGCCAGATTCAGGATTGCCTTTTCATCCAAAGCATACTTTTCAATGGACGGGTCTAATATATCTGTCGGCAGTTGGGACTTGATCGCATTAATCTTACGCTGCGCATCCTGAACACCTTGGTTAGGGTCTGCACCTTCGTTCAAATCAATGGATATGATGGATAGACCTTCAAGCGATGTCGATGAGATACTATGAAGATTCTCCATGGTAGAAAGCGCATCTTCTATTTTCCGTGTTACAGAAGTTTCTACCTCAGAGGCGCCGGCGCCGGGATAAACGGTCTGCACCGTGAGTGCGGCAAGTTCGAACTTAGGTAGCAGGTTGCGGTTGAGCAAGCTAAAGCAGATTAACCCGCTAAGCGCTACTATCGTGAATACTACCACGATGAGTAGCGGCTTCTTTATGGATGTTTCAACTATGGATGACATGATGTATAGGTATTTAATTTATGATGGATATGGTTGCTCCGTTCATCAGATTGATTTGGCCGTTAGTTACGACCCTGTCTCCTTCGTTGATGCCGGAAATTACTTCAAGGTAGGCATTGTCTTCGCGTCCTGTATTAATCCTGACGAGTTCAACCGTTTCTCCTTTTACAACATAGACGGAAGGGTCTTTCATGCTGTTGACAATGGCATCACGGGGAATCATCAACGCGCTACCCGTTTCTTCCATTTTCAGGCTAACCTTAACGTATGTACCTGCTTTCAACGGATTTTTGCTGCTATTAGCCATAAGGATTTCAACAGGGAAAGTGTGTGCGTTACTGCCTTGCGGACTTATACTCGCAATATTCCCCCTGAAGGTTACACCCGGATATACCTGGGTACTGACACTTACTTCTTGTCCTTTGCCAAGTTGATAAACCACAGATTCGGATACGGGTAACGATATTTTCAGTTGGGCAACATCGGCCATCGTGGCTATGGAAGTGCCCGGGTTTACATAAGCTCCCACTTCTGTGTTTTTGGAAGTAATCACTCCGCTAAAGGGGGCAAGGATTTGCGTATCCTCCCATTGTTTTTTAGCGTTTTCAAACTGTATGGCAGCGTTTTCAAAACCTGTTTTCATGTCGCGGAGCTGATTTTCGGAAACAGCGTCTGCTTTACGCAATATCCGGTAGCGCTCGTAGTCTTCTTTGTACTTCTTGTAATTCAATTCTGCATTTTCAAGAGCCAAACGTTTGTAAGTGTCGTCAACCTTGGCCAAAATAGCGCCTTTGCTAACGTAATCGCTTACCGAGAAGTTTACCTGAACAATTTTCCCAACGCTTTCCGATGCTACAACAACCTCTTTCCGGGGTTCTGTCATACCTACCCATTCCCATTGACGGCTTGTTTCCCGTATCTGGGTCAAGGCTACGGTAACGGCAATCCTGTCGTCGGTGGCTCTCTCTTCCTTCCGGCTGTCAATTTCTTTTTTGTTGTTTGCCAGCGTCAAAGCCATTGCGCCGAATAATGCAACCCCTATAGTTACGATGATAACTGATTTCTTTTTCATGACTGTTCTATTTTATTGGTTAATTAAATTTCTGATTTCGCCGTTGAGCGACAGGATACTTAGCTCTGCTTCTTTATAGTTATAGAGTGCGCTTAGGTAGTTGGCCTGCGCATTGTTCAATCCCATTTCGTCTTGCAGCAAATCACTCATTGTAGCTAAGCCTTCTCTATATTTCAAAGACGTTTCCAGATATACTTTTTCAGCCAAAGCGATATTTTGCTTTTGGCGTTGCACATTGCTTTGATGGTTTCGATAGTTGTTTCTTGCATTTTGATAATTCACACTGAAGCTTTCTTTTGCATTATCCAGCGTCAGACTTGAGCGGATGTAATCCAACTTGGCTTGTCTGGACTTTGAACGTTTCTCCATACCATCGAAGACTGGTATCTTCAGGCTTATGCCGATATAAGACGAGGCAAACCATTGGTTTTCGGGATTGCTTTGAAAATAATTTCCGAAATTTTGCCTCAATCCCTGCTGTGAATACTGTCCGGAAAGAGAAAGGGTAGGCAAATAACCGGCGGTTATCATACGTTGATTCATCCGGTTAATTTCTTTTTCCGACTCCAGCATCCGTATATCTATATGACTTGAAAAGTCATTAATAGGTTCCGGAGCATGTATCAGCAAAGGCATTTCAGCTGTATCCGTCAGGATAATACGCTCTTCAAGTGGTATTTCCAGCATGTATTTCAGCAGGTTCAATTGTTGTTCAAGGGCCGTCTCCGTATTGCTTCGCCGGGTGTAGAGGTTTTCCAGATTTACGCTTACCCGATCGTAATCCACCTGTTTGCCCATACCATTGTCCACCCAGACTTTCACTATCTCACTCAGTTGTTTGCTGCGGACTATATTTTCTTCCACCAAAGCTATTTGCCTGGCTGTTGTAAGCGACAAAAAATAAATCTTCGATACCTCTAAAGCTAATTCTTCTGCTGCTTTTTCAACACCCAACCCTTTTTGCACTTTCATCTTTTTAGCAATCTGTAAAGCCGTCAGCATTGTTTTATTGTACAATGCCATATTCAGGTCAAGAGTTGCATTAGTTACGTAGTTGGATCCTATCTTGAGAACAATATTTGTACCCGGCTGTCCGGCAAATTCACCTGAGAGGAGTGTAACCGGCAGACTCAGGTTGTCTTGGAAGCCTCCGTTAATATTGACTTTCGGCAGCAAAGCGGCGAGTGATTCACCCACTTGATGACCGCTCTTCTCATGTTCAATGCGAGCAGTCTGCATATTGATGTTCCTTTCGACGGCTATTTGTACACAAGCTTGCAGCGATAATTCAATAGGTTGCCGGGCAAACAAACAAGGGCAACTAAACCCTATACATGCGATTGCGATAATCATTAGTTTCATAATTTCTCTGTTTTTAAATGACAAGACAAAGAAACGGTTGAAACATCGCATCTGAAAGGCCTAAAACGCCCAATAATTGTCCTGAAAGTCGTTTTTGGAAAAATATTTTAAGCGATGTACCGGCATTGATTTGTGTGAAGAAAAATGATTTGTCGATATTTTTTTAGTTTTTTCATGCAGAAACAAGAAATGGCTGTATCTTGTTGCCGAAAATATAAAGTTGAAAAATCTATGGGTCAAGAAATAAAAAATAAAGGCGAGATTGTCATCTATCAAACACCCGATGGTGTTGCTGAATTAGATGTTCGTTTGGAACAAGATACTGTTTGGCTGACACAGGCGCAAATGGTTGAACTGTTTGAACGCAACCAATCTGTTATTTCACGCCATATTAACAACATTTTCAAGGAAGGGGAGTTAGACAAGGAAGTGGTATATGCAAAATTTGCATATACCACTCCACACGGTGCTATAGAAGGTAAAACACAAACCACAATAGTGCAACTTTATAATCTGGATGTTATTATTTCAGTTGGGTATCGTGTAAAATCTCAACGAGGCACTCAGTTTCGTATTTGGGCAAACAAAATCTTAAAGGATTATATTGTAAAAGGTTATGCCGTTAATAATAAACTGAAAATCAAACAATATGAAGACTTGAAACAGACAGTAATGCTTTTATCCAATGTCATCCAAAACAAAGTGTTGACGAACGATGAAGCCATAGGACTGTTGCGCGTGATTGCCGATTACACTTACGCTTTAGATACATTAAATAAATATGATTATCAACAACTTGCCGTTGAGAAAACAACTGATGAAGAAAAATTTCATGCTACTTATGAAAATGCAATGGAAGCGATTGGGCTACTGAAAAGCAAATTTGACAGTAGCGATTTGTTTGCCAACGAGAAAGACCAATCGTTCAAAAGTTCAATAAATACGATATATCAGACTTTCGATGGCAAGGATTTATATCCGAGTATTGAAGAAAAAGCGGCGATGTTGCTCTATCTCGTTACAAAAAATCATTCGTTCAGCGATGGCAACAAACGAATTGCAGCATTCCTTTTCCTGTGGTTTTTAGAAAAGAATGGCATCTTGTACAAACCCAACGGATTGCGGCTGATAGAAAATAATACCATGGTTGCGCTTACTTTAATGATTGCGGAAAGCCGGACGGAAGAAAAAGATGTGATTGTAAAAGTGGTTGTGAATTTGATAAATAAGAATAATTGACGTATAAAAAATTAATATAACATGAAAAATTATTTAATAGGTATAGGAATAGACCGATATAAATCCATTAAGTCTTTATCGAATGCCGTTCGAGATACGAAGGCAATCTGTGATATTTTATCTTCAAAATATGGATTTGAAGATGCAGTGTATTTAATAGACGGTGATGCAACGAATGATAACTTACACAAAACGTTTAAGACGTTTCATTCCAAAATGACAAAAGAAGATAATTTACTTATTTATTATGCTGGTCATGGAGATGTTGATGATAGCTCCGGTGGCTATTGGGTACCATACGATGCTCAAATAGATAAAACAACGTCTTATTTCTTGAATAGCACTCTACTTGAGTATATTAGAAATTCTAACGCCAAGCACATAACCATAATATCTGATTCTTGCTTTTCTCGTTCAATACTACTTGATTCTGATAATATAACAAGGAGTATGTCTGACTACGAAAAGCAAAAATCAAGATGGGCTATTACTTCGGGACGAAAGCCAGTTCCTGATGGAATAAAAGGCGGACATAGTCCTTTTGCAGAACATATTATTAAATTTTTAACTGATAAAAATCTAAATTTCCTTGTCTCGGATTTAAGTCAAGACCTGAAGAAAATCTCATATAATTCAGACCAAAATCCACAAGGTGCACCATTAGCCAATGTTGGGCATGATGGTGGAGAGTATATTTTTAAGCCAAAGTCTTTAAAAAGGAAAATTACAGAGGTACCTGAAAATGAATTAAAAGGTTATAGTGATATAGCAAAAATTCTACAATTATATGAACCGAAAGCACGATTCGAAGAATATAAATCATTAGAGGATAAAGCGCAAAAAATTGGTTATTCCTTATTTAGGAGAGAAAATAAACCATTGAAACAAATGGAATATTATCTTTATTTGTACAAAGGAATCAATCAAACTGCTACTTTAATTTCTTTAAAAAGCAAATGTTCTGAAATTTTCAGGAAAAATTTAATTATCTTACTTCCAAGAGAAGATGAACAGAAAAAGCAGGAAATACGGAAAAAAAATATCCAAGATAAATTTAAACCAACTTCTATTTATTATGTTGATGAGTTTATCTGGGATTTGTGTACACCAAAAAGTTTTACAGATATAACAACAGACTCAAAATTTTTAGATATAAATAATTTTGTAACACCACGAGTAGAAGATGAAGATAAAAACGAAACAAATTTTAATGATTTAATCGAATGGTTGTCGTCCCAAAATGAACAAGTTCTTGTTTTAAGAGGCAGTGGAGGTATTGGAAAAACAACTATAGCGAAGTATATTGCAGACGTTTTTCAAGATGCTAATAAACAAAAAAGATCTATATTCATAGAATCGTCTGAAATAATTGATGAATTAAAGCGGACAAAAACAGCAGAACAAGAGATAAATATTTACAGTTTCTACAAAGCAGACTATTCAAAGAGTGGTTTTACCCAAGACAAACTTAATAATGATTTATTCAAAGTGAATTTAGATAATGGGAATTTACTGATAGTCATAGATGGATTAGATGAAATAATATCTAAAGTGTCTAATTTTGACGTTAATGTGTTTTTGCATTCTATTTTTAATTCCTATAGTGAAATTGGAAATGCTAAAGTTATTATTACATGTAGAACTCATTTTTGGGATGAGAATAAAATTGATGATTATCCTCTAAAAGTTTCTAACTTACTGCCATTTGATGAAACTCAAGCAAAGATTTTTTTTGACAAAAGCTTCAAGGCGGATAAGAAAACAGATAAATGTATCAAAATAGCAAACGAATTTATTTCACAATCAAAAGAGCAAGAACCTAATGAATATCAACCTTATGTTTTGGATATAATTAGAAATATTGTTGATTCTGATTATGAATTGTTGAACGATGACTATTCTTTTGATTCAAAATATTTAATTCAAAAAATAAAGAGTGATTATATTATTTACAATGTTTGCCATAGAGAAATAAAACGAATTAACCAAATTTCGGTAGATGAGCAAATAGATTTTTTCATGTCTCTGTCTGTGCAATATGATGGAGTAATTGCAGAATCTAAATTTTCAGAGTTATTCAATAGTGTTGATGCTTCAAAAATTGAAGCGTTGAAATCACACCCATTTATTTCTACTGACAAATCAGCGAAAAAGAATATATTTGTCAAATATGATTTTTTAATTGATGTTTTTAAAGGATTATATCTTAAATCATTAATCGATATTAATAACAATGAAGCAATCTCCAAAAATACAATAAATTTTATAGCGTCTAATTGCGGATTAAATTCAAATTTGCTACGAGAAGTTGTTGGCAGAAGTCAGAAGTTATCAGAAGAAGAAATAGTTAAAATGGTAGATATTATTGATAATATTCAAATTTCTGATACTATTACTATTGTAAAAATCAAAGCAATATCTGGATTGTTTTCATTAGCACTTCGGATTAATCATAAAATAGGGTCTAATATCGAAAGCAATACGAAACTTATGGAAGTTTTGTTTGGTAAAAATAATGAAATTCATAATATGGCTATATTTAATTTTTCTTCTTATGAGAATCCAATTCGTTTTGATTTTTCAAATAAGACATTTATCAAATGTTATATTAACAATTTTTCAGACTTCTGGTCTTGTAAATTTAATGAGAATACACATTTTATATATTGCACTCTTTATAATTTACAAAGTAATTCAGATACTCAAATTGAAATTAAAGAGAATCAATTCCAAGATTGCACAATAGATGTCTCTGTTAGTGAGGTATTTAAAAATTCAGATTTAAAAGAGAAGAATATCGAAATAAAGATATCAAAATTTTTGGACTCTTTTTTCAATATGTTTATGACAAAGGGTAAACTTGAAAGGCAAAGTTACGATGCAGGCATAAAGCATAACATTAAAGTGCGATATGCAGGAATAAGACCTCAATTATTTAAATTAGAAAAATTAATTAAATTATTAGTCAATAATGAAATTATAGTAGATTATACAGATGATATTTATAATGAAAGGAAACTAAGAATTTCTGATGATTATAAAATGGATGTCACTAAATTTTGTAAAGAAGGAACTAATTCTGTACGAATACAAAAAATCATTAAATTATTGGCAAAAAATTTGAGTTAGTGAGATATTTAAAATATAAAAATATTTGTAGTTCTTATCAAACTACATTCTTGTTTTTACAGGAATAAACGATAAATATATGACAGAAACAATTAAAAATACAATCGCAACATTCCCTTTTGGCTTCGTTTTCACGCCGAGAGATTTCCCTATTGAC
Source organism: Bacteroidia bacterium (assembly GCA_025996775.1). Lineage (GTDB taxonomy): Bacteria > Bacteroidota > Bacteroidia > Bacteroidales > Tannerellaceae > DFXE01. The sequence continues at coordinate 5,513 of BNTS01000023.1, read as the reverse complement.
CCACGCAAACAAGCGACAGTCAATAGAGTATTAAACATGATGGTCGCCGCCGGAAAAATCCGCAACTGTCCAAAGGTCGCTTTTACAAGCGGAAAGTGACGGAATTTGGCAAACTCCCGCCCGATGCGTTCCAAATCGTGAAAGATTTGCTTGAAAAGAATGGGAAAGTTATCGGCTATCTTACTGGATATACCGCTTTCAACGAATTGAGACTGACTACGCAAGTGCCTTTCGCTTTGCAGATTGGTGTTGCTAATGAAAAAAGAGCAATCAAACGGAAGTATTACAATATTAGTTTTGTCAAACAACATATATGTAATTACAAGGGAAAATATCCCTTACTGCGATTACTTGATTGTTTGCACTTCTTCAAAAACATTCCCGATTCAATGCCAGATGGCACTTACCGCTCTTTTGGGTGCTATGTTAGAAACGCTTCACCCGGAAGAAGACACAAGCGCTATGTGGAATGCGCTTAATCCTCAAACGTTTTATAAATTAAGCGTATCAGATAAAATATTATCCAATCAAAAAAAATGGACATAAAATAGTTTACGCTCACAGAGTTGACAGCCAACTGCATTATCCATCAGAATCTGAAAAAAAAGGGTTTCCGATGATAGAAATTTATGCCGACCGCGTTGCCACCATATCCAATCCGGGGCAACCGCTGATTGTTCCCGAACGATTTATAGATGAATACATTTCCCGAAACGAAAAAATGGCAGACTTGATGCGTCGTGCTAACACAATATAGTCCTATCAAAAGTTGTCGAAAATGAGTCGCAAGGACAAGATAAATGCTTGTTATCAACACTGTTGCCTGCATTATACGCAAAATGAAAAGATGACAAACCAAAGTTTGCGTGAACGGTTTGAGGTGGAAGAAAAGAATTACTCTACGATATCACGAATTATCCGAGACACCATTGATGCAGGACTGATTAAGGAAGAAGACCCCGACAACAAAGCCAAACGTTATTCTCGTTATCTACCTTTTTGGGGATAATCTAATATGACGGTAATGTGACTGTGGGGCTATTATCAAAAACTAAACAACTGATAATTAGATATATTTAATGTGATGCCATGTGATTTTCACTGGAATTTGGTAATCATCCTACGTAATTCAAAATAAATTGCTATCCTTGTCTTGAGATATTTGAAACAGTGGTAAAACGCAGCAGGGCAAAGTAGTTCGCTCGTTTCTATATCGTTACCCATTGTGGATGCTCTTGCAGATATAATTTTGTTTTTCAGTGGATTGAAAAATAAAAATTATTATCTTTGTACTTATAAAAAATACACACCTGACATGATAATCGAAAGCAGAGCGTACGCCCGCGCAGGATTGTTAGGCAATCCGTCCGACGGCTATTTTGGAAAAGCCATATCGCTGATAGTAAAAAACTTCGGCGCTGTTGTTTCATTATATCAAACCCCCGAATTAGTTATCGAAGAAATGGAAACCGACAAAAATCAGTTTCGCAACATTTTTCATCTTTCGGAAACCATACGCCAAAACGGCTACTATGGTGGACAACGAATCATTAAAGCCATCATCAAACGTTTCAGCGAATATTGCGATGATAATCAGATTTGTCTGGCTAACAAAAATTTCACCATTCAATACAATTCGTCCATTCCGCGACAAGTAGGCTTGGCCGGTTCGAGCGCTATAGCAACGGCTACCCTGCACGCTTTGATGCAGTTTTACGAAATAGAAATCCCGATAGAAGTTCAGCCTACCCTCATTCTGGAGGCGGAAACCCGTGAATTAGGTATTAACGCTGGCCTGCAAGACCGTGTGATACAAGTTTATGAAGGTTGTGTTTATATGGATTTTGAAAAGGAAAATTTAGAACGAACAGGTTATGGCATATACGAACCTATTGAAGTAGGACTATTGCCAAAGCTTTATCTGGCCTACAAAACTGATTTGAGCAAAGTATCGGGAGCTGTTTTTAATAATCTGAAAGAACGATTTCTGAATGGCGATAAGCAGACTTGCCAAATCTTAAGGGAACTGGCTGATGTTGCTGAACAAGGTAAACATGCCATACAAAGCAGAAATACAAAATTACTCGGCGAACTGATTGATCACAATTTCGATTTGCGATGCAAAATAATGAACATCTCAGACAGCAATATGGAATTTGTAAGAGTTGCTCGCAATTCAGGTGCCACTGCCAAATTCTCAGGTTCAGGAGGCGCCATTATCGGCACCTATCCAAACGATGATGTACTGAGCCGGTTGGTTGTAAATCTCAAGAAAATCAATGCACGAGTAATAAAACCATACATTCAATAATAAAACAATAAATATATCCATGGTAAAAAAAGCAGTTATTCCGGCAGCAGGATTAGGAACACGTTTCCTTCCGGCTACAAAAGCACAACCCAAAGAGATGTTGCCAATTATCGACACACCTACCATTCAGTATGTAGTGCAGGAATGTGTTGATTCGGGAATAGAAGATATTTTAATCATTTCCGGCAAAGGAAAACGTTCTATTGAAGACCACTTTGATCGGAATTACGAGTTGGAAGCACGCCTCAGCGAGCAAGAAGATGAAACCCTTTACAATCAATTGCGCTACATAGATAACATGGCAAACATACATTTTATTCGTCAAAAGGAATTGAATGGACTGGGTGACGCCATTTATCATGCCCGTTTCCACTGCGGAAACGAACCCTTTGCAGTCCTGCTGGGTGATTCTGTGAATTCATCGATAATCCCTGTTACCCAACAATTGATTGATGCTTACGAACAATACCACCAACCTGTTTTGGGTGTTGAACGAGTTCCCCACGAAAAAGTATCGCGTTACGGCATTGTAGGTGGTACCAAAGTGAATGACCATATACTTCAACTGAACAAATTAGTAGAAAAACCTGCTCCCGCAGATGCACCCTCCGATTATGCCATTGCAGGAAGATACATCCTAACGCCCCAAATTTTCTCGGCTTTAGAAAGAACTCCCCGTGGAAAAGGGAATGAAATACAATTAACCGATGCACTGCGCCTCCTTCTCACCCAAGAACCCATTGTGGCATCCATAATCGAAGGCAAACGCTACGATATGGGCAACAAACTCGACTTCCTCAAAACAACTGTAGAGTTTGCTCTAAAACGTCCCGATTTTGCTCCCACCTTCGAAACCTTCCTCCGCGATACCATCAAAAAAATCGACGAAGCAAAGAACGAATCAATAATCACTAATACGGTTGACTTATGAAAACAAGGTATGCAAAGAAGATTACGAAGAAAGATCGTAGAATGTGGATAATATTCATTTTGGGTGGCATAGCATTAATCAGCATTTTTCATTTTACGCTTTCCTTTCACAGACCCCAACAGGACATCTTTTTACTAATCTACATAATTGTCTTTCCCTTGATAAGCTTTTACATTCCAATAGCTAAGATCAGCGAGCGCAATGTCTTGTCAGCCAATAGCAACTATATTGATATCCACAAAATCATTTCTTTGGAAGAAGACGAAAAAGAGAATATCAAAGTTTCCTTCATCTTCCAAGGAGATAGTCGCAGCACAAGCATCCCCATCCACGACAAAGACAAAGAGCGGCTAATTACCGACCTGCTCTCCATCAATCCAAACATAGAGGTTAAACAGCAGCTTAGTAATGCGGTTATTTAGCCGGTGGATTGGTGCACCTATATTAATCGTATTTTTTAATTCGTAATTTTCAATTCTCCATTATAAGTACTATCTTTGCGCAAAAATATTACATAGCATCACAGATGGAAGAACTAAAGCATGAGTGCGGAGTTGCCATGATCCGGTTGTTGAAGCCCTTAGAGTATTACGACCAGAAGTATGGCAGTTGGATGTATGGATTGAATAAACTCTATCTGTTAATGGAAAAGCAGCACAACCGGGGACAAGAAGGCGCCGGTTTGGCTTGCGTGAAATTAGCAGCAAACGCCGGAGAAGAATATATGTTTAGAGAACGTGCCCTGGGCACCGACGCCATTACTGAGATATTTTCTGCCGTTCATTCACATTACAAAGATTACACAAAAGAACAGTTACAAGATCCTATATTCGCCAAGGAGCAGCTACCCTTTGCCGGAGAAGTCTATATGGGGCACTTGAGGTATAGCACAACCGGTAAGTCTGGGATTACATACGTTCATCCCTTCCTTCGCCGTAACAACTGGCGGGCAAAGAATCTGGCTATATGCGGAAACTTCAACCTGACCAATGTGCCCGAAATTTTCGAGAATATCACCTCTATCGGCCAACACCCCAGGGTGTATTCCGATACATATATTATGCTGGAACAAATGGGGCATCGCTTGGATCGCGAAGTGGAACGCCTCTATCAGATATATGCCGGTGAGGGGCTGAGAGGTCTCGATATCACCCATGCCATTGAAGACCAGGTAGACCTGGCCAATGTACTAAAAACCTGCACACCCCTTTGGGATGGAGGTTATGTAGTAGCGGGTCTTACCGGAAGCGGAGAATCTTTTGTTATGCGTGACCCATGGGGTATCCGCCCCGCCTTCTACTATGTAGACAACGAGATCATGATGATGGCCTCAGAACGACCGGTGATTCAGACCGCCATGGATTTATGCGCTTCGGATGTAAAAGAGCTGGGTAGAGGCGAAGCTTTGCTGGTAAGCAAAAACGGACAAATACGCACCTCGCAAATCATTGAGCAGAAGGAATTGAAGGCCTGCTCGTTTGAGCGCATCTATTTCTCACGAGGCAGTGATGAAGATATCTATAAGGAACGGAAACGACTGGGTGAAAACTTAGTGCATCCTATACTGAAGACGGTAGACTACGACTTGGATCATACCGTCTTTTCCTTTATACCCAACACGGCTGAGGTTGCCTACTTCGGCCTTCAGGAGGGGCTGAACAAGTATCTGATTAATGAAAAGAAAAAATGGTTGGCCGACAAGGATGCAAACTATGACGAGGAGAGCATCGAACGCATCCTCTCTATGCGTATCCGGTGCGAAAAGGTAGCCATCAAAGACATCAAACTACGTACCTTTATCGCCGAAGGAAACAGTCGCAACGATTTGGCAGCTCACGTATACGATATAACTTACGGAAGCATCAATCCGGGTGTAGACAATCTGGTAGTGATAGACGATTCCATCGTTCGCGGAACGACCCTGAAACAGAGCATTATCAATATACTCGACCGCTTAGGTCCGAAAAAGATAGTGATTGTTTCTTCATCTCCTCAGATACGATATCCCGATTATTACGGCATCGATATGTCGCAAATGAACGAATTCATTGCCTTCCGTGCGGCTATTGCCTTGCTGGAAGAAAGGGGAATGACCTCTATCATTGCAGAAGCATACCGGAAAGCCAAGCTGCAACAGTTGCAGCCCGACGATTCCATTGTAAACTACGTGAAAAAGATATACGCACCCTTCACAGACGAAGAAATATCGGCCAAGATGGTGCCCCTGCTTACCCCGAAAAAGACGAAAGCTCAAGTAGAAATTGTTTACCA
>BNTS01000022.1 GCA_025996775.1 Bacteroidia bacterium | reverse complement strand
TCAACCACTTGAAAGGTGTATAGTCTAAATTTAAACGAGCCGTAGTTCGTTTTACATTATCGCGCTTGATGAATGAATTTTGATCGGAATATGATAAGCCTAAATAAGTCTTTAGTTTATCTGTTCCATAACCTACCGACAAATCATTTTGGGTTGAAACACCTACATATGTTACTTCCCTTTGCCAGTCCGTATTGTATCTTCGGGCTAATTCCTCTGTTATACCACCGGGGAGCGTAGTAAATTCTTTATTCGTGCCTAACACTTTATTATCATTCGCAATTGCTTCTTTATAGAGGGCAATATACTCATCCGTACTAACCTGATCTATATAATTCCCAAGAGATGAAAACGTAACCCTGGAATTAAACGAAACTTGAGGTTTTCCTTTTTGTCCTCTCTTTGTGGTAATGATAAGAACGCCATTCGCACCTCTTGAACCATAGATAGCTGTTGCCGAAGCATCCTTCAGAATTTCAACACTCTCAATATCACTTGAGTTTAAGGCAAGCAAAGGATTCTCATTTTGAGCGCCTATTCTCCTCCCAGCATCTTGTTCAATAGGAATGCCATCAATTACAATTAAAGGCTCACCACCGGCAGTAATGGCTCCACCACCACGTACACGAATAGTAGATCCCGCACTCGCCATACCCGACGATTGCAAAACTTGAACACCGGCTGCACGACCTTGCAAAGCATTCTCAAATGAACTCGCAGGAATAGCGGTTAATTCCTCTGCACTAACTTTGGCTATGGATCCGGTCACTTCTCGTTTGTTCTGGACGCCGTATCCCACAACAATGACTTCATCCAGCAATTCCGAATTGTCATTAAGCGCAACGTTGATCTGAGTCTGTGTGCCTACAGTAACTTCTGTTGTTTGATAACCAATATAGGAAAAAACCAGAACAGCATTCCTGCCCGGAACATTTATCGAGTATGCTCCATCCAAATCTGTTGTTGTCCCCTGAGTTGTCCCTTTCAATTGAATTGTGATAAAAGGTAACCGTTCACCGGTTGCTTTATCGGTTGCAATACCCTTCACTTGAATCTGAGCAAAAGTTACAAATGACACAAAAAGCATCATAGTAAACAGCGTCATCTTTTTCAAAATACATTCTCCATGTTCCTTTGGTAAACCGGAGAAATCCATTTTTGTTTGTTCTTCCATAATAATAAATTATTGTATTATTGTAATTCAAAAAAGTAAACTCCACGTACTAAAATTGTTACATCTCCAAAATTAAAACGTCTTTAGCCGCTATCACCAGATTCTTTTCCAGAGCTATAGAACGCTTCGTGATAACATCCGTTCCTTTTGTTTTGCCATGCAGCACTTCGGTATAACGATCCAAGGGCAGTGTTACTTCTTTGTCTGCTCCATTCAAGAACACCAACACGCTTTTTCCGTTCAGACTTCGTTCATACACATACACCCCAAGATTAGGCATAAAGTGGATCATCTTTCCGGCGGATATCACCTCATTCCCGCGACGCCATTTAAGCAGCGTATGCACATAGTCCCAGGCTTCGTTCTGTATGGCAGATCGGCCATCACGGACAAACCAGTTTTGCGTATCCTCAGCCCATCCTCCGGGCATATCCAAGCGGATGTTTCCATCGCCGCCCGGGGCGCTCTTTGTACCGTTCATAAGCAACTCCATTCCATAGTAGAGTTGAGGTGTGCCAGGGATGGTCAGTAAAAAGGCTAAGCCTTGCTTGTATGCCCTCAAATCAGTAGGCATCTCACGCAGGTAACGATCCGTATCATGATTCTCAAGGAAACGCAGCAGATTATTAATGTTAGGATAGACAAAGTCATAACACAAATGTTCATAAATCTTACTCAATCGCCCGTTCGGACTCTTATCATGGAATACATCACTGGCCATACCCATTAAGGTGAAATCCATGACTGACTTAAGTTCCGTATCTTTTCCGGTGTTTAGTTTGCTGCCTTTCTGCCACCAAGCGGTTCCTATCGTATAGTTTGTCCATATTTCACCAACGATATTAAACTGCGGATATTCGTTCATCACTTGAATATTCCATTCCCGCATCATATCAAAATCAGCATAAGGATACGTGTCTTGACGTATGGCGTCAACTCTTGCATATTCAATCCACCAGATTGAGTTTTGGATAAAATATTTGCCTACGTGTGGATTTGCTTGATTGACATCCACATTAAACCCGGCGTATTTCATCACATCCGAGTCATATTTAGAAGCATAATTGTCATAGTATATTTCTTTAGCATGGTTTCCCCGCGGACTTGGGCTTACACTGAACCAATCCTTTGCAGGAACATCTAGCACCCAAGGATGAAGTGGCCCGATATGGTTGAAAATCATATCCATTACAACACGTAGGCCTTTTTTATGTGCTTTATCAATCAGACGTACATAGTCTTCATTTGTCCCTAAGCGCCGGTCAATATGGTAGAGATCCGTTGCAAAATAGCCATGATAGGAACCCCTGTTCGCATCATTTTCCAATACCGGATTTAACCAGATAGCAGTTACTCCCAAATCATCGAAATAGTCTAAATGGTTTTCAATGCCAAGCAAATCACCTCCATGACGCGATCCTTTTTCCTTTCTGTCTACTTTATAAGTGCCTTTCATGGGAGGCTGGTCATTGCTTGGATCACCATTGGAGAATCTGTCGGGCATAAGCAAATAGAGAACATCCGAAGAATCATATCCATGAATATCCGCAGTACTTTCTTTGCGAGCCTTCAATTCATAAGGGTACGTAATCTTTTTCTTGTCGTGGGTAAACGTTATATCAAACGTTCCCGGTTTTGCATTAGCCACATCTAAATAGAGGATTAGATAATTGGGGCTTTCAAGAGAGATGGCGCCTTTCAGGAAAACGCCCGGATAGTTTATGGATGGTCTATACTCACCAATATTTTTTCCATATACCATCAGTTGTAACTCAGGATTTTTCATTCCGCACCACCAAAAAAGAGGTTCAACCTTATCTATACTTTGAGCTACGATAAAATTGAGCACAATAAAAGGGAACATAAAAATTAATAATAATTTCTTCTTCATAATGTATCACTATTTATTTAAGGTAAAACAATTAAGGGTTATACTACCAAGACAAATTTACATTATCAACATTGCATACACATTCACAATCATATCAAAATATGTACTTTTTGTCTTAACAGGCCACAATAAGGCAAACATTGAGATGATAGTGATAAAAATGAGATGATAGTGATAAAGATAAGGTGATTCTACAATACCAATAAAATATATTTATAGTAAATTGCAACTGTATTAATGGGAAGATGAAAATATTACTGCATATCTTATTTGTCAGTATGCTCTTATGCTTTTTAAGTGTGCGGGCAGAAACTTACTACTTTAAGCAGTATCAGGTACAAGATGGACTGAGTAACAATATTGTTAATTGTTCATTGCAAGACTCTCATGGGTTTATGTGGTTTGGAACTCGCGATGGACTTAATCGTTTTGATGGATATACATTTCGTGTTTTCCGTGATGTTTTTGAACAGTCCGAACCGGTTGGGAGCAGTAACATCCAAGATATAGCCATGGATAAAAAGGGTAACCTGTGGGTAGGCACGTATAATGGTCTTTATAAGTATGACGAACATGCTGAGAGTTTCGAGTTGGTTCTTTTTAGTAGTAATATGCGTGCGAGCAATTTGATTTTTAGTGCCAAAGACGATTTATGGCTCATTCTTAACGGGAGGTTGGTGAAATACAATGAACAACTTGATTCATACCAGACATACGCTATACCTGACAATGCCTCTATTACTTCATTTTGTTTAAGTCCCATGGAGGCTATATGGATCACATTCTCTAATGGTATGCTGTATAAGTTTAATGATGAGAGCGGAGATTTTACCGGATACGATTTATTTGCCCACTCTGCAAACTATTCGCTCAAAAGACTCACCAAGGTTTATTCTACGGAAGCTGGAAACAAGCTTTTCGTAGGAACACTTACACAGGGGGCAAAGATGTTTGACATTCAATCCGGTACTTATATAGATATTCAATCTGAAGAAGTTGAGAAATATGATATTTCCATTAGAGACTTTATCCAGGTTTCTCCTGACGTGATTTGGATAGGTACAGAAATAGGTCTCTACATATATCATATATCCACAGACACCTACACCTCTGTCAAAAAGAGGCCGTATGATCCTTATTCTCTCTCTACGAATATCTTATCCACTTTTTGTCGGGATAAGGAAAAAGGTCTCTGGATAGGAACATATTCAGGAGGAGTAAATTATTACTCCGATTTTAATGCATTTGAGAAATATTATGCATATCCCGGTGATAATAATACCATACAAGGTGAACTGGTTCATGATATATGTACGGATCAATATGACAATCTTTGGATTGCTACAGAGGATGCCGGTTTGAACAAATTGGATTCAAAAACCGGTAAGTTTAAATTTTTCAGACCTCAACAGGATAAATCAAGCATTTCACGCATCAATATTCAGGGATTAGTGATTGACGGTGATAAATTATGGGTTGGTTCACTAACCGGCGTTGATCTGATGGATGTTGTAACTGAGAGGGTTGTGAAGCATTACCAACTTGGAGAAACCAGCACTGTGGTAGTAATGAAAAAACTTCCAAACGGGATGTTATTAGTAGGTACGTCCAATGGAATGTATATTTTTAATAAGGCATCCGAACATTTTGATTTTTTGCCCATTTTTCCTGCAAACCATCGTATTCAAAGCATCTTTGAAGATCATGCGGGTGTTATTTGGGTAGGGATGGTGGATAACGGGGTGTTTTTTTATAATCCGACAGATGAATCAAGCGGTTATTTTGAACCGGATAGTTTTGTGACAACGAGTCAAAAAACAATTAATGATATATTTGAAGATGACGAACATAATCTTTGGTTCACCTCCTTGGGCGGTGTGAAAAAATATGATCGTGCTACTGCAACTTTTACTAACTATACAACAGCTAACGGAATGCCTGCTAACACTACTTTCCGCATTCTAACTGATGAAACAAAAAAAATGTGGATAAGCACCAGTAAAGGATTGGTTTGCCTTGATCCTAAAACAGGCGAGATAAGGACCTATACGCATGAACATGGCATCATAATCGATCAATTTAACTATAATTCTGCATGGAAAGATAAGTATGGCCAAATGTATTTTGGGATGGTAAAAGGTATGATCCGTTTTAAGCCGGATGAACTAAAAGTGTATGAGGATAATATACATGTTTTTTTGACAAGCATGACTATTCTTGACAAAAAAGGGCAGACATCATTTCCGGTTTCTTTTAAAGATAAGATTGTATTAAGCAGTGATCAATCAACATTTAAAATAGAATTTTCTGCCTTAAGTTATTTCGCGCCCACAATTACAGAATATGCTTTTTGTATGGAGGGATTGACAAATACATGGACCTATACTAAAGGCTATTCTTCAGCATATTACACTAAATTAGCTCCCGGAAATTATACTTTTAAAATTCAGGGTGCAAATATCTCCGGAATTTGGAATGAGCATCCAACGATCCTAAAAATTACGATTCAGCCGCCTTGGTGGTCTTCTTTGCTTGCAAAGAGTATCTATGGTCTTATTTTTGTTGGTATTTGTATTGGATGCTTTAACTTTATCAATCAGCAGAACAAAAAGAAGACAGTCCATAGAATGAAAACATTTGAAAATGAAAAAGAAAAAGAGTTATATCAAGCTAAGATCAACTTCTTTATCAATATTGCTCATGAAATACGGACGCCACTTACACTTATCAAAAGTCCGTTGGAGAAGGTAATGAAAAGCCAAGATATGCCAGCTGAGGCACAGGGTTATCTGACGATTGTCAATAAAAATGCAAACCGCTTATTGGAATTGGCAAATCAGTTGCTTGATTTCCGCAAAACTGAACTGAAAGGATATAGTCTGAATTTCGTTAAAACGGATGTGATTTGGCTTATTCAAGATATATGTGAACGATTTAAGGATACGGTTGAAGAAAATAATCTATCCTTTGAAATAAAAATAGATGCGGTATATCAATATGCTTATGTGGATGAAGAAGCTTGTACCAAAATTATTACGAATCTATTATCAAACGCATTCAAGTATGCCCAAACTTCTATTTTCCTTTCACTTTCTTTTCAGGAGAAAGATGGATGGTTCATTTTGGAGGTAGGCAATGATGGAGAAACTGTAGCAGATGACATCAAAGAGAAGATTTTTGAGCCATTTTTCCGTGGAGAAAATGCAGAACATAAACCGGGCACAGGACTGGGTTTGCCCTTAGCTAAGTCGTTATCCGAAATGCATAAAGGATCACTAACCCTGGTTAGTACTGAGCCGTTCACAATATTCAGGCTTTGTTTACCTGTCAATCAACCTTATTCTATACAGCTCTCTGAGGATGAATCTCCAGTTGTTGTAACCCAACAATTGGAAGTTAACATCATAGATCGGTCGAGGCCCACGATACTGATCGTAGAGGATAACAGAGAAATGAGAACCTTTGTGAGTAAAGAAAGCACTGTACTCTATAATTCGATTATTGCATATAATGGGAAAGAAGCATTGGAAGCCTTGAAGCAATACAGTGTTCAATTAATTGTCAGTGACATTATGATGCCTGTAATGGATGGTATTTCGCTTCTTAAAGTTGTAAAACACACATTGGAATACAGTCATATTCCCGTTATTCTGCTGACTGCAAAAAACACAATTCAATCTCGCTTGGAAGGATTGGAATTGGGCGCAGATGCTTATATTGAAAAGCCTTTCTCTATTGATCTGCTTTTAGCTCAAATTGCAAATTTGTTGGCTAACCGGGAAAATATTCGTACTTCTTATTCCCACTCACCCATTGCACACATGAAGTCGATGGCATATACTAAAGCTGATGAGAATTTTTTAGATCGACTCAATGATATAATCATAGCACATATTTCTAACATCAATTTTGATGTGGATATGATTGCTGATCTTATGAATCTGAGTCGCCCCACATTATATAGAAAGATTAGCGCACTATCCAATCTCTCGCCTAACGAATTGATTCGGATTGCGAGACTTAAAAAGGCTGTAGAACTTATTGATCAGAATAAATTGAGAATCTACGAGATATCTGAAGCAGTAGGTTTTAAATCCCAGTCATATTTCAGCCGCAGTTTTATTAAGCAGTTCGGGATGAGTCCTTCACAATACGCAAAAGACAGGAATCGTTAATCGGGAAATTCCTCAAGAATATAGCACATACCGTTGAACATTGGATTGTAAAAATTCATCTGCCTCATGTCAGATCTGTTGTATGGCGGAAGGCTGGTTGTTTGGGGACAATGGTTATTGGGAGAGGGTGAAGCGGAGGCTGATGCCGTAGTTGGAATTTGAGGTGGGGTAGGCGGCGCTGGAGATAAGGGGGTTGTTTATCTGCAGGTCGTAGAAGGCGCGTACGGAGAGGGCTTTGCTTAGTCCGTATTCGGCAGAGAACTGGATGGTTTTAGCTACGTTGCCACTGGTGGCCTGTGCTGAGGCGTCTTGCAGCTTGCGAATGATGGACTGCATCTTGCGGTAGGAATAGTCCAAGCGCAGGGTGAGGTCGTTACTGAAGTTTTGGGCTGCTTTCATCTTTAGCACCTTGTTGAACTCAGTGAGTTTGTATCCGGCTCCAACAATAAATTCATTGGTCAGGGATTCAACCAACTGGAAGGAAGTGATGTTGAGATTCAAGTTGCGTTGTGTACGATATTCACCGCGCAGAGAAACGTTATTGAGCAGAGTACCGTCTATTCCCACCAACGGGCTAAAGCCTTCCGTAATGCTTACTGCCGATATGCTGTAAGGTGAGGAAGGCGAGGGATTGTTTGTTGCCACATCTTGCGTGAAGCCCAGCCCGCTTCCGGCATCTACCCAGTTGAGGTATGACGAAAAAGCTCCCACATTGTAAGTGGCACGATATTGATGACTTAGCATAATATTTTTGAAGTGCTTCTTTATGGCTGGTATACGAATCAGTCCGTCGTATGTGATACGCCAGTTGGGGAGTAGGCTCTTGAGAGAAGGGAATGCACTAAGACCAATACCGTCGACATCCTTTCCCGTATATGCTGCCAGGAAAGCAGGGATAAGAACATCGGTAGAGTTGGGGTTGACAGCGCCATTTTGAATATTTGGGTTATAGGGCTTTCCTGCCATCGAAGTATTCTGCAGGAAGCCGGCATTGGGGTAATTCGTGCCTGCATATTGGCTCTCGAGACGGCTGGCTATTACGGAGCGGTACTGCAGGAACTTATCGAATGCTTTCGAAGCATAGTTGTTGGAAGCATTACCCACCCCTCCAAATGCAGACGATAGGGCTATGGTGGTCATCATGAAATTACCGCCCATCAGTTCGGGCATCCCATAATACATATATTGTATCTCTGTATTTCGTGTATCCTGGCGGGTGGCGTTGAGGTCTATCTTCAGTCCGCTAAAAGGCTCCAAGGTAGATGTTATGGTGAGGGTCTTGGCTCCGCTCATAATAGCCGGATTGATGTTATTCTGGTTCATCACCAACCAATCCCTATCTGCCAGTTCGTTGATATAGCTTCTCCTTACATCTCCGAAGGCAAAGCCCAGACCCGGAGCCAGCCCGCTGCTGGTACGTCCCTGTCCGAACATGCCACCAATCTCTGGACGATAGCCGGGTATCATCATACCGTTGGTAGTGGAATATTGTATATTGAAACGCTTCAGCATCATGAGGAAATACACGGTGTGTTCGGCTGCTTTGTAGAAGAACTTTTCGGTATCCGGGGTTACGGGTGCGAAGGTGAGGGTGATGGTAGCCGTATCCAGATTTTCTACCCGTATTTTGGAGAAATCTACTGCGCTGAAGGTTATCCGGTACGTCCTGCCATTGGCTCCTTTGGCTGTAACAACCGGTTTTTTTGTAAGCATACCGTGTTCAACGATGGTACCGCTGTCGGTGTTCAGGGTTACGGTCTTCACAACTTTCGCAATAGGCTTTTTGGGTGGCGATTGAATGCGACTGGAGCCGAACTTCGAATTGATTTCTTTCAAGAACTTATTTTTATTGTAAAAGCTAAGCATGTTGAAATTGCCCTGCCAGTCTAATCTTCGCTGGTTGCGGAGTGAGTTGCCTATTTCGATGCTCTCGTCCATAATGGCGCCACGGTCCCAGTTATAAGTGGCATTATAGGTTAGCGAGCTGTTTATCCAATCGAGTAACGGGATAAACTGGAAAGGAAGATTGTAGGTGACATTGAAAGTTTGGTCATAGCGCATAGGTGTTCCTAATTCGGCAATGCTTTGTTTTACGGAATCTTTCCACACCTGGTATTGGTCGGGGTTCAGTTTTTTGTTTACCTGCACATGGGGTTCCTCAATACGGGCATTGGTACCCGATGTGAAGGTAGCACGCAGGGCATTTGTAAAGCTCCAGTTCAAGCTGAAAGCTCTATCCCAAAGGAAGTTTTGGCTAAAGGAAAGCAAGTTTTGCTTGTCCTCGGCAGTCTGATCCGGATTATTCAGGTTGCGCATCTGAATTTCGTAGTAATTACGAGTCATCGAGGTTTGGAAATTGATGCTTGAAGGCACGTAATTAAAACTCAACTGCTTGATGTATCGCGTATATCCATTGGTTGTCTTGAGTTTGGCAAAGGGGCGGAAGGGAGGTAGATAGGGCGTATAGCTATAGCCGAAGTTACCCCGGTAGTCTTTCGTTGTTTCGTATTCCGTATCAGGTTTTTTCCTGTTATTTTCGGTGAAAGAATAACCCAAGGAGAAGTTAGCCGGATCGTAGGGCATGGGCACCTTGCTGCGAATATCTACCCTTACATTGTTTACGGCAATGCTTTTCATCGTCGACCGCTCACGGGCAAAACTGATGACGGAATCTTTCTCTGCTTTTGTCTGTAAGCTTTCCAGTTCGTCCTTCAGGATGATATCCTGGTCGAGGGGATTGTATTTAGGGTCAATCGTTTCATTGGAATAGGAATAGTAAAGCGGGATATTAACCTTGGCCTTTTCGGGGAAGAACTTACCCAGCTCTATATTGGCGGCAATGCTGTACTGGCTGTAATCGTCGAGCCTCCGTTCGTTGACTGATTGGTCTAAGCTTCCAAAGCCTGCTGTCTCAATGCGTCCCGAGAAGTTAACAGTACCCAGGTCGGACAAGGCCAGATTGGCAGTGGCATTAGCAGCCCATCCGCCGTCCTCGTTGAAGTCGGTCAATCGCAATTCGTTTACCCAAACTTCGGCACTCTTCACTCCGCGGGCATTGTTTCGTACACCGATCATAATGACTTTCACTTCCGAGAGGCTGGGATTACCAACAATGCTAATCTTGTTTTTAAGATTGTCGGGGTCGTATTCCGAGAAAACGTTTTGGAAAGAAACACCCTGCGTCCCCATTCTTTTCTCGCGGTTGCGTTTCAGTTTCAGGTCGGTCAGTACTTCTAAACGAAAATTCAGCATGTTTTCTTGAGGCCACACTGTTTCCTGATCCGTTACATTATACGTATTATACGTGTTGCGATGGGGCGTAAGGCGGAGGGGGACCTCGTACTCGTAGTAGTTGTTCTTATAGTCGGATCCCAAGCGGATGAATACAGCCAAATCATTGTCGTCGGGGTGAGTTATCTCGTCGGCTATTAGCGACTCAGCATGCGAGAATAGCTGCATCCGCTTGTATTGGCGCATGTCGTAGGTGGTATTCTTATATACGGCGCGGGCGTCTTCCGAGGATAAGTTCACAACCTTAAGCGATAGAGCCTGCTCGTTCTGTTGCACAAGCTGAGGCTGTCCGGGGTCTGTCATACGCGTAACACCCGGAGGCAGTACATAGTTGACAGGTTGGCGATTGCCATTTTCTTCAATATTCACCGATGATACGTCCAGCAAGGCATTGGCCGAAGCCGGCATCAAACGATTGGAAAGATCTTGCTGATAGGTTCTCCACTCACCCCTTACCAATTCAAAAGTGGCAAAGCGCAGGATGGTGGTGTCTCTAAAGCCAGTCAAGTACATACGCATGAAGCGGATGGTTTTGAAGTCGCGGATGCCTCCCACGGATCTGGTGTATTGCTTCACGGGTATCTTGAACTGATACCAGGTTACTGTTTCCGTGTTTCCGTTTTCCAGATGAACCCGCGCGGTATCCTTATTCACGATAAAGTTGCTTCCCACCTGCATATCCTGGGGGCGAAGAGATATTTTGTATTGGAAATACCGTTCGTTTTCATTCATGGTATTATCCTGGTTGAAGTCTTCCACGTCGGGGGTGGTGCGAGCAGCCATATTGTAGTTCTGCCCTTCGGAAGCGGCGCTGTTACCTTCCGTGCCGTTGTAGTATTTATAACGTTCCAGAATGCCCACTTCGTCCCGGTCGAGGTTTGCTCCGCGATAATGGCGGAAATTATCGCCTGCAGGGTCATTTCTGAAAGTCTCCATCAGTTCAGGCGTAAGCTTGGTCTGAAGTTTCATCAGATAGTCGCTATAAGACGGATACACCTGTTCTTCTTCGGTGGAAAGTCCATTGAAGCCTACGTCTTGTAGTTTGCGAGCGCCGGCGGTGTTGTCGAAGGCGTATACCGTACTCTGC
Source organism: Bacteroidia bacterium (assembly GCA_025996775.1). Taxonomy (GTDB): domain Bacteria; phylum Bacteroidota; class Bacteroidia; order Bacteroidales; family Tannerellaceae; genus DFXE01. The sequence goes on along the minus strand of BNTS01000022.1, from coordinate 32,428 downwards.
TGGCGGGGTACTTTTCCCCATACTGTAAAGTCTACCTTCGTGGTATCTCCATCTATCGGTAATCCGTTTTCAAAGAATTTCTTTTCGTCTTTCAGTACATCCTCCGATATTTCGCCCAGGTTGAAGTACAGGTCTCCACCGGCGGATTGCGGTTTGTAAATATAAGGGTCAAGCATCCAGAACTCGATGTATTCAATATTGGCCATTTCGAAGTCGCTTTGGTCTATCTTGCGCATCATGCCACCCCAGCGTTTTTCGGGATTCAACAAGGTGCCGTCTGATGTTATTCCGTCGGCGTCCAAGTTGTAAGGACCACGCGTATTGGGGTAGTAGGCCACGTTGAGCACGGGCAGGATATTTCCCTCGTTCATCAACCGCTCGCGGTTGGGGAATAGCTCGTCCATGCGCACGGCACGCACATAATGATTAGACAATTGGTTCTTATCGCGCTTGATGTGGGTAGGAGCCTGCGTAGAGTTAGGCCGCGTAAAAATACCGTCGATATAATACCAGGCCGTTAAGGCTCTGTTCTTTCCGTACTCTATGCTGTTAGTTAGAGAAGCTTCGGGGAAGCGCACATCTCCACCGTCTTCATAGGGCGTACTGGCAAGGTTCCAGGGATAGGGATTCAGCAGGTCGAAGCTGCTTTGCGTCGATTCGAAGTCGTCTAAATACGAGTATCTGCCGGTGTATTTGTTTTGGTAATGGCCGGCTATCAAGTGGGCAAATTCAGCATTTATGGCGAAATGGCTGGGGGCGGTAAGCTCCAGCAGCGGCAGTTTGTCCAGCATATTGGTGAGCCATTGGCTCTCCGTCCTATACGAGGTGTTTAGGCCCCACAGTGTGTTGTTTACCGACTCATCACCGAAGGAGGTTTTGGTTGTTAGCGGCATCTCTGAAAGGTGCATTACAGTACCCCCCAGGGTGAAGTTAGGGCTGAACTGATAGTTCAAATCAAGCCCCATCATCGTTTTCCGCTGCATACTGAACGTCGACTGGTTTTCGAGGCTCACGTCAACAGGCGTGCCGGAAGCTATGATTCCCTCGTTCAAAATGGTTACAATGCCCGAGGCATAGTCTACAATGTAGTCCACATTCTCGATAAGCGTTTGCCCGTTTGCAGTTACCCTGACCGAACCACGGGCTACGTTGCTCGATCCCAACTGTATCTCGGAGCCTGAAGAGGCTTTATACTCTCCACGCAGAATGAATTTGTTCTTTTCGGCTATCTGGCGAGCTATGGTGAGCGTTGAATCGTAAAGTTCCTGGTACACATACTTCTCTGCGAGCTGAGGATTTCCTATCATCTCACGCAAGTGAGAGCCGAAAGGTTCCACTACCGGGAAGACTACTCGTCCGTTGGTAGGGAATATTGTGAAACCTTCCACAAAGTCGTAAAAGCCGTCGGGGTAGGGTTCGTTCTTCGAGTCGAGGCGGTCTACACTCATCACTTTCAGCAGCATTTTGTTTTTAATATCGCCTTCGGGAATATAGTTGATATAGGTACCTGTCGTATCGCTCTGGTAGAGGATATCGAGGCGAAACTTTTCTTTTTGCACATCGTAAGCGTCGAGCGAGTAGATGTTTTTCATCATCAAATCCCAGAACATCATGTCGGGCGACATGGCTGTGCCTTTCAGTAGCTTGACGTATAAGTTGGCGGTTGTTTCAGTGGCATTATCGGTAGAGAACTCACCCACCTGATAGGCTGTGCCGTTGTACTGGTAATCGTAGGCTACGGCCAGCACTTCATCGGGCTGCAACTGGGCGTTGAGCGATATATAACCCAACTGACGGTTTACGGTATAATCGGATTCAGACAGTAGGCGGGCGCTTTCTATCTTCTCAAAGTCTCTGGCGCCATTCATAAAGCCATTCAGCACCTGATTGACGCGACTGCTTTCACGCGCATCCGGAAACTCGCTGAGCAGGCGGCGGTATAGCGTGTTGGCATTGTTGTAAGGGATGGCTATCGACCCTTCGGGACGCACCTCGGCTGTATTGCCTATTTCTTTATACTCGCCCAGGTCGGTGAAGGCTACGATATTGCGTGCCTGGTCGAAATTGCTGCGTTTATTGGTAATCCATACTTCCACCCGGTTGATGGTGACAGCCGAACGGATGTAAGGAAGTTTCTCGAGCGCATAGTCATAGTTGTCACGGAAATAGTGGCTTAAGAAGAAGTGACGGTTTTCGTCGTACTTGTCTATGGATATCTCGAAAGGTTTGGTTTGCACGCCCCCTTTGGAACTTACGGTCTGCGATTGCGACTCCTGCTGGGCAAACAACGCATTGATGCGCATCTTGCCAAACTGCAAATCGGTTTTGATACCAAACAGGGCAGCTCCGCCGTTGATGAGGGAGTTGCTGGTCTGCATACTTACATTACCGGCTTCGAGTGCTTTCACAATCTCGTCTTCCTCGCCGTTATAGGCCAGTTTGAGTTTCTTTTGGTCGAAGTCGAACGAAGCTTCTGTATTGTAATTCATATCGAAGTTTACCTTCGTTCCCACGCTGGCAGCAACGTTGAATTGAATATCCTGGTTGAAGTTGAAGATGGTGCGGTTCCTCGACCGGATGGGAAGGGAGGGGTTCGATGTCTTGTTCTGCTTCAAGCCCAGGTTTAATTCGGCTGTACCTTGTGGCTTTACCCGAACACCACCCTTGCCGAATATCCGGTCTGCCGGGCCGATGTCGAATTGCATGTCCATCAAGTTGAACTCATTGCTTGCCTCCGCCTCAAAGGCTTCCTCGTTTTTCTGCTTGAAGTAGTTGTGGATGGCCTGCTGCTTATCGTAATTCATATACTCATCAGGGGTAAGCATCAAAGGCGTACCTATCTCCATATCACCCACCTTGGTGCGGAAGACGTAGACGCCTGTGTTGAGATCATACTCCACAGTCGTGGTCAGGTTTTCGGGGTTTTGCAGGTCGGCAGGCGATTTTTGCAGAATATCATTGTAATTTTCCGGCTCGGTTTTGGCAACCGGAAAACGTGGCTTTGGGATGGTATCTTCCTCTATCAGTTCCAGGGTGGGCAATGTCTTCGTATACACCAGATAGTCGGCATTAAGCGAGAAAAGCCCGGCCGTAAACAGTACAACCAGCGATAAAACAATATATCTGCGTTTTTTCTTCATTTAAAGCATTCTGAGGGCACTCTTTATCACTTGCTCCACGGGTAGGGTAGGCGAACCTTTGAGGATTGAAATCACCACCTTTTGCGAAGCGGCTTTCTGGAAACCCAGCATCACCAAGGCAGCCACAGCCTGTTCCACCACCTCGGCATTGCCCATAGCAATAGCCCCTCCGGGTGTTGTTTGAGCAGCTTCCACGGGCTTCACCTTGTTCTTCAAATCAACCAGTATGCGCTGTGCCGATTTTAGTCCGATACCTTTCACAGCCGTAAGCGCCGCTTCATTCTTCGAGGAGATAATCTCCACCAGCTCCACCGGCGGGTACGAAGACAGAATCATCCGCGCCGTATTCGGCCCTACACCCGATACACTGGTGAGGAGCAGATATAAGTCGCGTTCGTCCTTTGTAGCAAAGCCATAGAGCAGATGCGCATCTTCACGAATCACCTCATACACATAAATTTTCCCATTTGGCTTCCCATTATAGGCGCTATACGTATGAAGCGATATATTTAGTTCGTAGCCAATCCCCGCACATTCCATAATCATCCGTGCAGGAGCCAGTTCCACTATCTCGCCCTTTAAATATTCAATCATAGCCCTTTTCGTTTTATAATACCTATAATAACGCGCAAAGAACCCTCTTTATTATTAATCCCCCATAAATTATCCTTATCCCGCCCTCCGAGACTCCCCTCTCGCGCTCCAGCCCACTCAGACCAGTCTACTGCCGAATAAAATCAATCATAGAGGAGGAATATCTGCTTCTTTAGCTTTTTTAATAGATGAAGCAGGGGAGGGGATATTTTTTTTACTATTTTTGCCACTGAATTGAAGTGGACAGATTTGTATTGCTTGCAACCACTGGAAAAAATGCTAAAAGACACGATGTATCTTTTCTTGAGCCGTTTCAGGCTAATACGTTTCCCTCCGTATTCAATTCATTACTATTTAAACAATTAATTATTTACAGTAATGAGTTATTTATTTACCTCCGAATCGGTGTCTGAAGGACACCCCGATAAAGTAGCCGATCAAATATCGGTTGCTTTGCTTGATGAGTTTCTGGCGTATGACAGAAACTCGAAAGTAGCTTGCGAAACCCTTGTTACAACCGGACAGGTTGTCTTGGCCGGGGAAGTAAAATCAAGCGCTTACGTAGATGTGCAGGAAGTGGCGCGCGGCGTTATCCGCAAAATTGGGTACACCAAAAGCGAGTACCAGTTTGAAGCTAATTCGTGCGGCGTACTCTCAGCCATTCACGAGCAAAGCGGCGACATCAACCGAGGCGTGGAACGCGAAGACCCTTACAACCAAGGTGCCGGCGACCAAGGCATGATGTTTGGTTATGCCACCAATGAAACGGCCAATTACATGCCCCTTGCCTTAGACCTCTCGCACAGCCTTCTGCAGGAACTTGCTGCTATCCGTAAGAACGAACCCGACTTGTTACCCTATCTTCGCCCCGATGCCAAGAGCCAGGTGACAATCGAATATGAAGATTCCGGCGCTCCCCGCCGTATTGATACGATCGTAATTTCTACCCAACACGATGAGTTTATTGAAGCAGACGGTATTTCTCAGGAAGAAGCTGACCTGGCTATGCAGCAAAGGATTGCTGCCGATGTGAAGTCCATCCTAATTCCCCGCGTGAAGGCGCAATATCCTCCCTCGGTTCAAGCTTTGTTCAATGACAACATAACCTATCACGTGAATCCTACCGGCAAGTTTGTGATTGGTGGCCCTCATGGGGATACCGGTCTGACGGGTCGTAAGATTATTGTAGATACGTATGGTGGCAAAGGCGCTCATGGTGGTGGCGCTTTCTCTGGTAAAGACCCTTCAAAGGTAGACCGCTCGGCTGCTTATGCCGCTCGACATATTGCCAAGAATTTAGTGGCTGCTGGTGTAGCTGATGAGGTTTTGGTTCAGGTTTCGTATGCTATCGGCGTAGCTAAACCAATGAATATCTTTGTAAATACGTATGGGCGTTCGCACGTGAAGCTGACAGATGGCGAGATAGCTGCCAAGGTAGGTGAAATATTTGACTTGCGCCCCAAGGCAATCGAAGACCGCCTGAAACTGCGCAACCCCATCTATTTGGAAACAGCTTCCTATGGCCACATGGGGCGTATACCGGAAGTCATAACAAAAACATTCAAGTCTCGCTATACTCCCGAATCTATTTCAGTAGAAGTAGAACTTTTCACATGGGAGAAGTTGGACTACGTGGATACAATTAAGCACGCGTTCGTTATCAAATAATCCGTTGATAGTGACAAAAGAGCAAATCGCCGTTGTCGTTGTGGAGGTGCATACCGTTTCCTTCACAGTAACGGAATAACTTACAGTCGGCACAGATACCTTTTCGGGCCCACTCTCGGTTCCGGAAAGGTTGAAAGCCGTTATTCCAAACATCTATGAAATTATCCTTGTAGATATTCCCTTGATGGTAGTTGGCGCGGATGCTCGGACAGCCTGAGATGGATCCGTCGGCCAGCACGGAGGCAGTAGTCACTCCGGCGATATAACTCCAGTCCGCAGACTTCGATGTCTTTGCGCACCAAAGCCTCGCCACCGGTGAAAGTGATCAGTACTTTGTTAGGATTCACAAAAGGCGTGATGCTATCTATCACTTTCAGGAAATCTTCCATCGGCATATCCGATTGGTTGGCTACTACGCGGCAATCGCTCCCGCAATGGCGGCAAGAGATATTGCAGCGTAAGGTACATTCCCAAAAGAGCACACGCAGTTCATGGAGATATACCTTATTCTTTCTTATCCGTCTATTTAACTCTAATGCGGTGCGTTTACGCAAAGAAAGGTTTTTTTTCATTTAGCTTTCTTTTCTTGCAGCTCTACTTTTACAGTGGCAGTTAATTCTCCCTGGAACCAGCTTTTGCCACCACCTATATGCTGGGCATTTTTAAAATCGGCATAAACGGTGTCTGTTTCAAACAAACCGTTGGCTTCGCCGTCTATGTCGGTTACTACCAGAGGAACGCCCTTTTCGCCATAAAGGATGGGCGTATTGGCTAATTTGAATTCACCCTTTTCATCTGTTTTATTGCCCCATTCGTTATTATATGGAAAGTACTGCTTTAGGCTATCGGGTAAAGCTATTTTCACTTCTATACTGGGTATAGATTGCAGGGTAGCTTTGTCAACTACAGTCCCTTTGATAGCATGGCTTGCCCAAGGGACACCATACATTTCAGAGGATTCTTTGTCGCAATTCGAGAAACTCAGTAGGGCCGTTAATCCTGCCAATACCTAGTTGGTTCCTTTAATAAGTGGGCGATATAATTTCTTCATGCAATTATGCTTTTAGTTTGTTTTTCATACTTTCATTTTTTGTTACTATAAATATAATGCAGAGATATGCATTTTACTGCATCCGATTACTTTTTTTCTTCATTTTTATAAGGATTTCTTTTTTGGCTTCTCCCAGAAATGAGGAGAAATCATCATCTAATTCTAATTCGTCTTGGCGGAACGATATATAAGTTAAGAAAGGGGTATATTGAGTGGTGTCGTTGTCATTCTCATCAGTTACCTGAATTGAGAACTTCAAATCCTTGCCAAAGGTGCTGACCGGTTCTTCCCAAACAAATGTTCCATCCGTTTTCGTAAAAACCGTATCTGTATAAGGATGCAGATTATCAAGTGAGATGATTACCTGAAAATCGGAAAGCACATGGCTTGTATCACTTTCGTCAACTACGGTACCTATAATCATATAATTGGTTGTCGGTAACTCGACTGAATCGGTATTATCCGCCCCCTCTGAGCAAGCGAACATCATCATCATAAGCAGACAAACTGCCCATTTCATCACATCGTTTATGTTTCTATTATATTGCTTCATACTTAAATAAGATGCAATGAAACGCATTTTTGCTGCATCAACCCTCTCTTTTCTATATGCATTTAGTTTGGCGCCACCATCAATAGCAACTCCACTGATACCACTACCCGGTTCTTTGTGCTTTACTCGATTACTGGAAAAAGTGAAACAAGAAGATTTACCAAAATTCATAAAACTAAATGACGAAGATGATTTCAATCTCGAAGAACTGATTGAATTGTGGAATTACTATTTTTGCAATGTGTCTTTATCACGGCTTGTTGAAGTGAGTGAGCAGGTTGAAAAAATACTTCCAATCGGGATTCGGTTGATTAGCATGCAGAAAAAGGAAGCAAGGGAATCCTTCAACTTTTCGGCATGACTCCACAAGAATCGCATAGCTGTGTGCAAATTGTGTGCAACCCTCAATAAAAAAGCACTTACTTTTATATTCGTAAGTGCTTTTGTTTCAACTTGTGGTCCCACTTGGATTCTTATCATAAATCCAACGGACTGTTATTAAGTAAATTAAAAAACTACATTTTGGCAAGTCCCACTATTTTACCCACGAATAATCCGCTTTGTTCTGCAACGCATTGCACTACTGCTGAAAGTTGGGACAAAGATAAAGAAAGTTTTTGAGATAGGATATTCTGTAAAAATATTTTATCTTTGCACTTAAAATTATACTAAAAGTATGATAAAAACAGATTCAATAAAGCAAACAAAGATAAACCGATTGATGCAATCCACTCCCAAAGGGCTTGTGTTGCTGTCTCCGTGGCTGTCTTCGAAAGGCTATCCGTATGAACTTCAACAGCGTTACCGGACAGGCGGTTGGCTGAAATCCATTGGGAAAGGCGCTATGGTTAAAACCGGCGATTCGCTTGTGTTGTCGGGGGCGATAGCGGCTCTCCAAAAACAGGCGAATCTGCATGTCCATATAGGTGGGCGCTCGGCGTTGGAACTGTTGGGTTTAGCACATTACTTACAAGTTAATACGCAGGAAACGACAATATTCGCAGAAAGTAAAACATCGTTGCCTCTATGGTTTACCAATAATCAATGGGACACCAATCCGAAAATATTTACTGCTTCCCTTTTAAAAGAGAGCGAAACAGGCTTAACTGATTTTCAGGATGGCGAACTGAGCATGAAAATAGCCAATGCCGCTTGTGCGATGATGGAATGTTTATCGTTATGTCCGAATCAATTCCCTTTGACAGAGGCTTATGAATTGATGGAAGGATTGACATCGCTTCGCCCTGCACAAGTACAAACACTTTTGGAACAATGTAAATCCATAAAAGTGAAGCGATTGTTCCTTTATCTTGCGGAAAGAGCGAGGCATAGCTGGTTTAAGTACATAGATACCAAACAAATAGATTTAGGAAGCGGTGTGCGTAGTTTGGCGAATGATGGGATGTTTGTATCGAAATATCAGTTAGTTTTACCGAAAGAAATTGTACAATGAAAGAAGCGTATAAAAAACAGGTGGCATTATTGTTGGATATTCTGCCAAGTATTGCGGAAGAAAAAGATTTTGCCTTGCATGGCGGGACGGCGATTAACCTTTTTCATTTGGACATGCCCCGATTATCCTCCGAAGATTTGGATTTCACGCTGTTGAACCCAATTACAAATAATGAAATAAAATCAGCTTTTGAAACTTCATTTGAATTTATTCGGGAAGAAGCCAATATTCTGTTGTCAATCACCGAATTTGGTGAACACGCGACCGGAAATATCAATTTTTATATTGTATATACTGGTGCGTTGGGCGGCGCGGGCAAACAAGTTAAAGTGGATATTTCCAAAGACGAACTTTTGCTTTTCGACTTGGAAACAAAACCCTTATTTCCAACTTATTCCGACCATATTGATTCGCAGGTAAAATGTTATTCCTTGCCCGAAGTGATAACCGAAAAACTGCGCTCGCTGCTTTCCCGCCAACAGCCACGCGATTTGTACGATTTATGGTATTTGTCGGAAATTGAAGGATTGGAAATGAGCGATTATATTGCTGAATTTGGGAGAAAAGCTAAATACAAAGGATTGAATCCCGACAATTTTGAAAATCGCATTGAGCAACTCCTGCCTGTTTTCAAAGCGCGGTGGGAGAAATCAATGAGCGAGCAGATAAAGGATTTGCCGCCTTTTGAGCAAGTGGCAAGGGAGTTAGGTAGGCATTTTAGGAAGGTATTTAAGAGATAAAAACAAATTAACAATAATATATTTATGGCAAATTTTTCATTAGTGGCGTTAAGGGTATTGCCCGATAACTCGCTAGATATTCAAAAGATACTCAAAGAAGGTTGGTTTTTGTTTAATCAAACGTACACTGTCGAAAATGATGTATTGAAAAAAAACAAAAAATATCCATTAAATGATGATTTTTTTGGTAAAAATATTTCTATTAACGCAATAGTTGGCAAAAACGGAAGTGGGAAAAGTAGTTTGTTAGAACTGTTATTTAGAATGATATATAATTTATCAGTGAAAATGGAATTGTTTGACGATAAAAATGCAAAATTTATACCTCTCAATGCAGAAATCTATTTCGTGAATAATAATCATTTATATGGATTAAAAAATAATGATAATTCTGTTTTTATTTTCAAACAAGAAATAATAAACAATTTTCAAATTGATATTTCTCAAATAGATTGGAAAGATGAAATCACAGAAGATTATTCTAATTTAAAAGATTTCTTTTATTCAATTGTAGTGAATTATTCTATCCAAGCCTATATTTCTAATGATTACGGGCAAAAAAATAAATCTGGGCTTTCTTGGATTGATTACATATTCCATAAAAATGATGGTTATACTACTCCGTTAGTTTTAAATCCAAAACGTGATAATGGAAGCGTAGATATGAATACGGAATACGGTTTATCCATACAACGATTATCTGCATTGCTTATTAAAAACAATGATTTTGTTGAGGGCTATGTTTTTAATTCAATAGAATTATCTGATTATTGTTCCAAAATTGACTATAAATTTGAAAGACCGAATAAACAAATATCAGAATATTCAGAGGATGGTCGATTTAAAACAATTTGTAAAGAGTTTAATAGTCTATTTGAGATTAATTTAGATATAAATTCCATCAATAATAAATATTTGCAGACAGCATACTACTATTTAGTACAAAAGGTAATATCAATTTCACGAACATATAAAAATTATGAGAAAAACAAAATCGGGAGAGTCACTGGAGGTAAATTAACTTGGCAATTTATTACAAGAAATGCTTCTAAAGAACTTTTGAAAATAAATAAATTGGTAAGCCAAATTAGAGAAGATGAATCCCATATTACGCTTAAAATTAGACAAGTGGTAAATTTTCTAAAATATGCAAAGGAAAATCCAGATAAAGATTTAAGTCAAATTGAATACAATTATTTATTGCAAGACGAGCACGCTATCAAAAAACTTTCATTAGACCAAATAATAGAAAAATTACCACCTTCATTTTACAATCAAGAAATTTTCTTCAAAAAAGATGAGACAGAAAATAGTGAGAATACCCCTATCTCTATAAAAAGTATGAGTTCTGGAGAACGCCAATTCCTCTTTTCTATGAGTACAGTTTTGTATCATATCAAAAATCTAATGTCTGTTCCTGAAAAGGATGAAAAACGAGTAAAATACAAAAACTTCAACATTGTATTAGATGAAATAGAACTCTGTTTTCACCCTGAATATCAGCGTGAATTTGTAAAAAGATTAATTGGATATATTAATCGACTTGATAATTCTAAAGAATACAATTTCAATATTATTCTTTCTACTCACTCACCTTTTATTTTGTCGGATATTCCGAAATGTAATGTTATGTTTTTAAAAGAAGGCAAACAATGTTACGAAATGCAGGAAGATACTTTTGGCGCAAATATTCATAGTTTATTGCAAAATGCATTTTTTCTAAATGGCACTATCGGTGATTTTGCAAAAGAGAAAATTAATAAAATGTTTAAGCGACTTTACAGCGGCGATATTGACGACAATCTTTACAAAGAAATCAAATTGGTTAGCGAGCCATTTATAAAAAGTCAGTTGTTGAAATTATACAATGAACTTGCACCGTGTGAAAACACGAATAAAGAGTTAAAAATATTAAAGGCAGAAATCGAGAACTTAAAAAAGCAAATCCATGATAAAGATTGAAATAAACGATATTGAAGGTATTGCGAAAAATTTTGTTGAGAGAATAGAAAAATCTATTTTGAAAAATAAATTTCAACCACAACAGAAAAAGTTTCCTGATGACGAATTGCATAAACTAATTCACGAGATTTATTTATGTAAAGCCGAAGAATTGGAAAATAAGCATACTGAATTTAAAAATTATTTGCAACAAAATAGTATTAACGAGAACGATATAGAAAAAAAGTATTTTGATTATAAAACGATTATAGAATATAAAAAAGATAAAATAAGCCACGCTTATTGGTTAATGAATGTACTAAAAATAAATACTTGCCCCTATTGCAACCGACAATATACTTTTACCATAAATAACAAAGGTATTCGCCCACAAATAGACCATTATTATTCTCAATCACAAAATCCATATTTAGCGTTATCGTTTTATAATTTAATTCCATCTTGTCCTAATTGTAATCAGATTAAATCGAATAAGTCGATAGATATAAATCCGCATATAGCAGATTTTGGAGCGAATTATAGATTTGTAATAAATAATAAAAATATTGGCAACCCTACAATAATTGATAAAAAAGATATTGAAGTTGATTTTTCTAATAATAATAAAAACATTACAGTTTTTGGATTAAAAGAACTTTACAACAAACATAAAGATTATGTCGAAGAAATAATAGACAAAGCACAAGCATATAATTCTACCTATTACGATTCATTAATTCAATCTTTTAGTGGATTAGGAGCAACACCCGAACAAATTGATAGATATGTTTGGGGAAATTATACAGAAATGGCAGACCAATGTAAACGACCATTGTCAAAACTTACAAGAGATGTATTAGAGCAATTAGATATAAAATAAAAATATGCTCCCACAAATCCACAAACACTATTCCGAAAACGATAAACTTTCCCTCCTTATTCGCCACGCCGACCGCGACAAAATTCCCTCAGGCGAATTTGGAAACGAAGTTTTACTCAATGAAAAAGGCAAAGAACGAGCATTAAACTTCGGCAAGCGTTTGTCGGAATTGAAAATCAGCAGGATTTTGACAAGTCCGATTGAGCGGTGCGTTCAAACGGCACAGTGTATTGTAAAAGGTTACGGCAAACCACTTGAAATCATAAAAGCAACCGAATTAGGTGCGCCGAGCTTGCATATTACAGATGAAAAAATTGCGGGCAATTTCTTTCTCACAGCGGGTTTTGATGAAATGTATCACAGAATAATTAATGATATTCCAATTCCCGGAATACCCAATGCCGAGCAGTTTAACAAATTGATGACTGATTTTTTGATTGAAAACACCAAAGAAAACGGTATAACTCTTTTTATTACACATGACTTACTGATTGCTTTTTATCATTATAGTATCAACAAAACGGTTTATACCAAAGAGAACTGGGTGAAATATTTAGGTGGTTTAATCTTAAAAAACGGCAGGTATGAAGAATGAATTGAAAAATATGTTTACGGAACATTGGAAATATCTTGCCGTCAATGCTGCCTGCAAGTTGAATTTGTTTGATGCTTTGGAAATTCCCAAAACAGCCAACGAATTGGCTAATGTACTGAATTTGAACGAAAAAAATCTTGAAAACTTATTGCAAGCATTATGTAACAATGACTTTCTAAAATGCACAGACGGCAATTTCTCATTAACGGCAAAATCAGAATTGCTTACCGACAACCACCCCGACAGTTTGAAATACGCTTGTATGAATTGGGCAGACGAACATTTAACGGCGTGGCAAAATTTGGATTATTCCATAAAAACAGGCAAAAGTGCATTTGAGAATCTGTATCAAAGCAACTTTTTTGACCCTTTTAGACAAGCATCCTGACAAGTTAGACTGCTATCATAAAGCGATGTTTGAATACGCGAGAGATGATTATAAACATTTGCCTGAATTGATAGATTTTAGTGTACATAAATCTGTTTTGGATTGCGGTGGCGGTTACGGTGCGGCGATAAATGCAGTCAAAGAAAAGTTTCCGCAAATTGATTGTTACTTGTTTGATTTGCCGAAAGTGGTTGAAAAAGCACAAGTAAAAAACATTCAAAAGATTGGCGGTAGTTTCTTTAATGAAATTCTGCAAGTTGCCGAAGCGATAATACTTTCAAGAGTTTTGCACGATTGGGAAGACGAAAAAGCAAGTTTGATTTTGAAAAATTGCTTTGCTGCATTACCTAACGGCGGAACGCTTTATGTGATTGAAAATTGCGCCGACAAAATCAATATTGATTTGTCCTTACTTTCGCTCAATATGGCTGTGATGTGCAAAAGTTTTGAGCGAACATTTGCGGAATATAAAACGCTTTGCGAACAACAAGGTTTTGGTTTTCAAAAAGATAAACGGTTAAATCAGTTACAAACCATTTTTATATTCAAAAAATTATGAACTGGCAAGAAATTAAAGTATCCCCCGACAACACCCATTTCCTTTTTGAAGGAAAGCCAATTTTCAACAAGCATTTTATCGAAGTCCTGAAATTTCACGCACCCGGACTTGTACCGGTAAAAGATGAAACAGGCGCATATCACATTGACAGCAACGGTAATCCGCTGTATTCGGAACGATACACCCGAACTTTCGGATATTACTGCAATCGTGCCGCCGTTATTTCAGAAAAAAATTGGTTTCATATCAACGAAAAAGGCGAAAGAACATATCCACAAAACTACGCTTGGACAGGCAATTTTCAGGAGAATCTTTGTACAGTCAGGGATTTTGACAGCAATTATTTTCATATTGATTTGCAGGAAAATAGAATTTATTCTGAAAATTATTTATATGTAGGCGATTACAAAGATGGTTTCGCCTGCATAAAACAGGCAAACGGACTTTGCAGGCACATTGACACCAACGGAAAATTCATTAATGATAAGTCATTTTCAAATTTAGGCGTGTTTCACAAAAATTTTGCAACCGCCAAAGATAAAGATGGTTGGTTTCATATTGATAAAAATGGAAATGAATTATACAAAAAACGTTATTTAGCCGTTGAGCCATTTTATAATGGTTTTGCATTGGCAACGCAATTTGACGATAACAAAGTAATTATTAACGAGCAAGGCAAAACTGTATATAAAATATGAAACGAATTTTAGTTACAGGTGGCGCGGGTTTTGTCGGCTCTCATTTATGCGAAAGGCTTTTAAGCGAGGGTAATAATGTTGTGTGCATAGATAATTATTTCACTGGCAGTAAACAAAATTCTTAAAAATAAAAAACGCTTTAATTGCTTATTATCAACAAATTAAAGCGTTTTACAGTGTACCCAGAGCCGAAGCCATAGAATACAAATGATAAAACATGGAGATAAATATATTACTTTCTCTATGGTTAAGTAAGTAATCTTTTATACCTTTATAACCGAAAGCCGTTCTTTGTATTTTGTGCAAAATGAAGTAAAAGAAAGAAATTCGCTCGTTTCTAAACCGTTACCTGCTAAGATTCTTATTCTTGCAACTTGCTTGTTTTCAGTCAGAAAGAAAAATTCATGTGTCTGGCAGTATGGGTTGTCATATTCTTTTCAATCCCGCAAATATCGGCAATCTCTTTCAGGTAAGTATTCATCTTCTGATTGCTGATAATAGGAAACAGTTTGCCGGTATTCAGACAAATCGGATGTTCCCTATACTTTTCAATCAACTCAATGGCAAACGGCAATAAGGGGATGTGGCACATATTCTTGGTCTTTTGGCGGGTCTTGCGAATCCAAATATCTCCGTTCTGCCCCTTTACAAGATGTTCTGCGGACAATTGCGCCACATCGCCGAAAGCCAGTCCGGTAAAGCATTGGAACACGAATACGTCCCGCACCTGCTCGATACAACGGATAGTAATCTTTTTGGAGGCGATTCGCTGAATTTCTTCCATCGTCAGAAAATCGGGATTGGTTTCGTGGTACTTGAATTTGTAGCCGACAAATGGACTTTTCTTTAGCAAATCGTTCTCCAATGCAATGCGCATCAACTTTTTGAGAATTTTTAACCGCGTATTGGCGGCATTTTGTGCGCAACTCTTTACCGTTTTCAGGAACGTTTCAAAATCATAGACAAACGCAGGCGCAAGTTCATTCAGGGCAATGTCGGAAACATGATACTTGCCCTGCATAAATTCAAGCATATAGCGGTAGGTTGATTCAAAACGCATGACTGTTTTCGGCGCAAAGCCTTTTCCAATCAATGCTTTGCATTGTGCGTTATGTTCGGCGAATAGTTGCAGCAAAGTTTGCCGATTTTCCTCTTTTCCTTCGTAAATGTTTTTAATCCGCTCTGCGGTAATCAATTTCCCCTTTTCTTCCAGTTCGCGATGAACTTGATACAGTTTCACGCGAATGGATTCGATGTACCTGTTCAGTTCTTCGGCATTTCGCCCCTGACCTTTGGCGCACTCTTTCGTCTGATTCCACTGTTCAACAGCAATACTGCGCTTAATCAGGATGTCGCACATCCGGCCATCGACCGTAAGACGCATACAAATGGGAGCTTCCCCATTCTTCAACAGTTTTCCCTTGCGCAGGAAAAACAAAATTCTAAAAGACTTTCTTTTCATTTTACACACGATTTAATAATTTCTTAACGAACAAAATTACTTGTTTCCTTTCAGAATCATACTGTGCAAAATATTGAAAATCTGCGAATTAAAATCGAATTAGTGGGACTTTCTTGTGGAATCCAATGTCCCACTGTTTTGCCACTGAAAGATTGCTCAAAACCGCTGTTTTTTGCTCTTTCCACAAAACACAAAGTCCCTGAAATTAATTCAATTTCAAGGACTTGTTTTGTTTTGCTTTTTACTTTTGTGGTCCCACTTGGGCTTGAACCAAGGACTCCCTGATTATGAGTCGTCGCACATCTATTTTTATACGTTTACATCCAGTTTCTTTTAAAAATTAAATAATTGATTATCAGAATAAAATACTTTTCATGCATTCTATCCTATTGTATTTATTGAGATATAATCACTATCTTTGTGTGCAAATTGTGTGCAAATTTTTATTTGCACACAGGACATACAGAAAAATAATAGAGCTATGTTTAGTTATTCAAATAATGGTGTAACAGTGGCGTCTATCATTGATGATAGAAGAGCAACTATTGAAAACTTGTATCCAATTAAGATACGAGTAACATATAAGCGTGTGCGCAAATACTATTCGACAGGTAAAACTTTGTCGGTTGAGGAATGGGATAAACTTCCTGAAACAAAGAGCAAAGCGTTGATTTCAATACGGATGGATATTCAAAACTCCTTTGAAAAAATAAAGGAAGTTGTTCAGAAGCTGGAGTTAGAAGAAGGATTTTCTTTTGACGCGCTCAACGCTCGATTAAGCAAAGCAGTATCGGAAAGCATAAATACCACTTTCCATGCAAAAATACAAACACTGCTTGATAATGGACAGGTTGGCAGCCACTTATTTTATAAAGACGCCTTGAAAAGCATTGAGCAATTTGCGGGAAATCAGATTTTATTTGAAAGTGTTACAGTTGATTGGTTACGGAAATACGAGAAATATCTGCTTAATCATGGTCGAAATTATACAACGATTGGCATGTATTGCAGGGCGATTCGCTGTATCATGAATGAAGGTCGAAAAGCCGGTATCCTCAAAGATAATCAATACCCATTCGGTAACGGAAAATATGAAATTACTACAGGACAAGGCAGAAAAATGGCATTGAACCTGCAACAGATAAAATCCATTGTTACTTACACCGATGGTAGGGAAGCCACAGAGAAGTATCGTGATTTGTGGTTTTTCTCCTATCTCTGCAATGGTATTAATTTTGCAGATATGCTCACACTTAAATACTCCAATATCCACAATGGGGAAATATGCTTTCTCAGGGCAAAAACAGTTCGAACATCAAAAGTCAAAAAGGAAGTCAATGCAATTATCACTCTGGAGATGCGGGCTATTATTAACAGGTGGGGGAATAAAAACAAAAAACCTGATTCATACATCTTTGGATATTTGTCAGGGAATGAAACGCCACTTGAACAGAAAGATAAGATAAAATCAATTGTAAAGTTGTGTAACAAGCGATTAAAGAAAATAGGCGCAGTTTTAGGAATTGAGGGTGTCAGCACCTATACCGCCAGACACTCTTTTGCAACCGTATTGAAGCGTTCCGGCGCAAACATTGCCTACATTTCCGAAAGTCTGGGACACAATGATTTAAAGACAACTGAAAATTATTTGGCATCTTTTGAGCGGGAAGAACGCGAAAAGAACGCCCGATTACTCACAAATTTCGGCGATTAGTTATGATATGTTTAAAAAAATATATACTTTTGCAAATGAATTTTGGAACATATTTATGCTATATTTGTGCCAAAAACAATTAGAATATTTATATGCAATCAACACATTATCAAATAAAAAACGCAATAATTAAAAAGCGTCGTGGAAAAATAATTTTTGCAGATGATTTTCGCCCTTTAGGTACTGGTGCTGCGATTCGTCATACGCTATCGCGGCTTTGCAAGGAGGAATTTATCATTCGCCTTTCAAACGGTATTTATTTATATCCGAAAACAAACAAACGAATTGGAATTGTCTATCCTTCAATCGAAAACATTGCAAAGGCTATTGTAAAAAGAGAAAAAGCGCGACTGATTCCGACCGGAGTTTATGCCTTGAATAAATTAGGATTATCTACTCAAGTCCCTATGAAAGCGATTTTTCTTACCGATGGCGCAGCACGAATAATTAAGGTGGGTGCAAAGGCAACTATTCGTTTCAAAAAGACGATAGCTAAACATTTGGCATTCAAGGGAGAGATTACGACATTGGTTATTTTTGCTCTGAAAGAGATTGGGAAAGGAAATGTCAGAGATGATGAATTACAGAAGATTAAAGAAGTTCTTGCTCACGAAAAAAAGGAAAATATCATTTACGATGCAACACTTGCACCGGAATGGATTGCCGACATATTACTAAAAAATAGAAAAGATGAATAATTGGTTAAAAACACCGGAGAAGGAAAGAATAGAAATCCTTGATAAACTGCAAATAACTACCGGATTACCGAATGTTTCCATTGAAAAGGATTGGTGGGTAACGATGACATTGAGAGCTTTATTTTCTTGTGAATGTGCCGATTATATCGTTTTTAAAGGTGGGACATCATTGAGTAAAGCTTGGAACCTGATTGAACGATTTTCGGAAGATATTGACATTGCTATTGACCGTAAATTTTTTGGATTTGACGGAGAATTGAAAAAGAAACAAATCAATAATTTAAGGCGGGCTTCCTGTTCCTATATCAAAGAAAAATTGATAGCTGAATTAAATCAAAAACTTCAGGAAAACGGAATTGATGGCTATTCCCTGTTTATTGAAGAAACACAGGATACGACCAAAGACCCTTCGATAATTGAGGTTCGTTTCGATTCTCTCTATGCATCTTCGTACATTAGGGATAAAGTTTTGATTGAAATCGGAGCGCGTTCCCTGATTGAGCCGAGTGAAAATGTTCGCCTGCGTTCCATTCTTGCAGAAAATTATCCTGATGCGGATTTTGCAGATACCCATTTTGATATTCCAACCGTTATTCCACAACGAACTTTCCTTGAAAAAGCCTTTCTTTTGCATGAAGAATTTCAAAAGCCTGTCGAAAAAATCCGTGTTGATAGAATGTCAAGGCATATTTACGATTTGGAAAAAATGATGGATACCCAATTCGCCATAGACGCAATGAATAATATTGATTTGTATCAGGCTATTGTTGAGCATAGAAGAACGCTTACGGCAATGAAAGAAGTGGATTATTCTACCCACATTCCAGAAAGAATTAACTTTGTTCCGCTGGATTCAATCATTGAATTATGGAGAAAAGACTATGAAATCATGCGAGGTAACATGATTTATGGAAAATCGCTGTCATTCAATAAATTAATAGAAAGAATTAAAGAGCTAAATGAACGATTTAGAAAAATAAGAATTGAATAATGCCTCGCCGTAAACAGACAACAATCAATCTCAAAGAATTGGATAACTATCTAACTCTAATAGAAGAATTAAGGAATAATCCTGTGTATTCCGACAAAGATTTTTCTACTCTGAAATTAACCGTTTTAGATAGCTATGAAGCGACCATAAAAGAAGTGGATAAAGCCATAAAGTATTTACAGATCTACGTTGTAGCCAAGAAGAATACCATTGAAACATTTCACGACGAACAATTGATAAACCGCGTTCGATTAGCCAAAATGCTTGGAATCTCCCGCCAAACTTTAACTGCTTGGATAAACAAAGGTTTTATTACGCCCCTTAAATCCAAATATTTACCGGATTACGAAACATTCAATACCGACACTGTATTACAGGAACTTAACAGCCATAAAGAAGAACATTTTGAAGAACGCATATAAAAAAATACCATAAAAAATTAATCACTTAACATCGCTAAGTCAAATCGCGACATTTAGGACAATTGACGGTCAAATCTGCTGATTGTTGTATTTGTTTGTCCTAATGTGGAGTGATTTGTCCTCTTTTGTCATACCTGTGTTATTCTATTATCCATTTGATTAACAGCATCTTTCATTCATATCTTTGTGCCGTATTGTTTAATTTTAATAACACAAAGAAGTATGAATCAGATTATTGTTGCCGAAGAAGATAAACTTCGGGCTATTGTACACGAAGAAGTGTCGAAACTGTTTCAGGTAAAGCAAACTCCTAAAACGGAAATAGACACGATGACATTAACCGGCGCTCTCGCTCTGTTAGCCGAATACGGCTATATCCTGTCGAAAGCGAAACTGTATAAACTGACTGCATCGGGAAATATCCCTTGTCGGAAGTTCGGTCAGAAATTGATATTCTCACGAAAAGACATTCTTTCTTGGGCTGAAAATCAAACCAAGCCCAAATGCGACTGGAGTAACATCGGTTTAACCATTGCCCGAAGTGCAAGACGTAAAAAGTAATCCCGATGAAAGAAAAAGAAAAATACATCCGCATCGGTACATTGTTGTACAAGGTGGTGCAACGACCGCTCATCAGTGGCGATTATATTGAAGAAAAAATCCTTTGGAGTTATGAAACACTTCGGCAGGACTACGGCAAGAACAATTTACCGGAGATTGAAAAGTACAATGGGTTTTGCATTATCCCCGACCATGTAAACTATCAACAGGTTCATGGAACGTATCTTAATCAATACGAACCGATAAACCATATTCCTTGTCAGGGAAAGTTTCCGTACATCCGTTCCTTTTTGTCACATATCTTTGATGAACAAGTCGAATTAGGGTTGGATTATCTGCAAATCCTTTATACCCAACCTACGCAAATGTTGCCTATCTTGCTTTTGGTTTCAAATGAGCGCAATACAGGCAAAACCACTTTCTTGCGTTTCTTAAAAATGATTTTCGGTAAAAATGCCACATTCAACACCAATGAAGACTTTCGCAGCCAATTCAATGCGGATTGGGCGCATCGCCTGTTGGTTTTGGTAGATGAATTGCTACTCAACAAAATGGAAGATACCGAAAAAATAAAAAATCTTTCAACAGCAGGCGATTACAAGATTGAAGCCAAAGGCAAAGACAGGCGATAGATTGAGTTTTTTGCAAAGTTTGTACTTTGTTCCAATAATGAACGGAATCCCATCATCATCCCGAAGGAAGAAGTACGCTTTTGGGTACGTAAGATTAACCCAATCGAAAAGGACAATATTTACCTGCGGGAACAAATGATAAAGGAAATTCCGCATCTTCTGTATTTTCTTCTCAATAGAAAACTTTCTACGAAAAACGAATCCCGTATGTGGTTCAGTCCGGCAATGCTTGAAACACCTGCCTTGCAGAAAATCAAGAAATACAATACCAATAAGGTTGAAATGGAAATTGCTGCCTATTGTCTTGAAGTAATGGAACGGCTCGAAAAGGATAATATACTGTGTTGCCCTGCGGATTTTCTCGATATTATCCGAAATGCAGGACTGAAAACGGATATTACCCAAGTCCGCAGTATTCTGAAAGACGGTTGGGGACTTCGTTCGGGAAAAAATAGCGACTACACTTTTTACTATATCGGAACAGACGGCGAATTGTTTCCGATGAAAAGAAAAGGAAGGTACTTTGAAATCATGCGGAGTGATATTGACGAAATCTTGCTGTAATGTTGTTTGATAATATTTATAATTATGATAATCAATAATATAAATAACACAACAAGGCCACAACAAAGGCACAACAAAAAACAGGTTTGTTGTGAGAAACCGCAACAGATGAAATGTTTGTTGTGTAGTTGTTGCGTTTATAACTTTTTATTTCACTGTAAATTAAGTCGATTTCACAACAAAACAACAAAAAATTTAGTAGTATGGCACTCGACGAAATAAAACAGATAAGCATCCGGGAATATCTCGGACAAATGAATATGTACCCGATAAAGGAGTATGGCTATTACGGCATGTACCATTGTCCGTTCCGTAGCGACCATAATGCGAGCTTCAAAGTAGATTACAATAAAAATGTATGGCATGACTTCGGGGCAAATGAAGGCGGTTCTATCATCGACCTTGTAATGAGAATGAAAAGCATCTCATTTATTGAAGCAGTCCGTCAGCTTGAGAGCAAATGTGTAAATATGCAGAAAGACAATTGGGCAAACAGCCAGACAGAGATACAGCCAACCAACCCAACGTTGTCAATTCAAGACATCATTCCAATTACACACCCGAAACTAATAGCTTGGGTTCAGGAACGGAAGATTAATTTGAACTTGGCAAATCTGTATTGTCGGGAAATTCACTATCTAAATCAAGGTAAGAATTATTTTTCTATCGGATTCAGAAACGATAAAGGAGGATACGAATTAAGCAGTCCACCTAACTTTAAAGGCTGCATTTCTCCAAAAGACATTACAACCATTCGGGATAATAGAGGTGCCTGTTTGGTTTTTGAGGGCTTCTGGGATTTTCTTTCCTACCTCACAATACAGAAAATCAAAAAGACCCAACACGATGTTGTTATACTCAATTCGGTAGCCAATATCCAAAAAGCAATGGATTTTATACAAGCACATCGAGAAATTTATACCTATCTGGATAACGATGATGCAGGACGAAAGGCAACAGAGTTGATTCAGTCGGCACATTCAACTGTGTATAATCGTTCAACAAAGTATGCAGACTACAAAGATTTGAATGATTATTTGCGCCAAAAACTGATGGTAAAGTCAGAGGTAAAGAAGAAAAAATTAGGACTAAGAAGATGAATAACAACCAGTGGATGGTACAACGAGCTACGCTCGATTTTTCAGCGGAGCAAGTTTATGTTTTGAGTTCCTCAAAACCTTGCTCTGCGAGGCAAATTATCCCGTTGGTCTCCATTCAAACTACAAAAATGATGAAAGATAAAAAAGGTGGTCGACCGAAAATAAGTCCCGCCGAAAAATTGAAATACAAGATTCCGGTCAGGCTTTGCACCGAGGATTTTTACAACTTGCAAGCGAAAGCCAAGGCTGCCGGAATGACAAAAACCGAATTGGCGAGAAGGGCAATCACCGGTTGCACGATTCACCAAAGGCTCACGCCTGAACAGATGGATTACATCCGAAAACTTTCCGGCATGGGTAACAATCTGAATCAAATTGCACGAAAGGCAAACGCCGAAGGTTATACCAATGTCAGGAGTGAATATCTCTATCTGGCAGATAAAATTGATAACGTATTAAACACGATGGACGATGATGGCAAAAATAGTTAAGGGGAAAGGTTTCAAGGGTGTAGTAAATTACGTACTTGACAAAGCCAAGCAAACGGAATTGTTGGCAGCGGAAGGTGTTCGATACAAAAGCAGGGAATCCATTATCCGCAGTTTCGTTGTCCAATCGGGAATGAATCCGAAAGTTTCCAAAACGGTTGGACATATCTCGCTTGACTTTTCGGTGCAAGACAAAGATAAACTAACCAATGCGAAAATGGTGCAGATAGCGAAAGAATACCTTCTGAAAATGGAGATAATGAATACACAGTATATTATCGGACGGCATCACGACAAAGAACACCCGCACATTCATATTGTATTCAACCGCGTGGATAACAATGGCAAAACGATTTCGGATAAGAACGACCGCTATCGCAGTGAGAAGATTTGCAAAGAACTAACTGAAAAACACGGTTTGTATTTTTCGCAAGGCAAAGAGAACGTGAAAATCCATCGCTTGAAAGAGCCTGATAAAACCAAGTACGAGATTTACGATGCACTCAAAGTAGCAGTTCCGAAATACAAAAATTGGAAAGAGTTACAAAAAGAACTTCATAAACAAGGTATTACAACCGATTTCAAGTATAAAGGCAATACGGACGAGGTTCAGGGCGTGAGGTTTGAAAAGAACGGATACAGTTTCAATGGTTCAAAAATTGACAGGCAATTCAGTTACAGCAAGATTGATTTTCAACTGAAACAGAATAACCGGGCAGAAGATGTTCATATCAAGCAGGAACATAATCACTCTCAAAATCAACCTTCCGTTTTGGAAAATGTCGGCTCTGTTTTGGGTGGGTTATTTGATATTCAACCGTCGGGAACGGATTATGACCCCGATGAGGCAGAATTATTGAAACAGCACAAGCCCAAGAAGAAAAAGAAGAGAGGATATCATTTATAAACAAGTAAAACAAAGAAATATGAGCAATACAAGTAAAATGGATACTTCCGCAGTATTTGAAATGTTTGAAACAATCAACAACAAGTTGAACAAACAGGCAAACGTGTCGGTTGAGCCGACACCGATTGACTTATCCGCCATTAATGTTATAACGGAACGATTCGGAAATATAATTGAGGAAGTTCGAAAACCAACCATAGTTGAGCATCAACACCTCCATATAATTGATATACGTTCCAATTGGTTTTTCTTTTCATGGATAGCATTGGCTGTAATCGTGCTTGGTTTGTTTTGGGGAATTGCCAACCAACGGCAAACCATCAGCCAATACAAGGACAATGATTTGAAATATAGATATATCAAGATGCAAGGAGAAGCCAATGAGGAAAACATATATCACATAGAGCAACATTTCAGATATAACGATAGTATCAAAATTATTCGTAAACAGGTAGAAAAATATGAGGAGTTGGTTAAGGAACAAGCAGAAAGATTGGAGAGGGTGCGAAGGAATAGTGAGGAGGCAGAAAAACTACGGAAAAATGTTGAATTGTTAAAAACCAAGTAAGCGATTTTAAGAATATCCGAAATATACATAATCAAAAAATCGAATTACCCAAGTTTCTTGTGATGTTTTTTGCCGACACGAAGATTATTACTACCTTTGTGGCCGAAGTTTTAAAAGCGGAAATAGAGATAAGTAAAAATATATAATGCTCGAATTAAAAGATATACAAAAGTCATTCGGCGAAGTCCAAGTCCTGAACGGAATCAATCTCCGTTTGGAGAAAGGGCTTGTATATACACTCAAGGGCGGTAACGGTTCCGACAAGACCACTTTAATCAATATTATCTCCGGTTTTCTTGAACCGACAAAAGGCATTGTTGAATTGAAGGGAAAGAAAATTGCGCGGTTTGCACCCTATCGTGTCAATCGTTTGGGAATTGGGCGGACATTTCAGGATTTGCGGCTTGCTACACAAATGACTGTTTATGAAAATATCCTCTTGGCGTTGGAAAAGAAATTATTTGCCAATCCGAGTAAAGAACAGCAAAAACGCGCAGACGAAATTTTGTATCCAAAATAATAAGGGTTTGTCTAAAAAAATGAAGGTAAACAATGAACAGAATATTAGAAATTGATGAAAATATCGTTTTGAGACAGTTAAGATTGGACGATTATGAGGATATGTATAATACCATAAATAATCAAAGAGAATACTTAGGAAAATGGTTGCCTTTTGTTGAGTTTATAAAAGAACCAAACGATGCAAAAAAGTCTATCGAATCAACAATTGATTTACCTGAAGATAAATTTGGGTATTCATTTACAATTCGTTATAAAACCCAATTTGCAGGAATGATTGGGTTTAAAGATACTGACAAACAAAATAGAAAAACAGAAATCGGATATTGGCTATCCGAAAAGTTTCAAGGGAAAGGAATTGTTACGAAATCTGTTAAAAAACTTTGTGATTTTGCATTCAATGAACTAAATATAAATCGAATACAAATTAAATGTGCAGTTGGAAATGAAAGGAGTAAATCTATTCCCAAGCGATTAGGCTTTACATTTGAAGGAATAGAACGAAGTGGGGAATTATTGACAGAAAGTATATTTACAGATATTGAAATTTATAGCAAATTATTTAAAGACTAAAGACAATACAGAATAGAATGGAAAACATTGAAAAACTATCAAGAGCCGTTAGTATGTCCGCATTTGATGCTTTTAGTGATATTGACATAATTATTCCTGCATATTTCCTTGCAGGATTTATAAGTGATGAAATGTGGTCCAACAACAAAAAACTAACACCTTATTCAACCGATGGGAAATTGAAAACCTTGAATAAGAGAACTAATGATTTGCAAAAATATATGAATCATTATGAATTTACGACATTAGAAAGTTATCCAGGAGGCGATCCTTGGGGCTTAGTTTCTTTTGAAGATGAGAAAAAAAGATTAGGAAATAATTTTATTGAAAACATCAAAAACGACATTGACATTTCATTAAAACATATTGCACGATATAATCCCGAAAGTCAATTCGCCAAACTCTTACAAGAACCTTTTTATAAAAATAGTTATTATCCCCGATATAGAAATGAATTAGTTGAAGTAATGAATGCTTATAGCATAGAGAAAGTAGAAAAAAATGGAGAAATAATTATAAAAGGGTCTGGAAAATGTGGAGCATTATTAATGGTAGCAGTAGGTGCAGCAATAGCACATTTTAAAATTCCATATGAAAGCATTTGCATAATAGGTAGCAGAGATCATGTGGTAGCTTTGATTGAATTGGAAGACAATCAATATTGTATATGGAATAATCGATGGAAATATAGTAAACAAACTGAAAATAAGTCCAAGGCGCAAATAGATAAGCAAATAGAGAGATTCGAAAATGATATAATACCAAAATTTGAAGATGTTAAGCAAGATTACTTTTTTTATCCTGCTTACGGAATGTGTAATTTTGAAAAGGGGATTAGTAATGTTTGTAAAAAAAGGGTTGAAAATACTTTTGAACAATTGAAACAACTTATAGGCATAGATATAGAAGTTCAAGAAAACAGTCCAATGAGATGGATTGAAGATACAGTTAATTATATTCCTAACCCCATTCATTTTGAGAATGTTGATGCATACAGAAATAAAATCTACGATTTAGCACGAGAATATCCATTTTCTATATATGATTACTCCAAATATGCATATAGAGATATTTATGTAGCTTATCCACAGGCATATATTATAGCAGCCAGAAGAGATTATCATACATTAGAAAAGTCCAAAAATATAAAATTTCTTGACGATGCATTTAGTATTGTGAATTCTATTCCTTTTTCAGAATCTATTTTTAAGAGTAGAGATAGAATAGCATTGCCCGACGAAGTTCTTCTTTTTAATAATGGCAATGATAGAGACAGAGCATTGTTGCTTTATTGCCTTTTATCAAATCTCGTAAATGAAAGAACTTCCAAGCTTTTTATTGGTTTTTCTCAAAATGAAAGTTATGTTAAATATGGTGATGTTTGGATAAATTCAATTACATTGGAATCATCCAATAAACAACCGCCTGATTTACAAATTGTTTTTAACGATACTGATAAATTATTATGATTACATATTGAATTTTATATGAAAAATAGCATTTTTAATAATCGGGATTTTTCATTACTTTATGCCTCGCGCTTCATTTCCTCAGTAGGAACAAAATTTTTCACTTTAGCTATTGCTTGGTGGATTCTTTCTTCGGAATTTGAAAATGCCAATTCTTTATTGGGAATTATTATGGCGGCGATAGGTATAGGAACTTTTGGATTGGCAAGTTTTATGGGTACTTTTGCTGATAAATATGACAAAAAAGTTACTATGCTGGTAGCGTTATTGGGTAGTTTGATAATTATAGGAATTGTAATCGCAATATTTCCTGTGTTTAAAAATATCCCCTTATTATTTGCCCTATTTGCTATCTTTATATCTATTTTCGAATCACTATTTGCAACGTCTTTACAGAGCAGTCTTAACTATATTGTAAAGCCTGAAATATTGCCTAGTGCAGTATCTGCAATAAGTGGTATTACCTCTTTTTCACAAGCAATAGGAGCAGCGTTTGTGGGAGTCACAATTACATTTATAGGCATTGTTGGAGCGTTTTCGTTTAATGGTGTGTGTTATTTAATAGGTGCGGTTTTGTTTTGTCGCATTGCTTCTTCTTTATCTGCGAAAAAACAGAATCAATGTACCAAATCAACGTATTGGATAGAATTTGTAGAAGGGTTTAAGTATATTCACAAAGAAAAAGAATTATTAAAACTCTTGTTATTATTCGCATTTATAAACTTTTGGGCTTCTCCTATTGTGTTGGCGTTGCCAATTATTACCAAAGAAGTTTTTCAAGGTACTGCTTTGCTTATGTCTGGTTATGAAATAGTACTTGCTGTTGGAGTAATTGTAATTACAACTGTCTTAAGTTATGTAAAATGTAAATTTAATCGTTATAAGGGAAGTTTTTATGCCATTGCATTGTGTGGATTGTCATTATGCGGATTATCGCTTTGCCAATATGTACAAGCAAGTTTTGTTTTTATTTTTCTTTTTGGAGTGGGAATGGGATTGTGCAATGTATCTATGATGACCCTTTTTCAAACCTATGTCCCACCATACATACAGGGACGATTTTTTTCTATTGTAAATACAGTTGCTGGTGTGGTAATCCCTGTCGGTTATGTTTTTGTTGGTTTTTTAAGCATTAACATTGATATTATGAATATAATGCTTATCAATGGCATCATACTCGGATTTTCTTCTTTTGCTTTACTGTTTATCCCCAAAATAAACGCAGAGTACATAATATGAGATTTATCTGAATAAATGTCTTTGGCAACGGCACAACATTTGGCGGCTTACTACATTGGCAGTCAATGGATGGATGCCGTAGCCTATATTATTCTGATTTTGTTTTTGATAGGGAAACCGCTCGGCTTTAGCGGCAAACGGTTAAAGAAAATAGAGATATGACAGCAGAAAATAACAAAGGCAAAATATTAATATATCAGACCGAAAAGGGGGACACCCGAATAGATGTCTATTTTGAGAACGGCGACCTTTGGTTGTCGCAAAAGGCATTGTCGGAATTGTATCAAGTTCGTATTCCGACTATCAATGAGCATATTAAAAATATTATTGAAGAAGGGGAATTGGAGCAGGAGGCAACTATTAGGAATTTCCTAATAGTTCAAACGGAAGGGTAACGGCAAGTCGGCAGGGAAGTACAGCATGTTAGTTTCCAAATGGTTCTTGCAATCGGGTATCGTGTCCGTTCGCGTATGGGAATACACTTTAGAAATTGGGCAAGCACGGTTTTGACTGAATATACGAAAAAGGGCTTTGCAATGAATGATGAACGGTTGAAAAACCCTAAACCGTTCGGTGCAGACTATTTTGATGAATTATTGGAACGAATCAGGGATATTCGCAGTTCCGAAAAACGTTTCGATGAAAAGGTAAAAGCCATTTACGCGACTTCTGTAGATTATGATGCAAAGGACGAAAACGCAAAGTTGTTTTTTCAAACTGTTCAAAATAAACTGCATTACAGCGTTCATGGACATACTGCCGCCGAATTAATTGCTTTGCGAGCCGATTCATCAAAAGATAATATGGGCTTAACAAGTTTTAAAGGCGCAAAAGTCAGAAAATCAGATATTGATACGGCAAAAAATTATTTGCAGGAAGAAGAAATTATGGCATTGAACAGAATTGTAGCCATGTATCTCGACTATGCCGAAGATCAAGCATTGCAACATATTCCCATGTATATGGGTGATTGGGAGAAAAAACTCAACGATTTTTTGAAATTTACAGGACGAAAAGTGCTTGACAATGCCGGACATATTTCAGCAGAAGAGGCATTGCGTACTGCAGAACGGGAATACGTACGATATGACCGACATCGTAAATTGATGGATAACGACATCGATGCCTTATTGGATAAAACAAACAATTAAAAGAAAGAAAAAAGAATCAGTAATGGAGTACCTGTTGCATTTATTAATATTGGTCGGCATTTATGTGATGCTTTCGCAAAGCCTGAACCTTTCGGCAGGCTTCGGCGGAATGATTTCGTTGGCACATGCCGGATTCTACGGTGTGGGCGCTTATACGGCAGCCTTGCTTTCCGTCAATTATCAACTTCCGTTTTTGCTCGCATTACCGGCAGCCATGTTGTTGAGCGGATTATTGGCATTGATTGTATCCGCTATTGCCTTGCGAACCATCGACGACTATTTTATTATTTGTACCTTAGGCATTCAAGTCATTGTTTTTTCCTTGATGAACAATTGGATGTATTTGACAAACGGACCATTGGGCATTCCCGGTATTCCGGGCATTCAACTTTTCGGAATCGACATCGAAAGCAAATGGGCGTTTCTGTTGCTGACCATTTTCTTTGTCGCCCTGGTTTTCTTTTTCCTGAAAAAACTGACCGGTTCTTCGTTCGGACGTACTTTGCGTGCATTAAGCGAAGATGAGATTTTTGCGCAGTCACTTGGAAAAAACGTCTATCTGTCCAAAGTCATTGTTTTTACTGTAGGTGCGATGATAGCAGCCGTTCTGGGAGTGCTTTATGCACATTATATCAGTTACATTGACCCAACAAATTTTACCGTAGTTGAATCTATTTTCATTCTTTCAATTGTGATTATCGGTGGAATGCGAAATTTATGGGGAAGCGTTGTTGCCGCGGCTTTTCTTGTTTTTTTACCGGAAGTTCTTCGGTTTGTCGGGATGTCCAACTCCATTGCCGCTAATATGCGCCAGATTATTTACGGTGGGATACTGATTTTTATGATGTTCAGGTATAGTCAGGGGTTTTCCAAAAGAAAGAGTTCAGCCATACAAACCCCTTTTAGAACCCAATAAGTTGTGTGCAAATTGTGTGCAAATAGAAAAACAAAAGCACTTACTTTTATATTCGTAAGTGCTTTTGTTTCAACTTGTGGTCCCACTTGGGCTTGAACCAAGGACTCCCTGATTATGAGTCAGGTGCTCTAACCAACTGAGCTATGGGACCGGGATCAGGGGTGTGGCCTGAAAGCGGGTGCAATATTACGACTTTTAATTGAATCTTGCAAGTGTTTCTTTGAAAAAACCACTTCTTTGTTACTCTATGGCGTGGTTGGCTGTGACTTCTTTGCCGGTCCAGGCTTTGAGGCTGGTCCATTCGGCATAGGGTGCGGACCAAAAGGGGTCTGTGACCGGGAGGCCTAAGGGGAGTAGGGCGAAGCTGCATAGGTAGACGCTGCCGGTGTTGGTGTAGGCTTCGGATATGTTGATTTGTTCGCCGGTGAAGCCTACGCGTAGCCAGCCGTTTGAGTCGAAGTTCTTTGGCGACTGTAGTTGCCTGCGGATAACTGTGGTCAGGGCGGAGCGGACTTGTGCGGGTGATACCTTATGGGATGGATCACAAAGCTGTTATAATAATCCATGAAAGCCCGGTCTTTGGTACCTGTAGGCTGAGTTGTTTGCGCCTTCACACACGCTAAAACTAAGCACAGTAGCGTAACGATTAGGATTCCTTTTTTTTATAATAAATACGTATATTCAGTTAAACATTAAACCGGAAGTGCATAATATCGCCGTCTTGTACTACGTACTCTTTGCCTTCCACGGACATTTTGCCTGCTTCTTTCACAGCGGCTTCCGAGCCGTAGTGGATGTAGTCGTCGTATTTGATCACTTCGGCGCGGATGAAGCCTTTCTCGAAATCGGTGTGGATTACTCCGGCGCATTGAGGGGCTTTGCTTCCATTATGATACGTCCAGGCACGAACTTCATCAGGGCCGGCTGTAAGGAAGGTTTCCAGATTCAACAGTTTGTAGGCCGATTTAATCAAGCGGTTTACGCCCGATTCTTCCAAACCTATTTCTGAGAGGAATATCTGGCGTTCTTCGTAGGTATCAAACTCGGCTATTTCGCTTTCTATCTTGGCGGCAACAACCAGAATCTCGGCATTCTCGTCTTTCACAGCTTCGCGAACAGCCTCTACATAAGCGTTTCCTGTCAGAGCGCTGGCTTCGTCTACATTACATATATATAGTACAGGTTTGGCGGTGAGAAGGAATAGGTCGTGAGCCACCTTCTGCTCGTCTTTCGTATCAAAAGAAACTGTTCGGGCGCTTTTGCCTTGTTCCAGCGCTTTTTTGAACTTCACGAGGACTTCGTAGGCAAGCTTGGCTTGTTTGTCGCCTCCTGTTTGCGCCTGTTTCTGCACTTTGTTGATGCGGCTATCAATGGTTTCCAAGTCTTTTATTTGGAGTTCGGCATCGATAATTTCTTTATCGCGCACGGGGTTGATGCGTCCGTCCACGTGTACGATATTATCATCGTCGAAACAGCGGAGTACGTGGAGTATAGCGTCTGTTTCGCGGATATTTCCCAGGAACTTATTACCCAGCCCTTCCCCTTTACTGGCGCCTTTCACCAAGCCAGCTATATCAACAATCTCCACTGTAGTGGGAATGATGCGTTGCGGATGACACAGCTCTGCCAGTTTATTGAGCCGTTCGTCGGGAACGGTGATAACCCCTATGTTGGGGTCTATCGTGCAAAAAGGGAAGTTAGCCGACTGCGCCTTAGCGTTCGATAAGCAATTAAATAAGGTGGATTTTCCCACATTGGGAAGCCCCACTATGCCACATTGTAATGCCATTATGTTTGTCTAATATGTTTATTATAAATTAATTACTATTACTGCTTAATGTTTGAGTAGCAATAGGCAACAACAAAAACAGATTGAAAACCCATTTCTATCCATTTTCCGCCCACAAAGGTAATCAAATTATGGTGAGTTGTGTCTGATAGTTTATTTTCGTTTGTCAACTAAAATCTGTTAAATGAGGGCAGTTTTGTCAGGAAAAGGGGCTTTTTTGTGTTACGAGAAATTCGGAGTTTCGACGAAAACGGCCAAAGTTCGCGGATATGTAAAGGTTTTGTCGCGATTTAGGAAAAATATTTTGAAAAGACGGCTTCTTTTTGGGAAATCATTTAGATGATTGCCGGACGTCATCAGCATAATTTGGAAATTTCATTTAGATCATTTTTAAAATCATCTAAA
>BNTS01000021.1 GCA_025996775.1 Bacteroidia bacterium | reverse complement strand
GTTAAAGAAACTCAAAAAATGTTGCAGTCTAATGAATAGTAAATATCTTTACCAACTCTACAACGAGACACTTAGTGGGATACTTTTCAATTACTAAGTGGACTACTTTTCAATTATTATTTACAGTATACCCCTATACGGGGGGAACTGTTACCTATCTGGTTTACTATCCGTACAGCGCGGCAATGAACGGCAAAACATCGGCGGCGGACATCGTTGCCGCCTTCACGCCCAAGACCGACCAAAGCGCACAGGCGGACTACGCCGCTTCCGACCTGCTGACGGGCACAGGCTCGCTTAGCGGCTCAATATTA
Source organism: Bacteroidia bacterium (assembly GCA_025996775.1). GTDB lineage: Bacteria > Bacteroidota > Bacteroidia > Bacteroidales > Tannerellaceae > DFXE01. Next base: position 44,722 of record BNTS01000021.1, on the reverse strand, counting down.
AGCACAACCCTCACCCACGCCCTTGCGCTGGTGGAAGTAAGCCTGCCCGCTTCGGCAACGAGCGTAACGCTTTCGGTAGGCGGCGCCTCGGTTACGCCTTACGTTAACGGCAATGTCTATCGCTATCTCTCAAAGCCGGTCGGAACAACAACAGTTTCGGGCGGTTATACGTCTTTCGGCACACAAAAGGGCTATTCAAAAAGTGTCGCCCTTGCTGCAGGAAAATACGCACGGCTCAATGTCGATTATCCATTTTATGAGGGCGCTATTTTGGTAACATATACAGACGCCGGAACTGAAACGATTGCTGCTCCTGCTGACGGCGACGCCTTGCTATTGACTTCCGGCGCAGGAAAAACAGTAAAAAGCATCCGATTGCTTGATGTATCCACAACCCCTGAATACCTTATAGGCAGGAATGGAGCAGAACAGATAGTCTTGAGACTTGCTAATAACGGCAACCTCCTGTTCCGCCCTGCCGTTGACGGCTATATCCCTATCGGCAGCTATGCGGAATTTAGGTTGATAGACGCTAATGGCACTACTCGCGGCGGCACCTACAAACAGGAAGCCGCCCTCGACTTGATGAGTGTGTCCTGGACGCCAATACATCCGAGTCAATTTGGCACAGGCTTCACCGGAACCTTCGACGGCAACGGCTATGCCATCAACAATCTGCTTGTAAACGCCCGATATGCCGGTTTGTTTGGTTATTCCGCAGGAACCATTAAGAATGTGCGTATCGCTTCCGGCTCGGTAACGGGAGAAGACATGGTAGCCGGCGTGGTTGCGTTTAATGATGGCGGCACCATCATCGCCTGCTCCAATGCCGCCACCGTAACAGCCACAAGGTCCAGCGCATCCAGCGGTGGCATGGCAGGGGCTAATAGAGGCACAGGCACCATCATTGCCAGCTACAATACCGGCACAGTAGCAGCAACAGGCAGCAACTCCTATGCCGGCGGCGTGGCAGGGAATAGTACTGGCACTATCACTGCCAGCTACAATACCGGCACAGTAACAAGCACCTACCGTTCCGGCGGCGTGGCCGGGTATGGCTATGCCACTGCCAGTTATAGCACCACCGGTGGCGGCGGGGGTACGCAATTTAGCGACACTGCTTGGCCCAGCGCTACGGACAACGCCGCGTGGACTGCCAGCAGCAGCGCCGATGGTACCACCAACCAATATTGGAAAGACCTTGGCGGCTGGAACGGCGGCAGCCCGACCTATCCGAAGCTGTGGTGGGAGTGAAAAATAAAATCAAATTCAATCTTTATATAATATAAATAATTTCTAATTCTAATTTATTAAATTTCAACATTATGGCAATAACATTAGTATCTATTAATCAGGCAAATGTATTACATCCTGATTTGTCCAAAGTTTACTCACAAGCGAAAGCGAGTAACAACAAAGTTGTGCGAGTGTCGGGAGAGAAACCTCCTACATATACCCCATATTGTTCTGCGCTTCATCATTCCCCTGTTCCGCGCTTTTGCGAAACCATTTCAGGGCTTCACGGTAATCCGTCGGCACACCTTCACCATAGTAGTACATGGACCCCAGTTTGTTTTGTGCTGCGGCATTTCCACCGATAGGCTATGCCTGACGGCATACGGAAACGTGGATAGATATTTTTTGGTCAGCATTTTTTTAAACCTCTCTTATATAAACTGTTTGCAGGTATCAAGTCTTTTTTAGCGTTTGACAAGGGTCGAACAGCTGTTTGATAGTTGTCGAACACCTGTTTGACAAGGGTCGGACAGCTGTTCGACAGCTGTCAAACACTAACAAGATAACGGCTTCTTACAAAACATATCAAGACAGCTGCCCTCAAAAATGCGTTTGCCCTGGCCCCGGATGTTGATCGTAATTGTTTTTGAGAGAATTTTTGTATCTTTGTTGCTGTAACAAAACAAGTAGAGGGAATTATGGCAAATAAAGCAGGGGTACTTTGGGCGGATGATGAGATTGATTTGTTGAAGCCTCATATTCTTTTTCTGCAGGATAAAGGGTATGAAGTAGAGGCGGTGGTAAGCGGACAGGATGCTATCGACCGCTGTAAGGAGCATGACTATGACCTTATCTTCCTGGATGAGAATATGCCCGGACTGAGCGGACTGGAAACACTGGCGCTGATTAAGGAAATAAACCCTACCGTTCCTGTTGTTATGGTGACCAAGAGCGAAGAGGAAAGTATTATGGAGCAGGCTATCGGTAACAAGATAGCCGACTATCTGATTAAGCCTGTTAACCCCAATCAACTGCTATTGTCTATCAAGAAAAACGTACACCAGCATACCCTTATTACAGAAGCCACAACCGTGAGCTACCAACAGGAGTTCTCACGCATCGGCATGCAGATTAATGATTCGCTTACGTCCGACGACTGGATGGAGGTATACAAGAAATTGGTGCACTGGGAGCTGGAACTGGAGAGCGGCTCTCCCCAGATGAGCGAAATGCTGCGTATGCAAAAGAAGGAGGCCAACGATGCTTTCGGCAAGTTTGTGAAGCGAAACTATATCAACTGGATTCAGAATCCTGACAACCGGCCGCTGATGAGTCCTGATTTATTTAAAAAGAATGTCTTCCCGCGATTAGATAACGACGAGAAAATCTTTTTTGTCCTGATTGATAACTTCCGCCTCGACCAGTGGCGGGTGGTGAAGGAACTGCTGGCCGACGCTTTCGCTTTTGAAGAGAGCCTCTACTATTCTATCCTGCCGACGGCTACGCAATATGCCCGTAACGCCATCTTCTCGGGCCTGATGCCGGTACAAATAGAGCAACTCTTTCCCGATCTTTGGGTGGATGAGGAAAGCGAAGAGGGAAAGAACCTCAACGAGGCTCCCCTGATACAAACTCAGATTGAGCGCTTCCGAAAGAAATATACTTTCTCGTACACCAAGGCAAATGATTCTCAACATGGCGAACGAATGCTTAATAATATCTCTTCGCTGATGCAAAACCAATTGAACGTGGTGGTACTGAACTTTATCGATATGCTATCCCACGCCCGAACGGAGATGAAGATGATACGCGAACTGGCGCAGAGTGAAGCAGCCTACCGCAGCTTGACCAAATCATGGTTTCAACATTCCTTCGCTTATGAATTATTTCATCGTATTGCCGAAAAAGGATATAAGATTATCCTGACTACCGACCACGGCACAATCCGTGTAGATGACCCTATCAAGGTTGTTGGCGACAAGAATACAAACACCAATCTACGCTATAAAGTTGGCAAGAACTTAAGCTATAACCCGAAAGAGATATTCGAGATACGTGAACCGGATAAGGCAGGCCTCCCCTCTCCCAACCTCAGCAGCAAATACATCTTTGCCCTGAACGAGAGTTTCTTTGCCTATCCAAACAACTATAATTACTACGTGTCTTATTATAAAAACACCTTCCAGCACGGAGGCATCTCTATGGAAGAAATGCTTATCCCACTGATTACTTTGACCCCCAAATGAATTGTTAATTGTTAGATGAAGAATATTATACTGCGAATTGAGAATGAGGGATTAAATGAAGCGGCTCGGAGCTTTATAGCGCTGATGGGCGACCGTACGGTCTTTGCTTTCCATGGAGAGATGGGAGCCGGTAAGACTACGTTTATCAAAGCTATTTGCGAGGAACTGGGGGTTACGGATGTAATCAACAGCCCTACGTTTGCCATCATCAATGAGTACCGGAGCGATACGACCGGCGAACTGATTTACCACTTCGACTTCTATCGCATCAATAAATTGAGTGAGGCCGAAGACTTGGGCGTGGACGACTACTTCTATAGCGGTGCGCTTTGCTTCATTGAATGGCCGGAGAAGATTGAAGAATTGTTGCCCGAAGACGTTGTAAACGCTACCATCAGGGAACAAGCAGACGGTTCACGGATTCTTGAAATGGAGTAATCCCGATGGAAACATCCGAATACTTGGTATTGGCTATCTTTATATTGTCAGGGAGCGTTTCACTGGTGGCTTCCATTTGTAACTTCGATTGGTTTTTCCAAAGTCGGAACTCCTCTACATTTGTAAACCGCCTTGGGCGCACCGGGGCACGGCTGTTCTATGGCCTGATTGGAGTAGCGCTCATTGCAGCAGGCGTCTTGTTCCTCTTTTTCGGCTATCGCTCGTAATTAATTTATGGAATTGGAACACTTGTTTGGTGAGAGAGATTGTTAAGCAAGGGCATCATGGTCTGTCCTTCATCTACCAGCCACACTTTGTTTTTGAAATCCCAGTTCGCCACAGGTGATTCCAGCATCGAGAAGCCCCAGTCTATACCATTTTGAATCCCTTCCTCATAGACATATTCTCCTTCATTGATGAACCCATAATTCCTACTCAATATCCTGCTTAGAGGTTGTGAGATTCCTTGCAACTGAGCTACCACGCGATACGTACGGTTTAATCCGCCATTCAGATAAGATAAGGCTGTGAGGCAGTTGGCTACCTGCGGACTACGGTTGGCTTCTTTGGATTTCTGCATCCTGCCTACTATACCGCCTGTGATGACTGAGAAGATCGTGTCGCCTTTATTGATAGTTCCTGCGGCATAGCTGTTGGTAAGTATGGCGGATATTTGGTGGTTAGCCCCGACGCCAATGGTAGCTAAGCAGCCGACCAGTCCACCGATCACTCCTTTTCGTGCCGAAATGTCGGCATAGCTGTAGCAGTTATGCATATTGAAGGCTCCGTATCCATTTCCCTCAGATGTTCCTCCGCTTGTAGTAGAGGCCGAAGCGGATGCAAATCCCAAGATGCCTCCGGTAGAGGAGACAGCCGTTTTGTCCGATGCATCTCCCCCTTTTATCGCTCCCCTATTAGCAGAAGATAGCACAGAAAAGTCGCCTATACCATTACTTTTACCCAGTACAGGATTGTCGCTCTTCTCGCCGTAGCCATATCCGTCGGCGTAACCCAGGATGCCACCGGTGTATGAGAAAGCCTGCGGTGTTCCGGCGTCGCCTCCCGACACGGTTCCGAGATTCATGCAATATTCGATTGTCAAGACTCCCGAACCGTCGCTATTTCCGTATCCATCTCCCGAGCTAAATCCGAAGCCGAGTATGCCTCCGGTAGAAGAGATGGCTTCAGTCCCTTTGGTATCTCCTCCGGTAACAACTCCGGCATTGCGGCAGTCGCGGAGGAGAAAGCTTCCTGTGGCCGAGGCAAGGCCGTCGCAATAACCATGCCCCCGTCCTTTACCTACCAGTCCACCGGTATAAGGAAAGTTTGCCGCAATGGACTTGACAGCTCCGGTATTGGAACAATTATCGAGCAGGATAGCAGCAGTGCCGCCGCCTTCAGAAAAAGCATAGCCCTCGCCTATGAGGCCTCCCGTAGTAGATACTTCGGTATTTCCGCCAATCACATTTACTTTCTTATTATGGCAATTACGGATGATAATGGAATCGCTGAAGTTGGTCACGCTGCATAGCAGATAACCGGCCATGGCTCCGGTACGTGAAACCGTTTCACGATTTCCGCCAACCACCAATCCGTCCTCAATGGTAAGATTCTCTATTCGTGCGCCTTTGCCCAGATAGCCAAACAATCCACTGGCGGAAAAAACATTTTCCACCTCCGTGCTCCCGATATATAAATTATGAATAACTTTGTTATTTCCATTAAAGATACCTTGAAAAGGTTGTTCCTCCTCGCTCCCTATCGGAATCCAATAGTGGAGACCCAAATCCAAATCGTTGGTAAGCAGGAAGTGCACCCCTTCAAAGGTCTTTCCTTCCCACATATTGGCTTGATCAGCCAGATAGATAAGAGCTGTAACAGAGGATATGAGATAGGGGTCGTCCGGCGTTCCTGAACCCATAAAAACAAATCCCTCTTCATCATTAGACCAGTCGCCCCGTTGTCCCCAAACGGAAGTAAATACCAGTAGTAACCCTATGACGGTTAAAAATTTGCGCATTGTAATATGTTATATAGCTTCCAAATATACGAACAAAAACGAATAAAATCGCATTTCTCGTTAAAAAGATGCGCACTCTACGTTTTATGAATTAATGTTAATAGAGGATGAGGCCGGCGATACCGGCAAGAAGGATGGTTAAGATGGGGTGGACTTTGAGCTTCCAAGTGAGGAGGAAGGCGGCGCCGAAAAGGAGGATGCTTTTGTAGTCGATGAAATTGTCGGGGGTCATTAGCAAGAGCGCAGCGGCTGCAATTAAGCCTACGGTAGCAGGGCGGAGTCCGAGGAAGGCGTATTCTACGTATTTGTTCTTACGGAAGCGGGTGAAGTAGTACGAGACAAGGAGAACCAGAATGAATGAGGGGATGCAAACGCTGATGGTGGTCACTGCGGAACCCAGTATAGCCATCGCGGGCGGATAGCCGGCATTCAGGACGGCGGTGTAACCAACATAGGTAGCGCTGTTGATACCGATTGGACCCGGCGTCATCTGAGAGATGGCCACGATATCGGTAAATTCCTGCGTCGTTATCCAGCCATGCTTATCAACTATCTCGTGCTGTATGAGGGAGAGCATGGCATATCCTCCACCAAAGTTGAAGAGGCCAATCTTAAGATATACCCAAAAAAGTTGCAGGAAAATCATATCAATCTCTCTTTATACGTAAACCATAAACCAAGCCACCTGCGGCAGCCATAATAATAATGTATATGGGAGAGACTCCCAACAGCCAAATAAGCAGAGCAGCGACTATGGAGATAATCACCGTCTTCCAGGTAAGACCTACAGACTGCGCCAGCGTAATACAAGGAACCACAATGAGCGCAACAACTGCCGGACGTAATCCCTTGAATATCTTTTCTACCCAAACATTATCCTTTATCTGCGTGAAGAAAAGGGCAATGGTCAGGATGATAAGGAATGAGGGCAAGATGCTGCCCAACACACAAACGACACTCCCGGGTATCCCCTTGAGTTTATATCCCACAAAGATGGCGATATTAACGGCAAATATGCCGGGCATTGTCTGGGCTACTGTGAAAAGATCATAGAAATCTTCCTTATTTATCCAGCCGCGACCCACCACTTCCCGCTCTATCAACGGAAGCATGGCATAACCGCCTCCGATGGTGAAGGCTCCGATGCGTAGGAAGGTAAGGAAAAGGGCCAGATACATCGGCATCCTATTTTCTACGAACACTGCGAACCGGAGTGGAACGCTCGACTTTAGGAGCCGGAGCCGATTTCACGTTGGGTGTATCGTTCTTGGATGAAGACTTGGTATTGTTTTGACGAGCTTCTTTCTCGGCCTTTTTAGCTGCCTTAGGGTCTAACTGTGTAGAATCCTCTTTCCAGTAAAGCGACTCATGGAAAGTTTTTAGTTGATTCTCTATCTCTTCCTGAGCCAGTTTTAGATTCGTCGAGTCAGACTCCTCGGGATAGTATTGCCGCAAAGTTTTGTTCATCAGATTCTCCGTCTTGATAATCTCGCCATCAAACATACGGCGACGGAAATAATCGTCCACCGTAAAGGTTTTCGCATTATTGACATTCGACGTCATGATATACGAATTGTTAACATAGGGGCGGATATTCTCGTAAGGCAGCCAGAAGAGGGGCTGTGTTTCGCGTTCGCCCAAGTCGCCCGATTGAGTAAGCAAGGGGCAGATAGCGAGCGTTTTCACATCAAACACAGAGTTGTTCTGATCGAAATACCAGGCTTCCTTTACATAATAAGAAAGTACGTCGGCCGAAGGAATATCGCTTTCGTTGATAATGTAGGAAGGAGCTGCTCCGTTTCTTCCGGGTACCTCTTCATAATATATATGCGATTCATCGAGAAATTCTTTGAGTACAAGCAGATGGTCTTCATCGAAAGCCTCGTATCCATCTTCGTATGTATAGGCGTTAATCCTCCCGTCTATCAGCAGTTGAAAGATGGTAGAGAAAAGATTCATGCTGCCGTTCAGTGGGCGGGGAGGATAATAGAGGGGTGCGTTTTGCTCCTTCTGCAGGTCTACCTCGCGATATATCACACGTATCCAGCGGGCATAGCCCATATCTTGCGATAGTTGTTCATTCAAATTCCGTGCCCGCAGGGTTAAATTCTGCAAGTCGAAACTTTTTTTCGTTGTTGATTCACGGGTGCCGGTACGTGCTTGGGGCGACCTGCGCTGTGTGTTTTCCTCCTGCGCAAAGGCAGGTATGGAGGTCATTACGACGCTTACTAAAGCCAATATGTAATACAAGCGTTTCATATCATTCTTGTTCTTAGTTTACAATTACCTGAATGGGAGAAATAGTTCGTTCAATGCCGTCGGGGCCGCGGGTTACTACACGGTTAATCCAGAATTGCTTCCCACGAGCCTGGTCGCGGATAAACTTCTTCTGGTCATCGGAGAAATTTCCGCCCTCCACAGTCTTCCTGAGCATATTACCGAAAGAGTCGGGATAAGTAAGCTCAAATCGAAGAACCGTAAATTTTATATTGAGGATACCATCATCGATAGCTGCCAGAATGCCGTCAGTCTGCATGAGGTCTCGCTTCGAAATAGAGCCGCCACGGAAGGTGCGGGTATTACCGTTCGCATCTTTATATTCGAGGTAGGGCATGGGGTCGGGTAACATCTTGACACGGAAGTTGGTCTTGGCCATTTCCACGCGTCGTCCGTCGGCCATTTGTGCAGTAACCGTTACAACGGCTTCCTTTCCCACAGAGCCTGCAGAGGGAACAGCCGCCCATAAATCGCCTTTCTTCGTGAGTGAGGCATTGGTGATGGATGGGAAAACATTCCCGCTGGGAACACCCGACACAGCTATTCTGATAGGGTTCTCGATACCTGCATACAGCACATTCATCAACGTAGGCGCTACGGTGGCTGAAGGCTCGGTTACGAAGTATTCCGTCTTGAAGTCACTATGTAATACGGAGCCATCACTGTTAGGCATTTCTATATATCCTTCAATAGGGAAAGTTCCTACAGACGAGGTCTGTACAGTATACAGTCCGTTCATTCCCTTGTCCAGCGTACGTCCATTGACGAAGACGGTAGGTTGCACGGTTGTATCTATAGCCGAGAGGACGATGTTTGCCTTATATTCCGAACCACGCATCACAATCTGACTGGCGGGGATAACTTGCGCCTGCACTCTGTTAACCTTGTAATCGCCCATATCCACACTGCTCAGCAGATTACTCATCACCTCTCCTTGCGCATTGCGTATATCACTCTGCAACTTGGTGAGGAGGGTAACGGCAGCTGCTACGGGCATATTCTCGAAAAGGGATTCTTCCCAAGTGCGACCGCTGGGTGCGGCAGTACTCAGGCCTTTCTCTATCACACCTTTCTTCTCAGGGTCTTGCACCATATTAGCCAACATCGTACGATACGAGTCAATGGCTTCCTTTAGTTTCTTTCCTTCTCCGTTTATGGGAGCCAGCATCACGCGTGAAGCAGCGTCGAGGTCGTCTTTATGGTTGATGTTGTTCACATCGCCTTTCTTTCCATCCGCCACTTTTACGATTTTTTCCTTCAAATCCTGTACATATACATGCATATCATCAGACGCCTTCGTAACCTGCTGGCCTTTGTTATACCATTCCTTTACCTTGTCGGGATTAGCTTTGTAATACGTTTCCAGCTCATTGCTTATAATGGCGTTGCGTTGTGAAGAATTGCCTATCGTATTTTGTAAACTGTCCTCCACCAACACAAATCCGTCTAAAACCTCTACCGACACGTTAAGCGCCATCAGAGCTATAAACACGATGTACATCAGATTTATCATTTTCTGACGTGGTGAATTTGGATTGTTTCCTACTGCCATCTTACTTTGTTTGATATGGATTTGGTTGCATACCCGGCATGCCCATGTTCACAGTCATAGCCTGTAATAAGCGTGTATAAACCATATTGAGTTGCGTCAATTGTTGAGCCATCTTTTCCGTTTCAGAATGGAAAACGGAGCTATCTACTATCGAGCCTTCGTATAATTCTTTGATACGGTTCAGCCCGGCGTTTATATGTTCGATGGAGCTGATTTGCGAACTGATGCTTCTGAGCTGCACTTCGTAAATGGTGTTCAGCCCGGCCACGTTGCGGTTGAGCAATTCCATTTGTGTCACATAGCCTTGCGAACTGCGGTTGATTCCGTTAGATACGTCGGTAAGCGAGCCGGTTATCGAACTGAAGCGTTCCATATCTTCCGATATCTTCGACAACTGGTCGAGGTACTTCTGCGTGGCGTCGGTCAGTTCGGGCATCTTGGCTATCTGGTCGGCCGCATCGAGAAGTTTCTGTATGCTGGTTGAGAGGTTTTGCGCATCGCCTTCCGGCATATTCACGCCAACGCCTGCTATACCACCTATACTTACTCCCGAACCTTTTCCCGAAGTAAAATCAGCGCCTCCCAAATCCCCTTCAATATGGATAGAAGAACCGGGGGGTTGTACAAAGTCGGGACGGTCTAATGGATTCTTCGATTTGAGTACCGGAAAAACATCTTCCCAGCTATAATCATTATTGGGCCGTTCGAAGCCGAAAATGAAGAATACGAAAAACTCCGTAATCATACCGGCAGCCAACATCTGATTCCCGTACGGAAGGTGCAGGATTTTAAACATGGCACCTAAAATAACGACGGATGCTCCCCAACTATAGCAAAAGTTCAACACGCGTTTCCCTTTTTCGCTGGAAAGAAACATCTCTACTCTATTCTTATATCTTCTATATTTTCCCATCTTATTTGATGCATTATAATCTTCTTTTTAATCTATACCTGTTTATTTCTTTCCGCCTTTGGAGCGAGAGAAGCCTACTTGCGAACGAACACAACGGAAACCTATATAGGAGCGCGTCTCGTTTTGAAACTCAGACGAGCGCATATCCGAACGGATAAACTGTGCCACGTCTTTCCAAGAACCGCCGCGTACCACCTTTTTCTTCATGTCGTAAGGGTCTTCTTTGGCTGCATTGTAGCGAAGGTCGGGGTTCATGTCGTTCATTTGTCGGGGACCTGATTCTGAGTATACGGTCGCCGTCCATTCGGATACGTTGCCTGCCATATCGTATAATCCAAATTCATTGGATGCAAACGAGCCTACCCGCGAGGTGATGATATGTCCATCCTCGGTATAATCACCGTCACCCGGCTTGAAGTTGGCCAAAAAGCAACCTTTGCTTTGCAGCTCGTCGGTAGCCCAGGGATACTTATTCTCGTTCTTCCCGGTACGGGCTGCATATTCCCATTCGCCTTCGGTAGGCAGGCGGAAAGGCTCAATAATTTGTCCGGTGGGAAGGTTGATTGAGGCTTTAAACAGATCCGTGCGCCAGATACAGAAGGCAGACGCCTGTTCCCACGACACACCCACCACAGGATAGTCGTCGTATCCGGGATGCTGGAAATACATCCGCATATAAGGTTCGTTATACGCATTGTTGAAATCGTTTATCCAACAGGTCTCATCCGGATATATGTTGATGATGCGGGTGTTCAGGAAGTCCCATTCACTGGTTAGCGGGCGGAGGATAGTTTCGTTGACAATCAGTCCTTCATCGTTAATATATGCAGTATCTTTCGTTATGATAACGAGTTCATTGGGGTCAATGGTAATATCGGTATTCCTTACCCTTTCGGCCGGATCAAGACGATGTTTGCGCAGGGCTGCCGATGTATAATCATACCACTCGTATTTGAAAACCATTTGTTTCGGATCCAAGCGTTTTTCGCCGGTTACGGGATTGGTATAATATACGCTCTCAATAGCCATTTGTTCCTCTTCGGTTGCCCGCTTCCAGGGTATGGGGCGGTTCCAGTTCAGATGAGGAGTTACAGGCTCGCCGAAACGGTCTTCGGTAATCTTGAAGAGGTCGTTACCGCCGTATGCCGGGTCGGCCAGGCGTTCACGAATAATTGAATCGCGCACCCAGTAGACGAACTGACGATATTTGGCATTCGTAATCTCCGTCTCGTCCATCCAGAATGCATCGAAGGATACGCCCTTTGTTTCATTTATCATGCCCCAAAGAGAATCCTTATCCGCAGGCCCCATGTCGAAAGCGCCCCGTTTAATGAGAACCATCCCATAAGGCGCAGGTTCGTTTACCGCTGCCGTTCTTGCTCCGGTGACTTCCCCTCCGCTGCCTAATAACGATCGGCCGCATGAGGGAAACAGGGTGATTATCACCGCTAACGCTAAAAATACTTTTTTCATATACTATTATAATATACGTACACTTTTATGTCTATAGTTTCCTGTCTTAGGTTTGTCTAACTTCATCCTGTACCTCAGCATTATTTCATGGCTGCCGCTACTTGCTTTCAGTATGGGCGAAATAGGAAGATCGTAGGCATATCCTACCTCAATATTACTGAACATGGCTCCCAAAAACACCACCACCGATTCATTCATGCGCCAGGAAAGTCCTCCGCTAAACATTTTATCATACAACAACCTGCCCGTAATATCTGCCTGAAATGATTGCAAATCGGTTTTCAGAAAAACGGAAGGCTGCAACTCAAATAACGGGTTCTTTAACTGAATATTGTATCCTCCGGTTAAATTGTATGCCCTTCCGATATATGTTGTAATATTTTCGTCTAAAGAAAACTCAGGCTCCATCACGTGGGTCGAGGCAATACCTACATAAAACTTCTTGTGCGTAAAGTAAACACCGGCGTTCAGATCGAAGGTCATTCCGTCTACTTTCGAAGTGGGGATGGCTTCATCTTCAGCATCATGCTCGTCCGATTCGGGTATATGTACCTTCGAACCGTCAAAGGATACGCTGGCTATGGAAGGTTGAAATCCGATGCTCAGTGTTCCGCCAAACAACTTTTGCTTATAGGCAAACTGCCCTGATATATGTGAGTTTTGAAACAATCCGATTGTTTCCGTGAAGAGCGAAAATCCGGTGCCAATCGTCGTATTCCCAATCTGAAAAGGCCTGTCTGCCAGTACGAACGTAGACTGTGGCGCCCCGGGCATCCCCACCCATTGCTGACGATGCATCCCAATCATGTTCATATCGCCCGTAACGCCCGCATACCCCGGATTGTAATACCCCATCACATTAAAGTACTGGCTGAACTGCGCGTCATACTGCGCCTCAGCCATACGCGCCAAAGCCATAACACCCATAATTATAAGAAGCAACCTCTTCATGTTACCAAAAACGTTTCGGAAAACAATAAATTGTATAAACCACTACAATATTGCATTTCGCCTCCATGCGATAGCAAGAACAATTAAGGCGGCTATCAGCGCTGCCCAAAACAGTGGGCTGCTTTTTTTCTCAGCTTCCGTTTTTTCGGTGAGGATAGCCTCCTTTGTTATATCTGCCTTTGCTTGCATCGTTGACTTCTCCTGAAGAGAGGAGGAGGCGTTTCCTTCAGCCTCCTCCTCAGCAGTAAGCAGGGTTATCGAACTTATGAACAGTCTGTCTAAACTATCCGGCTTCGTGAAGGCTATATGGCGAACCTCCAGCTTACGCTTTGCCCAGTCTGTTGCGATCCGCTCTAAGCGCAAACTATCCGCTCTAAGCATCTCAGCCGTTCCGGTTTCGTTTGTGTATAATTCACTTTGCTTCTTTACCTTGCAGCTCGTAATCATTACAAGAAGAATTACGCACCAAATAATACCGTCTCTATTCTTCATTGATAATTACCTGTTGTCTGTTCTTTATATGGCTACCACAGCGCAAGGAAAGGTGCAGGAAATTGCGCTTTTTATAGAGGATGGCCTGGTCGAAAGGCAGACCACTTTCCAATAATACATCCAATAGTTTGGAGGCGTCGCGCACTTTGCAATCGGCTGCTTCACCTTTCAAATGCAGGCTTCGGGGAGCGCCTCCCACCAGCTTATTTACCGCGTAGCTACGGAAACCGCTCGTAATCCGTATCTGCTTTCCGTAGACTACCCGCAGAGGTTGAAGCAATCGCACTACCAATTCCTCTATGGCATTGCAGGCGGCAGCGTCCGGCGTGTTCTCAATCTTGTATTTCCGAGCCGTCTGAACTGTTCTAAATTTTAAAGCCATAATATAAATGTTTTAAGTTATGTGCTCACCATTGAACACGATGCAAAAGTACCCCGCCTCAAAATGGCTCACTTACACGCCCCACCGCAGTCCGGCAATCCAACTGTTAATTGTTAGTTATTAATTATTAATCATATAAGGTTTCTGATGGCTGCAAAACGCTACGCGGTGAAGCGTAATACACATTTAACATTTATTTCGATCCCACTTCTTCTCCTGTTCTTATAAATCTCATATAATAAGCGTATTGACAGAAATAAGGGATGAAAACCATAATATCGAAAGCGACAAAGGTTAATTTATAAACAACGGGCGATAAAGTTTTAAGCCGGGAATAAAGATAAAGTCTCTTATATTGAGGGTATATAGTTCGATATTATGGCAAATAGCTGTAGCGGCTATTAGAGAGTCATGGAAGTCTAAGTTATGTGACAAACAATATTTTAACAACAATTCTATCGACATCGTTGATATATCAGGCAGAATAGGCATAACTGTCAACTGAGAAATATCGTTATAGAGAACTTGCAATTCTCGCTTGTTCAAAGCTCCAACAAAAAGCTCAGCACGAGTAACATCTGAAATAGCAATGTTCTCTTGCTTCATAAATTCAACAGAATCAACAATATCTGGATTGTTCCTATATAGTTCTATTAGAATATTTGTGTCACAAAGAATCATCGTATCTGCCTTTTATTTGTACCCCAAGCTTTATCACGGAGTCGTTTATCATTGATATCACGACCTTCCCACAGACCTACTGATAAAGTAAGCGAGGTGTCTCTCTTTGCTTTCTTCTCTATGGTTGTTGTTTCATCAATCTCTGCTTCAATATTCCACGACCTAAACAGATAAAGTAAAATATCCAATTGACTTTGGTCGATTTGATTTTTAAGAATAATCTGTGTCATAATGAATTGTTTTTATTATTACTCTCCAAAGATACTACATTTTTTGACATTTTGCTATTTTTGCTAAAAGTGAGCTTGTATTTGCAGGGCAATCAATTAGTACAGTAGTCCGAACATCCACAATGGGATACGATTTTTATTCCCAAATTCTATATCACTAATTGCCAAATAGCTGTCGAATAAATCCTTTATCTGATCAAAGGTTTTGCTTTTGCCATCAACTTCAAACAAAAATTTACCACCAACTAAAAAATCACCATTCTTTGGCATACCACCGAACTGACTGCACTTACTTGATTTGCAGCAACTGAAAGAATCGAGCTGAAAGAAAACAATTACACTGGAAAATACATTCAGCAACATTCCCCCTTTCGGAGGAATGATTACTATACATATATGATTCAATATCTGTAATGGTCGGCTTTATAGGGGCCTTCAACGGGTACGCCTATATAGTCGGCTTGCGCCTTCGTCAGTTTGGTCAGCTTCACGCCGATGCGTTCCAGATGCAGGCGGGCTACTTCTTCGTCCAAATGCTTCGGCAAACGGTATACGCCTATATCGTATGGATTCTGCCAGAGTTCAATCTGTGCCAACGTTTGATTGGTAAACGAGTTACTCATCACAAACGAAGGATGCCCGGTTGCACAACCCAGGTTTACCAAGCGCCCTTCAGCCAACAGGAAGATACTATGCCCAGCGGGAAAGGTGTATTTGTCTACCTGAGGCTTGATGTTCGTATGCAGGATGCCCGGATAGTTAACCAATTTTTCTACTTGTATTTCATCATCAAAGTGTCCGATATTGCAAATGATGGCTTGGTCTTTCATCCTTGCCATATGATCTATCATGATGATGTCGCGATTACCGGTCGTAGTAACAAAGATATTACCTTCCTTTACCGCCTCTTCCATCGTGGTCACCTCAAAACCTTCCATCGCAGCCTGAAGCGCACAAATAGGGTCTATCTCCGTAACAAGCACACGAGCGCCATAGGAGCGCATAGAATGCGAACAGCCCTTACCCACATCGCCATAGCCGGCTATTACTACAACTTTTCCGGCTATCATTACGTCGGTAGCACGTTTGATACCGTCGGCCAACGATTCGCGACAACCATAAAGATTGTCAAACTTCGATTTCGTCACCGAATCATTCACGTTGATAGCAGGGAACAGCAGATCGCCCCTTTCCATCATCTGGTAAAGGCGGTGAACCCCTGTCGTTGTTTCTTCAGATACGCCTTTCATCTCTGCCACCATGCGATGCCAACGTTGATTGTCTTCTTCCAGGATGCGGTGTAAGGAATCAAGGATAACCTCCTCCTCGTGGTTACCACCTTTACGGTTGATAGAGGAAGGATCATCCTCAGCTTTATGCCCCCAATGGATAAAGAGGGAGGCATCGCCGCCATCATCCACAATCAAGTTAGGACCTTTTCCGCCGGGGAAACGAAGCGCCATATCGGTACACCACCAATACTCTTCCAGCGATTCACCCTTCCATGCAAAGACAGGAACACCTGCAGCAGCTATAGCCGCAGCAGCATGGTCTTGTGTTGAGAAGATGTTACAACTGGCCCAGCGGACATCCGCTCCCAAATCAACTAATGTTTCGATCAACACTGCAGTCTGAATCGTCATATGCAATGAGCCGGTGATACGCGCTCCTTTCAAAGGCTTCAGGTCGGCATACTTCTTGCGAAGCGCCATTAACCCCGGCATTTCGTGTTCAGCAATCTCGATCTCTTTCCGACCGAAATCAGCTAAACCCATATCCGCCACTTTATTCGGCAGATTAGTTGGGAATAATACTGACATAATCTATATCTTTAAATGATTTTGCGGCAAAGGTAATAAAAGTAATTGAAAAAAGGTATCAAAAGTTTTTTACGCTGGTTTACTGCATTTTGCTTATCGGCACCTCCCGGTACTTTTATATGCCATTTCCCAACCAGTCATAGTCATTTTGTTTACCATTCTTTCTATTGTTCCGACCCATCGGGTCGTATGTTGCATAGGAATTTCCATTGCTATAAATATGTGAATCCTTCGGATTCAGTTGGTTTCTCTCATAGTCCGAGGGCAAAGCCAATGCTTCTATCGCCCTTTTTTATTTGTTTATATTGAGATTCTTTTATTATTCCAGTTTTTTCTTGAAAGCGCGTCGGGTTTTGTGATGCTCATGCTTGAAGTAGCTCCATTGCGACTGCACGGCATTGTTGGTTTCCAACTCGGGATTGGTCTCGGCATACACAACGCCTGTTTTCCGGTAAACGGGGATAAGGTCGTTAAACACAAGTGCATTGACACCTTTACCCTGATATTCCGGAAGAACGCCCATAAGGTAAAGGTCTATCACTTTCGGCTTCGTGTACAATGCCTCTGCTAGCGGGATAAAACCGAAGGGGAACATGCTTCCTTTGGCTTTCTGAAGGGCGCGCGAGAGGCTGGGGAGGGTAATGCCGAAGCCTACAACGGCATCGTCGGCTTCGCGCACAATAATCGCAATCATATCGAGCCGAAGCATCGGTATGTACATTTTTACATAATATTCTATCTGCTTATCGCTGAGGGGAGCAAAGCCGTAAAGGAGTGAATAGGCGGCATTCAGCGCGTTGAATATCTTATAGGCGTAAGGCCATATCTCCTTGCGCTTCTTGAATTTCATAACTTTCAGGCCGTATTTGGCTTTTACTATCTCGCCGATACGGAAGTGTTTTTCGGGTATCTCGGCGGGGATATAAATCTTGTATTCTTTCCAGTCTTGCGCTTTGATATAGCCTAAACGTTCCAATTGGATGGGATAGTAGGGGTAATTGTAAATGGCGGCCATGGTGCCTAATTGGTCAAAGCCTTCAATCAACATGCCTTCATGATCCATATCGGTAAATCCCAGCGGACCGTCTATCTCCTCCATTCCCTTTTCCTTCGCCCATTTTTCTGTGGCGCTGAAAAGGGCGTCTACTACTTCGTTGTCGTCAATGAAGTCTACAAATCCGAAGCGTGCGGTTTTTTGATTCCATATCTCATTGGCTTTATGGTTTATGATGCCGGCAATGCGCCCTACGATCTTATTATCCCTATATGCCAGAAAACAAATGGCTTCGCACATGTCAAAGGCAGGATTCCGCTTCCGGTCTAAGGTCATCATCTCTTCATCAATCAGCCCGGGAACATGGTAAGGGTTATTCTTGTAAAGATCAATATTGAACTTCACAAACTTTCTAAGCTCTTTCTCGTTAGTAACTTCTTTTATCTTAACTCCCATATTGGTATTACATTTAGCGAACAAATTTAATCAATTAATTTAATGCCGTTGGCCTCTATCGTGATTATTTTGTCTTTGTAGAGGGAGCCGATGGCTTGTTTGAAGGCTTTTTTACTGCAGCGGAAAAGGGCGTATATTTCTTCAGGCTCGCTTTTGTCGTGTACGGGGAGGAAGCCGCCGTGGGCTTTGAGGGAGTCGAGAACGATACCCGCAATGCCTTCTACCTTTCGGTACCCAAGGGGGGTGAGGCTTACGTCTATCTTGTCGTCGTCGCGCACTTCTTTGATATATCCCTTCAACTGTTCACCTTTCTCGAGCGAGCGAAATATTTGGCTATGATACACCAATCCCCAATGCAAGTTATTGATGATTACCTTGTATCCAATATCCGTTTCGTCGGCTACCAATAAATCCACTTCCTGGTTGTAAGTATAGTCCGGCGGTACATTATCTAAGAATTTGTCGATACGGGCGGAGGCCACTATGCGACCGCCGGCGGCATCCTGATGCACATATACCAGATACCACCGTCCCTCCTGCATGGGCATTTTCTGCTCGCGGAAGGGTACGAGCAGGTCTTTCATGATGCCCCAGTTGAGGAAAGCTCCGGTTTGGTTTACAGATACCACTTCCATAAAACTAAATTCGCCGGCTACTGCCAGCGGGCGAGCCGTAGTCGCGATAAGGCGTCCTTCGTTATCATGGTAGATAAAAACTTCCACCTCGTCGCCCGGCTTCACATTTTTTGGCACATAACGGGCGGGGAGAAGAATCTCCAATCCGTCTCCCCCGTCTAAATATACCCCGAAATCCAAATCTTTTACAATTTTCAGCGTGTTGTATTTTCCAATTTCCATTTTATGCGTTTATGTATTATTATCGAACTCCCTTTACGCTCATGCGTATGGAGTATAGTTTTTCTGATGCGGTGATAAAGAGGGTTTGCAAGTCCTCGCCGCCGAAGCAAACATTAGCTGTCCATCCGGCTTGTACCGGAATTTGCTCTATCTGCTCGCCTGCAGGATTAAAGACTGTTACGCCACGTCCCGTCACGTAAATATTCCCTTTATTGTCAATTGTCATTCCGTCGGATCCCGTTTCGGCAAAAAGTTTTCTGTCCGTCAGCGAGCCATCGGGTTGAATGGTGTACACGTATGTTTTCCGAACGCCCGGGTCGGCAACATAGAGTCGTTTCCCGTCAGGCGTGCCGATAAGACCGTTGGGCTGTTTCAAATCCGTGTCTACTTTCCGCACGCTTTTCCGGTCGGGCGTGATATAATAAAGGAACTGACCCCCTTGTAGTACGCCCTCGGGGCGATCTGTCCACCACGCACGTTTAAAGTACGGGTCGGTAAAATAGATGCCGCCATTCGGGGTCACCCACAAATCGTTCGGGCCGTTCAGCCTCTCTCCTCCGATATCAGCAAGTATCACGGTATGGCTACCATTCGATGTGTCAATGCTCCAAAGCTCGTTCTTGTCATCCGAGCACGAGAGCAGGAAGCCTTCATTATCAAAGTACATCCCATTGGCACGCCCCTGTTTATCCCCAAACTCCGACAATTTCCCATCAACAGACCATTTGTATATCTTGTCGTTGGGCTGGTCGGTAAAATACACATTCCCTTTACTGTCCACAGCGGGGCCTTCGGTAAACTTAAAGCCATCCGCCAACTGTTCTACTTTGGCTCCCGGAGCAATAATGCCCGAAGCCGTTTGCCCATAAGCCGACAGGCAAACACCCAGTAAAAACAAACCTAAAAAAAATAAGCCTTTTTTCATAAGAGTACATTGTTATTATTTACGAAACAAATGTAGCCTTTTTTTTGCAATTCACAAATAGGGGCCAATTCGACATTTATGTGGAATTTATTTGTACCTTTGTCATGAATCATTAGAAAATTAATTATGGCAACAATAACATTGGAATACAATACGCGAAATGTGATAGCACGAAAAACGATTGAATACATTTTATCGTTGGGAATATTCAAAGTAAGGTCTGTATCAAATGCACCAAAAACAAAAGAAGCTGCCCTTGATGAAGCAATCGAAGAACTTGAAACAGGAAAAACTGTTCGTTGTGAAAACTTTGCCGATTATCTGAAAAAGGTCAATTATGCGCCAAATTGAATATACACACAGATATTTGAAAGACCTTCGCTTGATTCGTCGTCGTCATTTACCCGAAAACGAACTGAATGAAGTTATTAAGAAACTTGCAAATGACGAAATATTGGACGAGCGATACCACGACCACCCGCTTAAAGGAAAATATTCCAAATATAGAGAATGCCATATTCGTCCCGATTGGTTGTTGATTTACAAAAAAGAAGATACAAAACACTTGTCATTACTCTATTTAATGTACACAAGAACACATTCCGATTTGTTTTAATTTGTTTTTTTTGCGTGACAATTCCTATGCAACATACGACTCGATGGGTCGGAACAATAGAAAGAATGGTAAACAAAAATGACTGTGACGGGTTGGGGAATGGCATATAAAAGTACCGGAAGGGTGTAGTCTCACGACTTTGCCTTCCGGATTTTCTAAACATACATACATACTTAACTCACTTACATATTGATTCATACAAAACAATATTTCTTTAGCTAACGCACTACCGCTTTTTCGGTATAATATGTTACTCCTGTCTGACCTTTTACAATATAGACTCCGCCTGGGAGAGGAATATTGAAACGGCCGGAGGACGAATTACCGCTATATATCAATGAACCCGTTAAGCTATATACCTGGAGCCGGTCTATTTTCCCGCCTTGCGATTGTACATTCAGATATCCGTCTTTTGAGGATAACCGCCAATAACAACCCTGCCATCAGATAGTTGCTCGCCAACATAAGGAGCCCTTCCCCGCACCAATGTATTTGATACGATTTGCAACTGGCTGTTGAATTTAACAATCCATACGCCATTCGTAAGAGCGCCGGAGGCATCGATACTATTCGTACCCCAACCCCACTCTTTTTCACTGCCCGGCGCATTAAAATCCCCCAAGACGCCAAAAGCCAGGTATCCGCCGTCGCTTGTCTTAAAGGCAAAAACAAATTCGGCCTCCGCCCGGGCAAGATTGTTATTATGGGCCGTGATATACGCTTGCGGAATGGTAGCGGTAGCCCGGCGGATTTCATTCCCCGATTCATCAATTTCTATTAGCAAGCCCGCACAACGGTCAATGCCGGGCGGCGTCGCACTGTTCCACTCCCACCCGGCCGCCACATAACCGTGGCCGCCCGCAACCGCTATAACAGGCTTCAGGCTATTGATATATCCCGTTCCGTAGGTTCTGTCCCAAACCACGCCTAATTCATCCATATTTTGTGCAAACACAGAACTGCATGTGAGCAGTAACAGCAAAACGGCCGCTTTTAATTTCTTTTCTGTATGTTTCATTTTCGTTGTAGTAAATTGTATTTATAACTTTGGCAAAAGTAGAGAGAAGAAAAAGTCAGGAAAACCCCCAAAAGGGGGTTTTTTCTCTCACATTGAATTTTTATCTTTGCTCAACAATGACGAATTACGAATTACGAACGTAGAGACGCGATTAATCATGTCTCTACAATGGTTGAAAATCAATAAATTAGAGAATATGAAAACAAAAAAACGGTTGATTGGCATTTTGTTTGCGGCAGCCATCGCCTTGCTCCCGGCTTTCCTGCCCGGCGCACAAGCCGCCAACGTTGATTCGCTGGAACAAGTCCTGCGGACAGGGAAACTGTCCAACGACGAACGGCTGCAATTGTACCTTGATTTGTACGCGGCATATCGTAAGAGCAGCAATAAAAGAAAATCAATCTATTATCTACAGAGAGCAGCAACCCAGGCCCGGCTGAATATAAAAGACAGCCAAGGGCAATTGCGCTTCCTCCGCCTCCAGGGAAGTGTCTTCTTTCTGGAAAACAAACTGGATAGTGCCATGTCCTACTATAAGCCGGCGATCCGCTTGGCGCAGGAATTGGGCGATAAGAAAAGGGAAATGGAGATTACCGAGCGCTCAGGCATCGTATATTACGGCAAAGGCATGTATTTCCAGGCCCTGCAATGTTTTCTGGAGGCGTTGGCGTATTTTGAACAGGCGGGAGATAAAGAAGGTCTGGCGGGGGCATATTTCCACGTTGGAACGGCATACCGCCATATACTTAATGATGAAAAGAGCCTCTATTATTTGTCAAAAGCCGAAGCCCTTTCCCGCGAAATAGGAGATAAGGACAACATAGCCCTAACGATGCTGGAGATTGCAATTGTGCAATCGGATACCAGATCCCGGGACAAGGCCGCTATGGACTCATTGATAGCTTCGGTCAGGCAGGCAATAGGGATATGTCAGGAAACCGGTAACCGCTCCCATCAAGAGTTAGCTTACAGGTTGCTGTACGGATTTTATACGAGCATGGATGACTTTGCGAACGCACAAGCTTGCCTCGACAGTGCATATCAATTGAACCCGGAGGCCTATGCCGATAAACTCAAAGACAATTACTATGTATATTACTCGCAGGGCAAGTACGCTGAGTGTGAAGAGGCGGCCTTGGCGTCGATGGCTTCTCGTGACGACATTTTGGATTTTGATATTTCGGCCCTTTACAGCGCGATGGAACATGTGATTCTCGCCAATATCAAGATGGGAAATGCCGAACGCGCGGAGAAATATTTAGATGAATTATGGGTGGAAATCAAGAAATACATGAGTGCGGAATATGAAAAAGGCTTCAGCGAGATGCAGGTGAAATATGAAACGGAGAAGAAGGAACTCCGGATTGCAGTGCTGGAAAAGGAACGGGAGTTTTACCTCTGGCTGGGCTTAGCAGCGGCGGTCATCTTACTGTTAGTGCTGCTGGCCATGTTCCTGTGGATAAAATGGGTGAAAAAGGAGAGGCAGCTCGTTGCCACGCAGTCGGTATTAGACGGCGAAATAGCTGAACGCACACGCCTGGCCCGCGACTTGCACGATGGCTTGGGCGGTATGTTGTCGGTCGTCAAGCTCAACCTGGAGGAGATAAAAAACGGTGTGCCGGCCAAAGACGTGGAACGCTACGACTATGTGCTGAACCCCCTCAACGATTCAATCAACGAACTGCACCGCGTGACGCACAATATGATGCCCGACTCGCTTGCCCGCTCCGGCCTGAAAATGTCGCTTACGGACTTTTGCCACAGCATCCCCGGCGTGGACTTCCAGTACTTGGGAGCCGCCGACCGCCTCGACCCGAAGTTGGAAGTGATGATCTACCGCACCGTGCACGAGCTGGTGAACAACGCCCTCCGCCATGCCGACGCCATGCATATCCTTGTCCAGATCATCAGGGAAAACAGCCGCCTCTCCTTAGTAGTCCAAGACGACGGCCGAGGCTTCGACCCGAAGGCCATAACCTCCGGCATGGGCCTGAAAAACATCCGGCACCGCGTAGCCGCCAACAACGGCCATCTCGAAATCAGCTCGGAAAAAGGGAAGGGGACAGAGATTAGCATGGAATTTAAAATATAATTACGAAATGGAATGCAGGGGCACACGCACACACGCACGTAGAGACGCGATTAATCGCGTCTCTACACGATAATGTTTTTATTTCGTCATTCGTCATTGATTTGTATCTTTTTGGCAAAATGTCAAAAATAGCAAAAGGGTCAAAAAATGGTCTTTTTTTTCTTCGATTTTTGAGGCGAATTTGGGCTTTTAACACGAAAAACGCAAGGATTTGAGGGTTTGGCAAATACAAAAAGACAGCAATAATGAGTTGAAAATTGAAAATTGAAAGTTTAAAGCGTGAATAATGCTTTGCTGTTAGTATTTTCCTTTCAATGGCTGCCATAACGTCATTAAGGCACTCAAGGGATTTAAGGGCATTTTAAATCCTAACAAATCTTAATATTAACCAAATAATAACTAATATTAAATGTCATTCACAATTCATCCTCATCTCTTCGGGAAATCATTTAGATGATTTTAAAAATGATCTAAATGAAATTTCCAAATTATGCTGATGATGTCCGGAAATCATCTAAATGATTTCCCAAAAAGAAGCCGTCTTTTCAAAATAATTTTCCTAAATATTGACAATGGCTTTACATATCCGTTAACTTTGGCCGATTTCGTCGAAACTCCGAATTTCTCGTAACAAAAAAACGCTCGTTTTCTTGACAATTTGTAAAGTATTTAACATAAATTTATCAACAGTCCAAAATGGAAATTGTGCAAAACCTGTTCAAATCATTTGCACTAAAAATGACAAGCCAAACGGGATTCTGTTATAATTTTGCACCTCAACAAACTCAGACTTGCATGAATTACCAAAGCTTTAGCACCCCACAAAACGGGTTGCTCCCCCCGTTTGTGCGTCGCAGAGTCTGCCTTGCTCAATGGGTTTAGGCGTTGTATGGAAGCGAGAATATTAGACAAATATTATAAGAATCAGCACTTATAAAAGCACTTTATAAGTTGATTGGCTTATAACTTGCAGATATAAGTTTAAAACCTTATATTTGCACAAAAAAATAGGAGCAATGAAAAGAGCAACGATATCAGCAGACATAATAGCATCTTCTTCTCTATTAGCAGGAGAACTGGATCATCTGACTCAACGAATATATAATCTCTTTGAGAAAATACAAAATTATCAAGATGATAATAATAAAGGAGAAATCAAAATGCGCTTGGTTGCAGGCGATCTTATAGAGTGCCTTTTGTTAGACCCCAATGATGCACTACGAATAGCTTTAATACTTAAAGCTATGATAAAGTCATTTCCTCTGGACAATTTCACTAACGATAATTCAATGTCTGAAAAATATCGAAAACTGTTTGAAGTATATGGGGTGCGTGCTGCTATCGGTATTGGAGAAATAGACATCGAACTTGCACATAAAAATATTTGGAAAGGAGAGGCGATTAATATCTCTGGACGGCTCATTTCCGAACAAAAAACATCGAACAAAGAGAGGGTAACGATAAAAAATACACTGTTTTTTGGCTCAGAAAGCGAATATCAGAACGGTATTTTTCAACCTATGCTATCACTTCTTGATACGATATTCACAAAAATGACACGTAAACAAAGCGAAATAATATTATGGAAACTCATAGGATGCTCAGAACAAGATATTGCAGGAGAGTTTGGAGTATCACAATCATCTGTAAACCAGCACTCTAAAAATGCCGGATGGGCTTCGATAGAGGAAGCTCTTTATTTGTTTTCAACATTTGATTTTCAGCATAGTAAATGAAAATCTATATGACTATCCGCAATC
The DNA here is from genome assembly GCA_025996775.1 of Bacteroidia bacterium. Lineage (GTDB taxonomy): Bacteria > Bacteroidota > Bacteroidia > Bacteroidales > Tannerellaceae > DFXE01. The sequence continues at coordinate 19,293 of BNTS01000021.1, read as the reverse complement.
ATACCACTAAACTTCCTATGATTTGATCCTCACCATAGTCAAATTTGAGTGGTATGATTGCGGATAGTCATTTTTAAATCTATTATATTTGCAGATTAAACAAATAGTAGCATGGAGAAAATATTACTAGTTCAATTTATCGCTCACATTATGGCTGATTTTTTTTTTCAACCCGAATGTTTTAGTCTTGAAAAACAAAACAAATGTTTCAGTTCACGACACATTTATATTCACACCTTAATTGTATTTATAGCGTCGTTTGTAATGACATTCACATGTGGTTTTATATGGTATGCGCTGACAATTACAATAATTCATTTCGGAATAGATGTATTGAAATGTATTATTGAGCGTTGTCTTAAGAAAAAAAAGGAGATGGGCGACGAACTGTTATACACGAATCATTATATGTTTTTTCTAGATCAGATATTCCATTTAAGCGTAATATATGGTGTCGTCGCAGTGTATTTTCGCAATAATGGGTATACGCCCACCTATTTGGATGTTTTTACTCCCAATCTGTTATTGATTGTAATGGGGCTACTGTTGTGCATAAAGCCAGCTAATGTGCTAATAAAAAGTTGTTTATCATCATTGGATTTGTATGGTAAGGATAATGAAACGGACAAAGAAAAGAAAGATAAAGATAAAAGTGATCTCGAAAGAGCTGGGCGTTGGATAGGAACCATTGAACGTATAATGACCGTAGTTTTAGTTATGTTGCAACAATATACTGCTATTGGATTTATAATTGCTGCAAAATCAGTATTGAGATATAATGATAGTAAAACAGGGAAGACCGAATATGTGCTGATTGGTACTTTATTGAGTTTCGGCATTGCATTACTTATAGGTATCGGCATTCAAAGAGGAGTTTTTGAGTCGTTTCTAAGTTATATTTCCTGCAACTAATTGTGAACTTTTGAAATAATATAGTGTAAATTTCGACGAAAATCACTAAAAATGAAATTGTTATGAAAATTACGAATAAAATAAAAAAAATCGCTTGATTCACAAAATATCAGTATATTCGCAAACTCAAATTATGTAAAGTGTTTTACTCAAATTTTGTAAAGTGAAATACTCGAAATATGTAAAGCTCTGAAGGATGAGATACATTGAAAGAATAATAGACAGCGAATTGAAGCGAAAGCTCAATGCTTCGGGAGCAGTGCTTATCAAGGGCGCTAAATCTTGCGGAAAAACCGAATCGGCAAAGCAAGTACAGGCATGAGCTACACTCGTGCAGATGGTACAATGTGATTTCTCTTGCTTCGCTTGGAATGTAAAATTTTTATAGCACATTTGTATATCAGAAAAAATTCATGTACGTTTGTTGCACAATGACGAATGACGAATGACGCGTAGAGACGCGATTAATCGCGTCTCTACAACGATTGAAAATCAGGAAATATGAATTATCACTATAACTACAATTAAGAACATGAAAAACAAAAACCGGTTGATTGGCATTTTGTTTGTGGCAGCCATCACCTTGCTCCCGGCTTCCCCCACCGGCGCACAAGTCGCCAACGTTGATTCACTTGAACAAGTCCTGCGGACAGGGAAACTGTCCAACGACGAACGGCTGCAATTGTATTATGATTTGGGCGATGAGTATCGTAACAAGGATATTAAAGTATCAATAGCTTATAGACGGGAAGGGCTTGCCTTGGCCCGGAAGGTGAAAAACAGGCAGATGCAAATGCGATTCTTCCACAAAATGGGAGACGCTTGCCAAGTGGAACACAAACTGGATTCAGCCCTGTACTTCTATGAACAATCGCTCCACCTGGCGCAGGAGTTGGGCAATGTGAAACAGGAAAATCTCGTTTCCATGCAAATGGGCCTTGCATATCAGCTCAAAGGCATGTATTCCAAAGCTTTGCAATATTTCATGGAGGCGTTGTCGTATTTTGAACAATCAGAGGATGAAGCGGACAAAGGCGTTAAGGGAACGTTATTTTTTTACATTGGAGGCATACACCTCGAAATACTAAATTTAGAACAGAGTCTCCTGTATTTATCTAAAGCCGAATCCCTTTTTCGCGAAACAGGACACAAGATCGGCTTGGCCTCGACGATTATGCTGATAGCACAGATACTACCGGAGGTTCGCGGTGAAGCCATGCTTGAAGACAAGGCCGCTATGGAAGAATTAGTGGCTTCGGTCAGGGAGGCGCTGGAGCTGCTGAAAGAGGTCGATGACCGCAGTACGCAGGTGTCGGTTTACGCGGCTCTTGGTAACTTATATCTAAAAATGAGGGACTATACGAATGCGCAAGCCTGCATCGACAGCGGATTCCAATTGATAGAAGTGGTAGGCTCGCTGCCTATCTACATCTACGAGCTTTATAATATCCAGTCTGCTGTATATTATAAGCAGGGAAAGTACGCAGAGTGTGAAGAGGTGGCCCTGAAGTCGCTGGCGATAGACACTACGCATATCCCAGTTATGTTTGACATGATGACCCATATAATTCTGTCCAATATAAAGATGGGTAAAGCCGAACGCGCGGAGGAATATTTTACGAAATACTGGACGCAAATCAAGGATTACATGACGGCGGAGCATCAAAAAAACATCAGTGAGATGGAGGTGAAATACGAAACGGAGAAGAAGGAACTCCGGATTGCGGCGCTGGAAAAGGAACGGGCGCTTTATTTTTGGCTGAGCTTAGCGGCAGCGGTCATCTTACTGTTGGCGCTGCTGGCCATGTTCCTGTGGATAAAATGGGCGAAAAAGGAGAGGCAGCTCGTTGCCACGCAGTCGGTATTAGACGGCGAAATAGCTGAACGCACCCGCCTGGCCCGCGACTTGCACGATGGCTTAGGCGGTATGTTGTCGGTCGTCAAGCTCAACCTGGAGGAGATAAAAAACGGTGTGCCGACCGAAGACGTGGAACGCTACGACTATGTGCTGACCCCCCTCAACGATTCAATCAACGAACTGCACCGCGTGACGCACAATATGATGCCCGACTCGCTTGCCCGCTCCGGCTTGAAAATGTCGCTTACGGACTTTTGCCACAGCATCCCCGGCGTGGACTTCCAGTACTTGGGAGCCGCCGACCGCCTCGACCCGAAGTTGGAAGTGATGATCTACCGTACCGTGCACGAGCTGGTGAACAACGCTCTCCGCCATGCCGACGCCACGCATATCCTTGTCCAGATCATCAGGGAAAACAGCCGCCTCTCCTTAGTAGTCCAAGACGATGGCCAAGGCTTCGACCCGAAGGCCATAACCTCCGGCATGGGCCTGAAAAACATACGACACCGCGTAGCCGCCAACAACGGCCATCTCGAAATCAGCTCGGAAACAGGGAAAGGGACAGAGATTAGCATGGACTTTAAACTATAATAATATTCTTATTTATTATGATAACAGTTCAGATAATAGATGATCACCGGGTGCTCGTCGAAGGATTAAAGCGGATAATCAATGCATCGGGCGTAGCCCGTGTTGTTGGGACAGCCGGCAGTGTGCGTGAATGTAAGCAGATGCTTTCCGCCGGTAGAGCCGATGTTTTGTTGCTCGACGTCCACCTGCCTGACGGCAACGGGCTGGACTTGTGCACCCATATCCGCGCCACCTGGCCGGAAGTGCGGATACTGGCGCTAAGCAGCTATTCCGAATATGCGACCGTGAGCGCCATGCTTGCCAACGGCGCCAACGGGTATATCCTCAAGAACGCAATGCCTGAAGAGGTGCTTCAAGGCGTCCAGTCTGTAGCCGGCGGCGAAAAATTCCTATGCGAAGAAGTGGACCTGCTACTGAAAAGGCAAGAAAGCACAGTCGTCAAACTTACCCGCCAGGAAGTCGAACTCCTCCGCCTAATCTGCGAAGGCTATACAAACGTCGAAATAGCAAAAAAAATGTACTTAGCCGTAGAAACCATCAACAGCTACCGCAAAAACCTGCTCTTCAAACTAAATGCCAACAACACCGCCGCCTTGGTAAAAAAGGCCATCGAGGAAAGACTGATTTGAGCAATTCCACGAGATATAAGCAACGTTCGACCCCTTTGGGTAGGGTGTCCAGTATTTGCCGTTCAAATCTGAATCATAATTTGAGTATTATTTCCTGACTTCGTCACTGTGACACCCTACTCCAAAAGTCATCATCAAATAGCCGGGCAATGAGTTTGTGTCGTGTTGTGACGAAGTCAGGAGTCATTTTTGTTTATCATTCTTTCTATTGTTCCGACCCATCGGGTCGTATGTTTATAGAAAAATGTCAAACCACACAATGTGCGACCCCTCCGGGGTCGAATGGCGGGGGCGCAAATCATTGCTATAAATATGTGAATCCTCGGATTCTCCGACAACTGCAACGTTGTACAGGGTTGCGTGCCTGTGAAACGAATGAAGGGACATTGCCTCGAATGACTATGTGCGAATCAATTCAGCCAGGCATCGCTTAACTCGAGGATGGCCTGGTCGGCGGTTTGACCTTCTTTGGTTATGACCTCAAGAATTTCGATGGATTTTACATCGAAAGGAATGGAGGTCTTGGGGGTGAAGTAATCGGGGAGGAAGGACGGGTAGGCCGTGGGGCGGATAAGGGTTGCTTGTTGCGTCAGCTTATCGAGAGACAGGGTGACGGTTTCATTTCCTTTTACGGGAACAACTGCCCGGTAGGTATAGCCATCCGTTGTAATGAATCCCAGTTCAAGGCTGTTGATGCCTTGCACCTTGCCTACTTTCAGACTTAGTTGCCGACTGGCAGACAGTTTATCTGTCCTCCCGTCAACTTTATCCTTTATATATAGGCGGGCAACCAATTGATTTTCGGGTTTCAGATTGGCTGTGCTGAGACGAATCCGTTTATCGCTTGGGGATGCGCCTGCTTCCTCTGTTTTCTGTAGTGCAAAGCCTTTGATGAGATAGGTCTCTACAGCGTTGAAATCCGTTGTTACATTCAGCAGCGTGAGAAATTGTTCGGCAGGCTCTACACTCGTCGTATAACGAGCCGTTGCAAAATAATCCCAATCAGAAGGACTTGCTTCCACATCGGCCGGATAGGTTACAGCCTTTCCTTTGGAATAGGCAGTGATGGTATAGCTGAGGTTACCCGCTTTTACCTGGTCGGCCGTGAGGGGCAGGGTATAGGTGTAAGCCGTCGTGCGTTTCATCTGCAAAGGAGGCGTAAACCTGGCGCCCGGCGTGTAAACCATAGCAATCACCGAGTCGGGGAAGATGGGGCCTACTACCTGTGCCGTTATCGTATAGGCTTTTCCTGCCGTGATAGCTTTCTCCGGTTGATGAAGGACTTTGAACGAAGTCAACTTGGCTTGAGGGGCCACATATTCTTTTATACTGATGACTCCCAACTTGGTATCCGGCGTGATATTTGCAGCCTGAACGCCTTTCCGTTTCAGTAGATAAACGCCGGGATAGGCTTTGAGAGTCGTCTGTTGAGCCGTTCCTTTTCGTACGTTCGAGGCATTGATGGCTTCGTACGTGAAATCACTTCCCAAATCGGGGATACGGATATTAATCGGCCATTCGTTCCACAAAACCGTAGCGGCAATGCGCTTGGGAGAAGGACGACCGAAGGGATCTTGAAGCCAGATAGCGTCGGGCAGCAGTTCCAAGCGCCATACACCATCGCCCAGCTTGTCCAGGAAATAAGCGCCGGTACCCTCGTAGGTTACGACGGGCGAATTACCGTAGCCTGCTATCTCGGTAAGCGTGGCCGGATTTTTGGGCTTTGTGGAAGTGTTATTAGAATACATGAACTGCTTATCCGTATTCAGTTCGCTCAACTTCTCATTGTAGCTCACACGGAAGGGGCCGAAGATTGTATCCTGCGGATAAGAGCCATAGCTGGATTTGCGGGGAAGCTGGAGAAGCGCTTCAGCGGCAATCTTGATGCTGATAGCCTTCTGCGGGCTATAAGCCAGATTCAGGAAATGCGTTTGATACTCCGTATTCATCCATGCTATTTCAATGGCGTCATAGGCAAACTGGGTAACCCATTGGAATCCGGCCGTGCGGAACGAACGCGATATGGCGGGATAAATATACGGATCGGCTACATCGGCAGCATCCATTTCGTACACGATAAGCGCCTTCTTATTGTAGTTGCGAATGCTGTCGAACGGGATAGGATAGGTATCTACCGCCGGAAGGAAATTACCCTTGCGCGTAAACCCGGCAACTAATCCCGTAGGATACCATTGAAAGGTGCCGCCATCTATCTGTGAATTGTAAAAGGCTTGCGTGTTCTGGAAATTGTGACTCACATTATAGAAGATGAGGGCTTTGGTACCCGTTGAGCGTATGGCTTTCGCCATACGGTTTATATAGGTAGTAGTCAGGGCTGGTGTGGCCGAGTTGTTCGGCTCGTTGTTTATTTCGAAACCCACAACGGCAGGGTCATCCTTATAGGCAATCTTGGTATAGGGATTCACGTGGCTGACTAACTGTTTGAGGTAGTTTTCCTGAATCGGGAAATTATCCTCGTTAGAAGTAGCCTCCCGTTTACCAAACTTGGAAGCAAAACCGGTTTGGCTTCGATCGTCACGCTCCGGATATCCGTTGCCCATGACTGTCATACCCGTAATGATCAACTTGATATTACGTTCCTTTAGCTTATACACCAAGTAGTCGAACAAATCAAGATGTTCGTTGTTCACTAAATTACCCTGCAAATCCGATAATTCTATATCCCATAAGTGGATGCGGTAGGCATTGAAGCCCAAGCGGGCAAAGTGGTACACATCCTTGTCGATAGCCTGCCTGAGGTCTACCCCCAAAGCCTTATGCATCCTGAATGAATGGGAAAAAGGAAGCGTATAGTTTACGCCATAGAAAGACACTTCAGCATGGGTTTTCTTCTCGCGTATCACGCCTTTATTGTCTACAATGTAGCTCTGTGCCTGTATGCTTGCTACCTGAGCCAGCAGCAAGAATAGCAGCGCCATCCATTTTATATCCTTGAATCTTTTTATCATAATCGTATCTTTTTACTTTTATTTACTCTGTAATGCAAGCGTGCCTTTCTTCAATCCGCTGGCCTCAGCTACAAACTGTATAGCGCCGGGCTGTTCGGAGGATTGGACGATAGCAACTAATTGTCCCTTGAAAGCGCTCATCTTGGGCAGATGGAATTGCTCCAGGTTGGTAGCGTCGCCATTGCCTGCTGCACGGTATGTGCCTGCTCCGCTTACCTTGAAGCGGATGGAGTTGGTGGCTTCGGGGCAGAGATTGCCGTTTTTATCGACTACCTTTACGGTAATGAACGAGAGGTCTTTGCCATCGGAGGCAATGACTGTTCGGTCGGCCGAGAGTTCCAGGTGATCCGGTTTACCGGCAGTATGCACTTCTTGTTCGGCTACAGCCTTTCCTTGTGCATCGTAAGCTACCACCTTGAGGGTTCCCGGTTCATATTTCACATCCATCCACATCAGGCGGTAACGGCGTTGGCGCAGCAGTTGTTGAGCCGCTTCGTTGTTATCCGTTTTTGCGGCTGTCATGCTTTCATCCTTCGTCACCCTTCCCTGGCTTTTCCCATTTACGAATAACTCGGCGGAGGGATAATTGGTATAGACAAATACCGGAGTGGTTTGCCCTTCGCGTCCCGGCCATGTCCAATGCGGCAGGATATGCAAGGTCTCCTTTGCGGGATTCCAATGGCTGCGATAGAGATAATACCGGTCTTTGGGGATACCAGCCAAATCAATGATTCCAAACATGGAGCTATGGTTGGGCCAGTTGTAGGGAGTAGGCTCACCCAAATAGTCAAAGCCTGTCCATACAAATTCACCGATCGTCCAGGGATAATCATCGTGCTGCACGAAATCATCGTCGGGAAGGTTAGACCAACTGCAATGTTCTATGTCGTAGCCCGATGTCTGGTTGTCTTCATGCCGTTTGTTGGAACCTCTTTCCACCGGGAAATAGTAAACGCCGCGTGCACTGATGGTAGAAGCTGTTTCGCTACCCAGCACAATCTCCTGCGGCAGTTCCTTATAGGCTTTTTGATAGAACTGCAGACGGTAGGTAAAGCCTGCTACATCAATGATAGCGGCCAGATGGCTGTTGATAGATTCCTGTACATTATTGATACCCATGGTTACTTTGCGGGTTGGGTCTTCGCGGTGGCAGATGTCTTGCAGGAAACGGGTTGTCCGCATACCTTCCGGCGTACCCTGTCCGGGAACTTCGTTGCCGATACTCCACATCACCACGGATGGGTTGTTGCGGTAGTTGTGCAGCATATTCACCATATCCTTTTCAGCCCATTCCTTGAAGTAGAGGTGGTAACCGTTCCGGCATTTGGCAATATCCCATTCGTCGAACGATTCCACCATCATCATAAAGCCCATCTCATCACATAGCTCCACTAATTCAGGCGTAGGCATATTGTGCGAAGTACGGATGGCATTGCATCCCATATCTTTCAGGATCGTCAATTGCCGACGCAGGGCAGCTACATTGATGGCAGCTCCCAAGGGACCCAGGTCGTGATGGTTGCACACGCCGCGGAACTTGATAAGTTCTCCGTTAAGGAACATTCCCTTATTGGGAATAATCTCTACCTGGCGGATGCCGAAGCGGGTGGTATATTCGTCTTTCAGGGCGCCATCCGCATAGAGTTTCGACTCGGCCGTATACAGGTCGGGCGAATCCGGCGTCCACAGACGAGGAGATTCTACTACCAAATTCTGTTCAAACGTTTGATTGTCGAACTTCGTCAACACCGTTTCCGTGCGGCTTACTACCTTCCTGGCAGCATCCTTTATTTCCGTAACCAAGGATAGCTTGGCAGGCAGTGCACCTGTAAACTCCACATTCGTCTTCAAGTTTACTTTTGCAAATTGGCGGTTGACAACCGGAGTGGTCAGGTACGTACCCCACACAGGGACATGCGCATCTTCGGTAACAATCACCTTTACATTCCGGTAGATACCGGCTCCAGGATACCAACGGGATGATTCGGGGAAATTCTCCAAGCGTACAGCCAGCGTATTCCCCTTGTCCTTCAGGTAAGGGCTGATGTCGAAATGGAAGCTGTTGTAGCCATACGGCCAGAAACCCACTTCCTTTCCGTTCACATATACGCGGGCATTGCTCATAGCCCCTCCAAAGAAGATAGACGCCTTCTTGCCTGTTGTAAAGGTCGGCGCATCAAACTTCACGCGATACCAACCTACACCGATATAGGGAAGCGCTCCCGTACGGCCGGTCTTAATGCTCGCCTGGGTCTCACCATCTTGCTCGATGCGCACCCTCTGAAGGTCGGCGTTCCCATCAAACGGACCATAAACCGCCCAGTCGTGGGGCACGGTAACGGTTTGCCACTTGGAGTCATCAAACCCCGGTTGAAAAGCTTCGGCAACGTCGGCTTTCGTAAATTTCCAGTTCTTCTCCAACAGAAATTCCTTCCTTGTTTGAGCCGTCGCCACCGAAGCCCATAGTAATGCAATAACGAATAGTATATTTCTCATTTTCTGGTATATTTGTCAAATATATTCACTGCTTTACATACAACGACGTAAAGCAGTATTTCGTATCGTTTCGAGAATTAATTATCCTGATCCCAGCCTGCTCTTGCAAACTCTTGGATCAATGTCTTCCCGTATGTTTCAGCCTGTTGAACGGCAAAGTTCGGAAGTGGCATGTATTGGTGAGTAGCCGTGGTTCCTTTGTACAGCTTACAATTGTGACGATACTTATTGAAGCGTATCAAATCAATCTTACGGCCTCCTTCGTACAGCAGTTCGTGACCACGTTCAGCCAGCAAGGCGTCCATAAATCCATCATAACTTGCAGTAGCTGCGCCACTGAAAGCAGGCAATCCGGCACGCGCCCTTACTGCGGTTATTGCTTCCATGGCATCACCGGTAGGAACCGCATGTGATTTGCGGGCAACTGCCTCGGCATACATTAACAATACGTCTGCCCAACGAGCCAAGGGAACATCTGTTGCCTGGAAAGCATTGTTTATCTCAATGGGGTATTTATTAATGATAAAACCCGACCATCTTACGCCAATATCTTCCCTTGTATTGACTCTTCTATCCGCATTATTCTGAACATAAGAAGTCAGGATAACCTCTCTGCGCACATCACCCGGTTCGTAGGTATCATAGAAAAGAGGGGACACATTGAAGCATTGTTCCCATCCACCGCCTTGTAATGCAAAGGGAGTAGGAATCGTGTTGGCCACATCGGCATAGCGGGCTGCATTAGCCGGAACAACGTAGAAAGAGATCGGATTAAAGTCTCCTTTTTTAACCGTACCGTCTCCTGAAACGCTTACAGACAGCGCCTCGATAACCTCGGAATTGAACTTATGCCCCTGCTTGAACTGGTCGGCGTAGGCACTGCTTCCACCTGCAGTGTATAAGGAATACCTGCCGGTGTTCAGTCCATTATACATTTCAATAGCTTTATCATAGTTCCCTTCGTTCAAGCAATGCCTCATCAGGCAGAACTTGGCGTAGTCAGCGGTGTAACGACCTTTAGGGCCGGAGTTTGCCATATTTTGCTGTGCATAATCGAAATCATCATAAATCAGTTTGACCATCTCATCCAAGGAAGGACGCACCAGATTCTGCTCAGCCGTTTCGTCTCCTACCAAAGCCGGGTCTGTAATTACAGGAACAGGGCCATAGATATGCAGCAGATTGTACATCAGCAGACCGCGAAGCAGTCGTGCTTCTCCGATGAACTGTTTTTGTTTATCGGCTGAAATAACAGTCGCTTTTTCGAGTGTTCCGATTATTTCGGTAGCGCGTGTCACGTCTCTTATCTTTTCATAATGTGAAGGGCTTCCACCGCTTGAGCTTCTACCGTAGAGTATGCAGTTGGCATAATTGGCCTGAGAAAGTTGCAGCCAGCCTCCACCCCAGTTGCCCACAACCCATGGGTAGCAAATATCGGCTGTAGAATCAAACATTCGCATAAACCCGCCTTCAGGAATATACATGGTATGCTGGTTGACATTTTGACCGGAAATATTCTGATGCCCTACATTATACGACCATGTATTACTGAAGGGGATGTAAAGAGTCATCACGTATGACTCATAGTCTGCCTCCGTCTGTGGAAAGTTCGACGAGAACAGCTTTCCATAAATTTGCGGGTCAAAGTCGTTTTCGCAACCGCTTAACAGCAGCGCGATAGCTATCATTAAATTGAATATTATTTTTTTCATCGTCCTTATTATTTAAAAGAAATTCGTAAACCTACTGAATAAGTACCTGTTTGAGGATATTCTGCTTTACCTCCTTTGTAGTCACCGCCTGAATACACCTCGGGGTCGAAGCCTTCAAACTTGGTGAGTATAAAAGGATTTTGTGCGTCTATATAGATCCGTGCATTGCTGATAACTTTGCCAACTGCACCTAATGACCTACCCTTGAAATTATAACCCAACGTGATATTGCGTACGCGGAGGAAGGAGGCGTCTTGAAAGCGAGCATCCGTACCTGCTCCACCGGGCAGCGTAACCGAAGCCAAGCTGGCGGCAATGCCCGGAAGGGTACCGTCGGGATTGGTTTGCGAGTTCCAGATACGTTTCGCATACAGGTTGCTGTTGCTGTTTTCATTGGATAAGTCCGTTGGGATAGCCCAATCCAACGCATAATTATGTTTATGCACCCCTAATTGCGAATAGACAAATACATCCAAATCCCAGTTTCTATAGTTGAAGGTATTCCCAAAACCCAGATAAAGCTTAGGCGTGTTGTCCTCCATCACAATATCGTCTATGGTAATCTCGCCATCCCCGTTCTGGTCTACAATAATGGGGTAGCCGGGATATTGTGCAGATGCCGGTTGAGAGGCAGGCATATTGCTCTTGTCCATATTAATATATCCATCGATCTCATAGTAATAACGGGCATTCGTTGTAACTTTACCCCTCTTTTCATAGGTGTTATAATCGTAATTAGGCATCCTTTCAATCCACTGGGAATTGTACCTCGTTAAGGTAAGAACAGACGACCAGGAGAAGTTTCTCTGAAGGATATTCTTCGTATTCAGGGTGGCATCCCAACCAGCACGCCTTTGATGAGCGCCATTGATGGGATATCTGCTGAACATGGAAAGACCTGCTGTATTAGCTGTGCCTAACATATCCGTGATATCGTTTTGAAATACATCCAAGCTACCCGAAATCCGGTCTTTGAAAAGGTAGAAGTCAATACCCGCATTCTTCATGATTGTCTTCTCCCAGGTTACATTCGGATAATCCAATCCATTATTGGAGATGGGCACATATTTTACAGAGTTGTTGTCGAAAATAACATACTGCTCAGTAGGCCCATACGTTCCATACAAAGTTGTTCCGAGGTTGTCATTACCGGTTACACCGATACTACCTCTTACTTTCAATAAGTTGATCCATTCTATATCTTTCAGAAACGACTCATTCGAGATCTTCCAGGCTAAGGAAACAGAAGGGAACATCGAGTATTTTTTATTAGGGAAGAACTTATCCGTTCCGTCCCGTCTCAATGTGCCGGATACCACATAACGGTCTAATATATCAAAGTTAGCCCGTATGAACTGAGAACGTTTTTCATCTTTGCTCCTTGATGAACCCGGGGAAACCACGCCCGATACAGAACCAAGGTTGTCATTGGCAATAGCGTCGTACTGACCATCGTAGGTCACATTCATTCCCTCAGCCGAGTTGTAATAAAGACCAGCGCCTACTACGAAGTCGGCATTCACAGCATCGAAGAAGCGCTTATTAAACATAAGGGTAGCCTCCATCGTTTGGTTCATGCGGCGATTTTCCGCCAGGTTACCTCTCGATTTGTACATCTGCTCGAAATACACATCCGAGGGGATGTAAACAGACCGGCGAACACTTTCCAGATTATTTCCATATAATACTTTAGCAGTAAGCATGTCTTTGATAATCGTGAAATCAGCCGCAATGTTTACATAGCTTCCATACGTATTGGTTTTGTCGTTAATATCCAGCAAACCTACACCATTGGGGATTGTTTTGAAAGCGGTATATTTACCATTCCCATCTCTGACCGGCATGTAAGGAGGATAGATAAGAGCAGAAGACAATGATCCTGCAGCCTCGGGACCTTTACCGTTGGATGTGCCTCCTACGGTAGAGTTGAGGTAACTGTTGTTATTGACATTCATGGTTAACGTTACTTTGACAATCGGCGACAAGGTAAGTCCCATATTACTTCTCAAGGCGAAACGCTCCATATCGGAATTTTGAACAGAACCTTCCTGTTTGTAATAATTGCCCGATACATAGTAATTGAAAGTTTTGGAACCTCCATTAATCGTTATCGTATGGTTCGTTAAGCTACCATTGCGCAAGATTTGGCCTTTCCAGTCGGTAGTCTTGGCTGAGGCAATCGTAGCGTCGTCATAGAGAGGCGCCCATCCGCTTGTGTAGGGAGTAGGTCCGTAAGGAGCCAGTTTGTTATTATACAAATATTGTTCCTTACTAAAGATGTTCACGTACGTCATATATTCCTGAGCGTTGAGCGGCTCGGGGTATGCATAGTTCCTTACCGTAGAATAGTTCCCTTCATAAGTAACACTCACGGGGCCTTCTTTTCCCCTTTTGGTTGTTACTAAAATAACGCCATTGGCAGCTCCGATACCATAGATAGAAGCCGAAGCATCTTTCAGTACCTCAATGGATTCAATATCTTCCGGGTTTAAGCCGGCAAGTCCCGACCTTCTGATGGAGGTAGGTGTTACCAATCCACCGGCAGAGGGTTCAAGGCTCTCATTCGGAACCACTACGCCATCTACTACAAAGATAGGAGCGGCTCCTGCACCACGAATGGAGATTTCCACATTTCCACCCGGCTGGGCGCTGGCCATTGTAGCTTGCAGACCGGCAGCACGTCCCATCAGCATTTGAGACATATTGCTCGTGCCCACCTTTTGTACATCATCTGCCGAGATTTTAGAGATGGCCGTTGTCAGGTTTTTCCGGGATACGGTACCATAACCTACTACCACCACTTCATCCAGACCCAGCGAATTTTCCGTCAGATTGATAGTCAATCTTGTTTGAGTGCCAACTGCAACCTCCAAGGTGTTGTACCCGATGTACGAAACAACGAGAGTGGCATTAGGCGCTACTGATAAAGAGAAATTACCGTCGAGATCGGATATCACCCCATTCGTTGTTCCTTTCTCAACGATGTTGGCGCCGATAATAGCTTCGTCGTTCTGATCGAGTACTTTTCCGGTAATAGCTCTGCTTTGTTGGGAGTTTGCTTTCGTACCAGACATCCCAAACGGACAAACACAAACCAACAACACAACAACAGAAACGCGCAGGATTCTACTGTATAGGTGGTTCATGTCATCAAAAAACTCTGTTAACAAAGATCGTTTTTTCATGTTCATAATATTGATTAGTAAATACACGCAAGATAGAGCGATTCCCCCATACACGAAAGTCCATATTGGACATAATAGGCAATAAATTGGACAAAGGAAAGCGGGGCTGTTCTTAGCTAACTAATTCGTAATTCGTCATTAACCGAATTTAAGAAAACGCCATTTTTCATTTGTCAATTAAATACAGTTAAAATGGCTCCCATTTGTCAGGAAAAGGAGTTTTTAGTGTTACGAGAAATTCGGAGTTTCGACGAAAACGGAGACCTTCCTTTCGTGTATTTTTTAACATAAAAAAAATAGAGACAAGGGAATGATGCCTTGTCTCTATGGGTTATCTAAATTATATAGATTTCAGTAATTCGAGCAGGTGTGCCCACCAGAGGGAGACGGTGGGGATTAGGATGCGCTCGTTGGGTGAATGGACGTCGCGCAGGGTGGGGCCGAAGGAAATCATATCCAGGTAGGGATACTTTTCGAGGAAGAGGCCACACTCCAATCCGGCGTGGATGGCCATTATCTTTGGCTCCTTGTTATACAACTTCACGTACGTTTCGCGGGCTACCTTTAATACGGGTGAATCAGGATTGGGCGCCCAGCCGGGGTATCCCTCTCCTTGTTCTACTTTAGCGCCGGCAAGCTGAAAGACAGCAGCCACCTGGTTGGAAGCATCTTCCTTACGCGATTCTACGGAGCTGCGCTGGCTGGTTCCAATCACGATACTGCCCGGAAGCGTCTTCACCGATGCCAGGTTGGTAGACGTTTCCACCAATCCTTCGATATCGTGGCTCATGGATAAAACTCCATGGGGGCAAGCTTCGATGGATAGAATCAGAGCCAGAGCCGTTTGGGGATCAATACTCTTCTCGGGTCTGTCTACCGATTGCACTTCAATTTGGACCTTCGGGTCGATATGTTTAAACTCGTTTTCAATTTCAGCGGTAAAGCGGTTGATATATGTGATGAAACCTTCTTTGGCGTCCTGTGGCAAACCTATCACTGCGTAGGCTTCGCGAGGAATGGCATTGTGCAGGTTTCCGCCATCGAAATGGCAAAGCGTAAGGTCGGTATCCTTAATCAGATGGTTGAGGATACGCACCAATATCTTATTGGCATTGCCCAGTCCTAAGTTGATATCGCTACCTGAATGACCGCCTTTCAGACCTTTCACGTCAATGCGGAAATAGTCTCTGTGAGACGGGGTAGGGGTTGCTTGATAGACAAACTCAGCCTTTGTGCCCTTGCCCCCTGCGCATCCGATAAATATCTCACCCTCGTCTTCGCTATCAAGGTTGAGCAGGGTTTTGCCGGTCAGGAATCCGGCTTGCAGGGCACTGGCTCCGGTGAGGCCGGTTTCTTCGTCTACAGTGAAGAGACATTCCAGTGGACCATGCTCTATGTCTTTTGAGGAAAGGATGGCCAGTTCAGCCGCTACCCCGATGCCGTTGTCGGCGCCCAGCGTTGTGCCGTTGGCCCGCAGCCACTCTCCGTCTACAATGGTTTCGATGGCATCCTTGTCAAAGTCGAATACTTTGTCGGAGTTTTTCTCGCAAACCATGTCTACATGCGACTGCAGAACCACGGTTGGCCTGTTTTCGAACCCTGGCGTAGCAGGTTTCGACATAAGGATATTGCCTGCGGCATCCTTCTTGATGGCGATGTGATACTCTTTGGCGAAGGTTTCCAAGTATGCGATAATCTTCCCCTCCTTCTTTGAAGGGCGGGGCACCTGCGTAATCTGATGGAAAAACTTCCAAACGATTGTGGGTTGTAAATCTGTAATCTTCATAATATTATACAGTTTTTATTGAAAAAAAGAAGAATAATCTATTGAAAATACGCAAAGCTATCAGTTAAACTCTTATATTTGCGTCCACAAATATAAATAAAATGCTCATAACATCATTGATAGCGGTTATAATTCTTCTGGTATGTGTTGCTTTACTCTCGATCAGTATCCTGATCAAAAAGAACGGGAAGTTTCCTGATACACATATAGAAGGCAACAAAACACTTAGAGATAAGGGTATATATTGTGCTGCGTCGCAAGACTATGAGAGTATGAAGCACAAGAATTTGGAAGAAAGAATAAAAGAAAATAATTGAATCATATAAAATAAACTTTATGAAGAACATTAATTACATTATCAACGGTGTACTTGCTGTTGCTGTTATAGTTTTGTTTGTGCTGCACTTTAGCGGTAAGAAAGATGCTGGTGTCGCTCCGGCTCGTGTTAGTGCCGAGGGAGGTATCACGGGCACATTGCCTATTGCATATGTTAACATGGACTCCCTGCTCCAGAACTATAACTATTCCAAAGACTTGAATGAGATAATCGTGCGGAAAGAGGAAAATGCCAGAGCAAATGTTAATCAACAGGCCTCCTCTCTCGAGTCGGAGATCCAGGATTTCCAGCGCAAAATTGCTAACAATGCCTTTCTTACCCGCGAACGGGCTGAACAAGAGAGCCAGCGCTTAGAAAAGAAGAGACAAGATCTGCAGGCTTATGACAATCGCTTATCGAATGAACTTCTCACCGAACATCAAAAACTGACGGAGCAACTTCGCGATTCATTGGTAGCTCAACTAAAGATATTCAATCAAGATAAGAAGTATCAAATTATCTTTAGCAATATTGGAAACGTCTTTTTTTTCAAGCAGAAGACGGCATACGAGATCACTGCTGAGTTGATACTCTTCCTGAACAAGAATTACTCGCCTTCCGCCGCCAAGTAAAGATCATTGAGCAAAATATAAGCGAATACCTATTCTTCCTCTTCCAGGTTGATAGGTATTTGTTTTTTAAAGGCTTCTTTAAAGGAAATCAGCGATTCGGTACGTGCTAACCCAAGGGGTTGCAGTTTCTCGTGGATAATATTTAGCAGATGCTGATTATTCTTAGCATATATCTTAATAAACAAATCATATTGCCCGGTAGTATAGTGACATTCCACTACTTCCGGGATTTTTTTTAATGCCTCGGTAACGGAGGAGAACTGACCGGGGCTGTTAAGGAAAAGCCCGATATAGGCACAAGTTTCATAGCCGACTTTGGTATTGTCTATAATAAACTCCGAACCTTTAATCACGCCCAGGTTGGCAAGCTTTTGGATGCGCTGATGAATGGCAGCTCCGGAAACATTACATTCCCTGGCCACTTCAAGAAAGGGCATACGAGCATTGTTAACAATCAACTTCAGTATCTTCTCATCTAATGAGTCTAATTGGTGATGCGACATAATCTTATAATTTGAAACAAAAGTAAGTAAAATTCATCACAATCAAACAAAAATGTATAGAGATATATTGTTTGAACCGGAAACAATTTTATAAACAGCAATTTCAGCATCCAGGTTGGCCTATGCGCCCGGTTCTATATAAAAATTAGTATATTTGCAAATCTAAATGTGCTAATTATGGATTTCAGCAGAAAATTACCGATAGGAATTCAGGATTTTGAAAGCTTACGTAAGGACAATTTTTTATACGTTGACAAAACAGCCTATCTGTATCGGATAGTAAATGAGGGGCGTCCATACTTTTTGGGGCGTCCGCGCCGATTTGGAAAAAGTCTTTTCCTTTCTACGCTTAAAGCCTATTTCTTGGGCAAAAAAGAACTATTCGAGGGGCTTGCCATTGTCGAATGGGAAAAAGATTGGATAGAGTATCCTGTTTTTCATATTGATTTGAATATTGGGAATTATACTAAATTTTCGGACCTTGAAAGTGCGCTTGATGCCAATTTGCGTATGATAGAAGAATCATGGGGACAAGATAAAGCTGATACGACGTTTTCTACCAGATTGATGGGTTTAATGCACCGTGCTTATGAAAAAACTGGTAAACGTGTTGTGGTTCTCGTTGATGAATACGATAAACCACTCACCAGCACATTGGATAACCCTGAACTCTACGAACAAATCAGAGAAGCCCTAAGCGGTTTCTATGGTGTACTGAAAACCGCCGACCCCTATTTGCGTTTTCTTCTCCTAACCGGAATAACCAAATTTTCCCAAGTAAGCATATTTAGTCAACTGAACCAGTTGCAGGATATTAGCATGGATGAAAGATATGTAGGAGTATGCGGTATTTCCGAATCTGAATTGATTGATAATTTCAATCCGGAAATACGAACATTGGCTGAAAAACAAAAGATAAGTTATGAAGGAGCACTGGCAGAACTCAAAAAACTTTATGATGGCTATCATTTTTGCGAAAACACGGAAGGTCTATACAATCCGTTCAGCTTATTAAATGCTTTTGCAAAAAATGCTTTGCGCTATTATTGGTTTTCTACCGGCACACCTACTTTCCTTGTTAAAATGCTAAAAAACATCCATTTTGATATTCCCAATCTTGAAAACGACGTTACCATTGCAGCGTCTTCCATTGCTGATTATCGGGTTGGCAACCAAAATCCGTTACCGCTGCTCTATCAAACGGGCTATCTTACAATCAAAGATTACGAGCAAATGTTTAACACCTACGTTTTAGGCTTTCCAAACGAAGAGGTAAAATACGGCTTTCTGAATGAATTGCAGCTCGTTTATGAGCAGAAAGCCAAACAGACCGAACATTAAGCCGTTGGGTAAGTTCTTGCTAAAAAAACAAGGCGCCGGAGTGATTCCGGGCCTTGTTCAAGTTCTACGCGAATAAAAATTACTGAAATTAGCGAGGCATATCGACTAACTTCCATCCGTCGCGGTATTTGTGATTGATTAAGCCTGCGGCAAATTCTCTGGCATTAATCGGGTCGGTGTATGTTTTTGCGAATGAAGGATGTCCATCGGTGATGGTAAAGCCGTCTTTGATAACAGTCTTTATTTCTTCGTTTGCAGCAATATTCGTAAATTCCATCTTTTCACCGTCCCATTCTAATACCTTATTCAGGGATTGCAGACGTACGGCCAAAACACCCATTGTTACCATTTCGTTGAACGGAC
>BNTS01000020.1 GCA_025996775.1 Bacteroidia bacterium | reverse complement strand
ATGCTGGGTTTGTCGTTCCTGATTCTTATAGGGGTGATGCTACTTGCCGAAGCAGCGCATTTGTCACACCTCAGCATACTGGGTTCAACAGTGGGCGAAATACCTAAAGGATACATCTATTTTGCAATAGCCTTCTCGTTATTGGTGGAGACGTTGAACATGAAACTGAGGAAGAAATCGTCTCCAGTGAAACTGAGAGACTCTGAAATAAAGAAGGAAGAAAAATAAAATGCGGAATCGGGAAAATCAATATTTTCTAAATATGATTTTCTCGATTTTATTATTCTGTATATATCTTTCTCATTTTTAGTGTATCAACCCCTAAATAGTTGGTGAGATAATTCCCCAGTCCACCATAAGACTTGTCGATCTGATCGAATGCGGCTTCGATGTATTCTCTTTTTACAGTCATTATCGGTTCCAATACCGACTCAGCTTTTACAATAGCAGAATACTTTTTCTCTACATACTTCTTTGACAGCATATAATCCTCTATAATTATTTCCCTGTCAACCCCAAGAGATGCAAGAAACAGGGCAGCTCCATATCCTGTACGGTCTTTACCGGCTGAGCAATGAAACAATAGGGGGGTATTGTTTTCATTCATCAAAATTTGGAAAAACTCCTTATATTCAGATTGAAAATCGGTTACCAATTTCTCGTTTATATCTACAAGGACATGAGAAGCCACCTCTGGCGTTAGTTTCATATAATCCTTGATACTCCCTGGTCTCACAGGTAAATAGCATTGATTGACTACTGTAGCGGGCACTCTATCCGGCGTGGCATTCACTTCAACAGTATCCCTAAAATCAATATCGGTTATAATAGGAATTTGCGTAAGATATTGCAAATCAGTATCCGTGAGTTTATTCAGATCTCCCGTCCTTATCACTTTACTCCACTTCACATGTTTACCCTCTGCTGCTGGATAACCTCCCAAATCCCGCGCATTGTATGCGCCTTCGATCGGTAACATTCTGTTTTCAACATACTCCTTTGGAGCATTCTCGTACGAAACTTGCAAGTTTGCGTTCCTGTTTCCGGAACAGGCTGTCATTCCCATCATAAGCACATAAGCTATAGTTAACCCTTTTTTCCATCCGACAATCTTCTTCACCAATTCCAGAGGGATGGGTTTCTTGTATGGAAACTGAATGGTTCCTTTGCTGGTTTTGTATTCGGTTAATTCGTCTTTGAAGGCTTCGATGGCTTCGGGACCTGGGAAGAAACCGAGGTGGTTTTTGAAACCGCCAAACTGTACGAGAAGTTTCTTTTGGGAGAATGTCGGCATTCCCCAACTGATTTTTTCTCTTGCCTCGGGTGCGGCTTCGTGGATTGTTTCTCTGAGGATTGTCATGATTTCTTGAATCATAGGGGGGAAACCGTCGATGTATTCGTCGATGTTTTTAGGGATTTTCTCTTCCATAATTATACCAGCAATGCTGTCTCCGCTTTTGATATTTGTATTAAATCTTTTGGGGTTATTTTCAGTTGTAATCCACGTTGTCCGGCACTGACAAATATGAAATCGTAATTCAGGCAGGATTCGTGGATATAGGTTGGGAAATGCTTTTTCATGCCGATAGGCGAGCAGCCACCGCGAATATATCCGGTTAGGGGTAGCAGGTCTTTCATCGGGATCAAGTCGCAACTTTTGTTGCCGGATGCCTTGGCTGCCAGCTTCAAATCAAGTTCGTAGGCACCCGGTATCACACAAACAAAGTAGCCATTTTTGTCGCCTTTCAGAACAAGCGTTTTAAACACTTGTTCTATCGGCTCGTTCAACGCCACGGCTACGTGAGACGCACTTAAATCGTTCTCGTCGAACTCGTATGGTATGAGTTCGTAGGCGATTTTCGATTGGTCAAGTAGTCGGGCTGCATTTGTCTTATTTACTTTCATCTGTTTCTGTTACAGATACCTATACAAACAATCTTTATCAAGTCTGTCGCTTGTTTGTTTATATGGTGATCAATATTTTCTGTTCGCTTTTCTCCAAAATTATTATAAAGCATAGAGAAATTCCGGTGCCATGTCAGCTCCATTGCTCCACTCAACAGACCAATCTGAGACATGGAATTTCTGGAAGTTATCTATATCGTTCAAAGGCTCATAGATTTCTCCGTTCAGATAGTTTTTTAGATCAACTGTCTTTTGCAAACCATCATTGAATGTAAGCGCTATTTTATAGTCTTCCACATATTTAGCATCAATTACCCAAATAAGATCCATAAATGATTATTTTAATGGTTCAATTTTTTGTAACGCCTTCATATTCTCTATTCTGTGCCAATTGTCCATTAGCTCGTCACGGTGCAAATCAAGCCATTCAAATACTAAATTTAGCGCTCTGCGAGGTATTGTACCTTGAACAATACCATCTTGAATACTAATCTGTGCCCGATATTCTCCGTACTTGACATGAAAATGTGGCGGATTATGGTCATTGAATAGCATTGTAATAATAATTCCATAAAAATTAGATATTTCTGGCATATATTTTTCTTTTCCCGTAAAAATACATAATTTATTCCAATATCGTTCTCTTACATTTAGAAAATCTTTGTATAACTATGGCAGTATGGTTTTGTGCCTTTGTGTTCATAGTATTGCTGATGATAATCTTCCGCTTTCCAGAAGGTGGAAGCTGGTTGTAGCTTGGTAGCTACCTTGTAGCCTTTTGCTTCCAAAGTGGCGATGTATTTCTCTGCCGTCTTCTTTTCAACCTCATTTCCATAGAATATGCTTGATAGATATTGAGGGCCGATGTCGGGGCCTTGACCGTTGGTTTGGGTGAAATCGTGCGTCTCGAAGAAAAGCTTCACTAAGTTTTCGTAGCTCGTTTTCGATGCATCATAGAGCACTTCCGTACACTCCAAATGACCTGTCTGACCGGTACATACTTGTTTATAAGCAGGATACTCAACATGTCCACCCATAAAACCAACGTTTGTCGCATCGACTCCGTCAGCCTTCATAATGTAATACTCCGTCCCCCAGAAGCACCCTGAGGCAAAGTAAGCCTTCCGAATATCTTTATTCTCCAGATACTCGCCCGTAGAAGGCCTTTCCGTTCCTTTCCCCACAATCACCGCTCCCTCAGCAACCGTAAGTTCATTGTTTTTCATACCAATCCCCCTTTCATTCTTATTCTGTGCACAAGGAGCGACACTCCCCGCTGCACAAATTATTATTATGGATAAAACCTTCATTCTCATAGTCTCTCAATAATTTAGCACCATTCGTGCCAACCTGTTTTTGCAAAGTTAGCATTATCCTTTGAATAATGAAAAAACAAAAATAAAAAAAGGCTTTCTTATATAGAAGATAATAAATTTTATTTTTCAATCACCTGAAAAACAAAAAATGGATGTACAACAATTTTCCCTAAGCCTGTAAAAATCTTATACAGTACAGATTGGAAAATCCTACGCAAACTAATAGACCTACCTTCTCCGATTCAAATTGACCCGCCTATGAAATGGATAAATTAGTCTTTGTTTAAGGTTGGTTTTTATTCCAAAAATATCAAAATGCAAACTAAGGGTCAGAATTGACAGAATGTCAAAAAATGGCCTTTTTTTTCTTTGATATTTGAGGCGATTTTGGGCTTTTAACACGAAAAACGCAAGAATTTGCGGGTTTGGCAAATACAAAAAGACAGCAATGATGAGTTGAAAACTGAAAATTGAAAGTATAGAGCAGGAATAATGCTCTACTATTTGTATTTTCCTTTCAATGGCTGCCATAACGTCATTAAGGCAGTCAAGGGATTTAAGGACATTATAGGTCTTAACAGATCTTAATATTAACCAAATAATAACTAATATTAAAGACTGTTTACAATTCATCCCCATCGCTTCAGAAAATCATTTAGATGATTTTAAAAATGATCTAAATGAAATTTCCAAATTATGCTGATGACGTCCGGCAATCATCTAAATGATTTCCCCAAAAGAAGCCGTCTTTTCAAAATAATTTTCCCAAATCACGACAAAAGCTTTACATATCCGTGAACTTTGGCCGATTTCGTCGAAACTCCGAATTTCTCGTAACACAAAAAAGGCCTTTTCTCTGACAATTTGTATGGTTTTTAACAAAAATTAGTAGAGACGCGATTAATCGCGTCTCTACTTTGCGCCATCTGATGGTGAGCAAATTGTAGATGCGGCTTTTTGTCAAAATGACAAACCGACATAAGAATTGACTATATGGTTCATCCGGCGTTTTTAACAGGCGAATGGACGTCTATTTGTTGCAAATAATAAGAGAGGTTTGGGAGCGAATGGAGGAAAATTGTATCTTTGCGGTATGAAATGGGAAGAAGGTTTAATTGATTCTTTGGGATGGGGCAAGGATATTACCCGCAGAGAGGAAAAAGAAAAGGTGGCGGCTACAATTGCCGGCATGGTGAAGGATGGCGAGATTCTGGGCGTTGGCTCCGGCTCTACGGCCTATTTGGCGTTGCTCAAGATTGCCGAACGGGTGAAGGAAGAGGGGTTGTGTATTCAGGCTATCCCTACTTCGCTGGAGATCACGATGGCGTGCGCAAGGCTGGGTATCCCCGTAACCGGTCTGGAAGGGCATCGACCCGACTGGACATTTGATGGAGCCGACGAGATTGACCCTTATTTGAGCCTGATTAAGGGCAGGGGAGGGGCCATGTTCAAAGAGAAGCTGCTCATCAGTTCAAGCCCGAAGACTTTTATCATTGCCGATTCATCAAAGATGGTCTCCCGCCTCGGGATGAACTTCCCTGTTCCCATCGAAATCTTCCCTCAAGCCTTTACGTATGTGGAGCAAGCCTTAAAGAAATTATCTTCCCGCGAAATCAACTTGCGGATGGCCGAAGGAAAAGACGGCCCCATCATCACCGAAAACGGTAACCTTATATTAGATGTATGGTTCGACTCCATCCCCGACACGATGGAGCGAGACATCAAACAAATCACCGGCGTAATAGAAAGTGGCCTCTTTATGGGTTATAAGATAGAGATACTGAATCCGTAACAACCACGGCGGGCGTAGTAATTGCCAACTCGGGTGCGTTTTCTACTATCTGCTTTCGGATCAGATCGCGCAATCCCTCGCGCAGATTGATCTTAGTAGATACTAACTCCTGCTCCTTAGCAGGGTTGAAGGTGTCTTTATACCGACATTTCACTAATTTGTATTTAAACTTATCCACGTTGCCCGATATATCTACCCCTATATTAATAGGAAGGGGGGATTTGAGAACCGATACGTGGTAATCGAACGTCATATCCAGATTGTGAGTACCCCCAACGGCTACCCGGTACCTGTCCATTTCGAACAGGAAGGGGAATATCTCAATTTTCTTGTTTCGTATGGCAAGGTCTACGGAAATACTGTCTATCTCATTCCGATTCTTATTCTTGAATTTAAGTGTTTTGGCTATTTCCGTAAAGGTTTCACCATCCAATAACACCATATTTTTACCGCGCAGGAAGCAGGCTGTGTTGAGCGAGGACAGGTCTATCGACATTGTTGAGTCTAATTGGCAGGTAGCCATCATCTGGCAGTCTACCACCCCTTGAAACGAGCGGAGCATCGGCAGTAAACTGTCTATCGAGGGATAGAGGTTGATAAGCTTGTCTACCAATATTCCCTGCATATCGAGGTCGAAGCCGGCAGAGCCTCCGTGAAGGTCTTTGGCCGTATAAAACATGGTGAGATTGCCGTTTCCTATATTGGAATTCATTTCCAGTTTCTTCAGATTGATGCTTTGGTTGCGTACAACCACTTCGCCCTCTACATCCTCCATCTCCAAATCTTTATAATCTACATGTTTGGCAGTCATATTCAGGGCTATGTCAAGGAAGGCAGGAACGACGAACAGAGAAGAGGAGTCGGCTTCTGAAACGGGGATGCTGTCTTGTACTGCAACCGAGGCTGTCAGATCGGCAAGGTCACCGTTGTTCAGGGCGGCTATCTCCGTCTTGTTCATACTCTGATCGCTGTATTGCATACCTTGGCTCATGGCTTGTATCAACTCATTACAATCGATATAATCCGACGTTAAGGTGAAAGTCCCGTCGAGTTTGCCACCACGCAGCATGGCTCGGCGCAAGCTATTCAGCTCACCGTCGAGGGTGAAGTCGCTCTTTCCGGCGTGGAAGCGAGCCTTTGACAGTTTAATCTTATTGGTGTCGAACGCAACCTGGGTAGCATCCACCAGCATACGGAGGGGGAAGAGGCGGCTGTTCAATCGCATCTGGTTGAAGGCGATGCTTCCGCGAACCTCCCAATTCTGGAGGAAGGGTTGTTCGGCAGGAGCTTTAGCCGTTGAATCAACAGGCGCTCTGCGTATGCGGCGAACGTTGGTAGAGTCAGAAGGGTTTAAGCGCGTACTATCTGTTCGAAGGCGTGTTGCCACAATCCGTGTACTATCAATGGCAACGCCTCTCGACGCCCTCGAAGCCAGTAGCGTTTGTCGACGTTCACGCATGGCATCGCGATAAGGCATCGCCTGGATAGAGAGCGTACTACCGGCAAAAGTGACGCCGGTTCGAAGCGGTATGGCAAAATAACGCAGTGTGTCGGCTTGAATGGATGCACCTAAACTGGGTATTCGTTTATTCGATTCAGAGGGCTTGATGCCTCCGCGTATGGTAGCCTGTCTGGCCATTACCCACGTCGAGTCGGGCAGGCGAGTCTGCAAATGGGCAAACCGTATGGCGGAAGTGATGGACGTCACCTCTGTGGTATCCATAACAAGCGAGGTCTTGGCCGTCATTACGAGGCGGCTGATGTTGGTATTAATTGATTCCTTATATTTGATGTTCAGGCTGTCAATAGTCAGCGATGCACTCAGGAGATTGGAATTTTTGATAAAGCTACTGGTGGCCTGTGTAGAATCGATGGCAAAATGAGCCTTGCTGATAAAGACATTTATATCAAACGGGGCGCTGACAGCTTTCAAGGAATCCACATCCAGCACGCCGGTTGCTACAATCTTGTCGTAACGGCCGTTCATCACATCGTCTATAGCAAAGGCCGCATCTATATCGCCGTTAATAAAGCCTTCCAGCAGGAACGTATCGGGATCGAGGAACTCACGGGTCAGGCGAGTGAAGTCAATATTGCCTTGGATGCAGGCATCGATGGCAGGAGATTGCATCAGGTTGGTCACCTTTCCGTGTATATCGAGGTTCGTATTCAGGCCTTCCATCAACAGTTTCTCGATGGAGGCGTAAGATGCGTCGAGATTCTCGCCGTCAATATGCAAATCTATATCCATCTCAAGGGAGTCAATCCCTTGCTTCACGCCTTTCATATAGAACGATCCGTTCTCAACGATGCAGCAGAGGTCTATCGTTGGGATGATATCCTCGCCCAGTTCACCATTCACCTGTCCTTCCACCACAATAGATCCGGTGGCCTTCAAGTCGCTTCGGTTTTTAAAGTAAGCATCGGGTATAAAGGCGAGAATATCGTTCATATCGGAGGCTTTGAGGGTTGTCTCTAAGTTGATGCCTAAATTTCCTGTTTCCGGTAGAATGGTAATCGAACCATCAGCGGTAAAGGGCAGCTCGTTTAGTTTAAACTCCGTATTATGGAGGGTGACGGTGTTGAAGTTATCCCTTAGCTCCACAGTGCTTTTAAAATGTAGAGCCAGATCCTTTTGCAAGGTGTACGAGGGACTTTCAAACAAGAAGGAAGAGGCACTTGTTTCTATCTCGAAGGTATTTCCACCTTCCTCCAGAAGCGAGCCGGTAAGTTCAAGGTTGAAGCCCTCTACTTCCGTCAGCATCTCGGCCGCAAGGTCTTGGTAGCTGAAATGTCCGTCCTTAATCCGTATTCGCTGAATGTCGATAGGAGGGAGGGCGGTGGTATCGGCAGAAGCGATCGTGTCGCTCTCGATAATCATCCAGTTGGTACGTCCGGTGATGTCGGCAAAAGTATGTATATGAGGTTGGTCTAATAAGATATCGCGAATCGTAATCTTATTGTCAAAGAGATAATCCATCAGGTTGACGGATACTACAATTTCGTGGAAGGCTAAGAGGCTGTCCGGTTCGCTCTCACTTTCCATCGTAACATACGAGGAAAGCAAT
This sequence comes from Bacteroidia bacterium, assembly GCA_025996775.1. GTDB lineage: Bacteria > Bacteroidota > Bacteroidia > Bacteroidales > Tannerellaceae > DFXE01. The sequence continues at coordinate 36,975 of BNTS01000020.1, read as the reverse complement.
CCGTTTGATAGCTGAACGCCAAGGTAAGGGTATGTTTTAAAGAAAGTAAGCTCCGCCCGTTCACAGGCCAGATGTCCGTTAATCAATTTATTGACTTCCCTTTCCACCAGAGGGGTCAGTTTCTTAGGAGGCAGAATCCCCCAATTCAGCGTACAAAACGCTATAGTTGGCAATATAACGACAAAGCTTACAAGGGTTATTCCGGCAACCAACAACACTTTTTTCATCTTTTTCTTCTCCATCGGTTCTCTTAAATATTCACCACAAAGATAATGATTTTTATTTTTCAATCCACTGAAAAACAAAATTATATCTGCAAGAGCATCCACAATGGGTAACGATATAGAAACGAGCAAAGTACTTTGCCCTGCTGCGTTTTACCATTGTTTCACACACTCATGACAAAGATACACATTTTTGGGGAGAAACCAAAAATAATCAATATCTTTGCGCTTGTTATCAAATAAAAAAAGCAATGGCACAGATTAATCGACTGAAAGTAGCTCTTGTTGAACAGAACAAGACCGGTAAATGGTTGGCAGATACCCTGAAATATGATGTAGCAACGGTTTCGCGTTGGTGTTCCAATGTAACGCAGCCTCCGCTTAAAGTGCTGTTTGAGATAGCAGAATTGTTGGATGTGGATATAAAGGACTTGCTTGTTTCAACTAAAAAGAAATAATATGTCGTCAAAATTCTTTACTAATCAACATGATAATACCCTCTTTGATAAATTTAGAGGAATTGTACAAGGCATGGCTAATTTTTATAGTTTTCATGCGGTTGTAGGATTTTTTCGCTCTTCGGGATACTTCAAATTACGGGAAAAACTGAAAGAGGTGCAAAAAATTCAAATATTAGTGGGTATCAATATCGACAATATTTTTCGGAAACACAACAAAGCAATGTTGATGTTAGGGAATGAAGAAGAAGCAAAAAATCTTTATGACCAAGATTTTATCAATGATATACAAAATGCAAATTATTCTGCCGAAGTGGAGCAGGGAATCTTGCAACTTTGTGAGGATTTGTACACCGGTAAGGTAGAAATGAAAATCCATGCTTCAAAAAATCTTCATGCTAAATTTTACCTCTGTTTGCCGGAAAATCATTCTGAACACTCCGATGGTTGGGTAATTATGGGGTCGTCTAATATTTCCGATTCCGGTTTGGGAATAACCCAACCGCCACGTTACGAACTGAATGTAGCGATGAAAGACTTTGATGATGTGAAATTTTGCAAGAATCAATTTGATATATTATGGGCTGAAGCTATTCCTATTACGGCAAAGGATATTGAGAAAAGCAAGCAAAAAACGCATATCGGTGTTTTCCCAACGCCTTACGAATTGTACATCAAAGTGCTTATTGATTCATTTGGCGACCAAGTTGAAGATGATTTTTCCATTACGCTACCCGATGGCATTAAAGAATTGAAGTATCAAAAAGATGCTGTGATACAAGGTTATCAAATGCTTTGCGAACACAACGGATTTTTTCTCGCGGATGTTGTCGGTTTGGGGAAAACGCTTGTCGCCACAATGATAGCAAAACGATTTGTAGAAGCAAACGGGAAGAATACCAATGTTTTGGTAGTTTATCCACCTGCTTTGGAAACGAATTGGAAAGAAACGTTCAAACTTTTCGGGCTGACCAAGAAAACACAATTTATCAGTAACGGCAGTCTTTCTAAAATTTTAGAAGGAAAGGACAACTACAAGGACAAGGAGATTTTTGATTTGATTATTGTGGATGAAGCACACGGATTTCGCAGTGATACGGCAAGCAGGTACGATGAACTGCAACGAATTTGCAAATCCCCTCGCAGTAATTTGGGTTTGATGAAAAGCACACAGAAGAAAATAATGTTACTCTCGGCAACGCCTTTGAATAATCGCCCGAATGACTTACTCAATTTAATTCTTCTTTTCCAAGATGCTCGCCGAAGTACCATTGATGGCATAAATAATCTGCAAAACTTTTTCGCGCCTTTGATTGACAGATACAAAAAGGAAATGAAAAATCGGAAAACTTTGAAAAATACAGATGAAGTGGATAGTATTTACAAAGAAATCCGCAATAGAGTATTGGATAAAATTACGGTACGCCGGACAAGACATAATATTCTAAATGACGTGTATTATAAAAATGACTTGGATGCCCAACAAATTAAATTTCCTGAAATTCTGCCACCGAAAGAACTGGAATATAAACTCAACATTCAATTGAGCGAATTGTTTTACAGAACATTATCCGTACTTACGGATGAAGAAAACGGATTGAAATACGCACGATACCGTGCCATAGAATTTTTAACTCCCGAACAGCAGAAAAAATTTAAGAATCCAAAAAATATTGGTGAAAATCTCAAGGGAATCTATCGCGTACATTTGGTAAAACGTCTTGAAAGTAGTTTTGATGCTTTCAAAAAATCTTTATCCACATTTTTACGGATAACAGAAGATATGCTTAAAATGTTTGATGAGGAAAAAGTAATAGTTGCTCCAGAATTACAAGTGAAGGATTTGCAAGCGAAGGGTTGGGAACTCGACCGTATCATAGAGTTTGCATTGTCAAAAGGATATGATGAATCGGATTTCCTTTTTAAACTGGAAGATTTTGATGTAAATTTTTTGGTAATGCTCCAAAACGACCGCGACAAACTGAAACAGCTATCTGCGGAATGGGACACAATAACCGAAGACCCCAAATTAGATACATTCATAGAAAAGTTACAATCGGATTTGTTTGACAAAACGAAAAATCCAACAGGGAAATTAGTCGTATTTTCCGAAAGTGTAGATACGGTGAATTATTTGGAAGAAAAACTAAAATCACATTTAAACAGAACTGACATACTGAAGGTTTCGTCCGCCACACGCGATAGGGATAAAGAAATCATTCGACAATGTTTTGATGCCAATTATGAGAAACAAAGTGATAAATACAATATTGTGGTAACTTCCGATGTATTGGCTGAAGGTGTCAATTTGCATCGCAGCAACGTGATTGTCAATTATGATTCGCCATGGAATGCCACGCGATTGATGCAACGAATCGGGCGTGTAAATCGTATCGGATCGGTAGCGGATGAAATTCATAATTATATGTTTTATCCTTCTGCTGAGGGCGATGCGCAAATACAGTTATACAATAATGCGCTTATCAAACTGCAAGGATTTCATTCGGCTTTGGGCGAGGATGCACAAATCTATTCGCGTGAAGAAATCGTAAAAGAATTTCAACTTTTCGACCCCAAAGTAAAGGATAAAGTAGATATACAGTTGGAGTTACTGCGCGAAGTACGCGAGTTGTATAATACTGACCGAGAACTGTATAAGAAAATTAAAAAGTTACCATTAAAAAGTCGTACAGCAAGAAATGCCCAAAAATCAGAAAATAAGAATACAACCATTGCTTTCATTCAATCGCCCATAAAAACAGAGTATTACAAGGTAACAACCGAAAACGTATTTCCTATTGATTTTATCGATGCTGCTTTAATTCTGAAAGCCAAAAAGGATGAGCCTGTCGCTGACTTTTCCGTAGCTGCCGAAACTCATTTCTCACAAGTAAATCGCGCATTGAAAGCATTTCAGGCAGAGAGCATTTCGCAACAAGACACCAACAGTTTGAATAGTCAAATGCACGACAAAAGTACTGCCGAAGCGCAAAAGTTTTTCCGGTTATACAAAAATATTACACAAGACAACGAGATAAAGCAGCAATGCAATATACTCCAAAGTTATATAGAGCAGGGCATTTACAATAATCTGCAAAAAGAAATCAGGGCTTTGGCGCGTGAATACAAAAGCAACACGATTCTCATGAATGAAAACCAGTATAAAATTGACATTCATATCAACGACTTGTATGAAACATACTATACTGCGGAAAATGCAAATGACAACATTGACAACACAGAGCCCAATATTGTGATTTCGGAAACGTTTATATAAATGTAGAAATAAAAAACAAGTAATATGTACATCAAAGAGCATCTACAAGCAATCTTTCAGGGAAAATTCAATGCCACAACATGGCAAGGCGTTTTAATCCAATTGTTTGGTGCAAAAGAATTGCGCCAAACGCCTGAATTGTTGGATTATTCCACTAACAATGAAACCGCCTATTATTTGGGAAAAATAACGATGACGGACGGTTTGTCGCTTGGATTGTTTCGTTACCAAATCAATAAAGGCAGTGTTGTACATAAGCGGGTTGGATTGCGCAATTTGGTAAAAACGTTTACAAATCCGCGTTATGGAATTTTTGATGCCGCTCTTGCCGTATTTGATGACGGCGACAATTGGCGTGTATCCTTTATTTCCGATATTAGAGGCGAGGCAACGGCACCGAAACGTTACACTTTCGTCTTTGGCGATGAGATGCAATACTACCACACAGCCACAAGTCGCTTTTTAAAATTACAAGGCGATGAGATTTCATTTAAAACTTTGATGGATGCGTTTTCGGTGGAATCGCTATCAAAAGAATTTTTCACGAATTACAAACAACATTACGATAAATTTTGCAACCATTTACTCAATAGCCCCAGTTACCGTATTGCCTTGTTCAAAGCAAATGACAAAGCCATTCGCGACTTCTGCAAAAAACTGCTCGGACGAATTGTATTCCTCTATTTCCTGCAAAAGAAAGGTTGGCTGGGCGCCAAAGATTTGAAATACAAGGATGGCGATAAAAACTTCATGTCCAATCTTTTTAGAAAACACACCGAAAATTCAAACTCTGGGGGCGATTTGTTTTATTCTCAATGCCTTACGAAACTGTTTTTTGAAACACTGAATCAAGCTCGTGAAAATGACAATTTCACAATGCCTAATGGCGAAACAGTAAAAATTCCTTTCCTCAATGGCGGATTGTTTGAGAAGGAAACAGATAAATACGAGTTTCTTGATTTTCCTTCATGCCTTTTTACCGACCTTTTCACATTCTTCGACCAATACAATTTTACTATTTACGAAGACGACCCCAACGACCACACCGTAGCCGTTGACCCCGAAATGCTCGGACATATTTTTGAAAACCTGCTCGAAGACAACAAAGACAAAGGCGCATACTATACGCCCAAAGAGATTGTGCATTATATGTGTCAAGAGAGTTTGAAGGAATATTTGAAAACTTGTCTGAACCATGATTCCGACAAGATTAATGAGATTGACAAGATTTTAGATTGCATTTTCAGTCGTGGTAATCTTGAAAATCTTACTGAAATCAAGGTTCAAGACAATATGCTTCAGGAATTTCATAAGGCGTTGGACAATGTAAAAATCTGCGACCCTGCCATCGGCTCCGGTGCATTCCCGATGGGTTTGTTACAGGAAATATTCTCGGCGAAACAAATGCTTTACCATTTTGAACATGGTTCATTAGAAGGATTTAAGGCATCGGATGTGAAACTCAACATCATTCAAAACAGCATCTATGGCGTGGATATAGAACGCGGTGCGGTTGATATTGCCCGCCTGCGTTTCTGGCTATCACTGATTATTGACGAAGAAGTCCCGACTCCTTTGCCCAATCTCGATTATAAAATTGTGGTGGGCAATAGTTTGGTAAGCAAACTGGACGATGATGTGATTGATATTGATTGGAGTTTGGATGTCGTTTCGCAAGGTTTATTCGGGGCAGATTTGGCAAGGGAAAAAGTAGAATTGCTAAAACGGATTAGTGAAAAGCAAAAATCCTATTTCAGTCCGAAAAGCGATAAGAAACAATTGGCGTCCGAAATTCGCAACCTGAAAATAGACCTGCTCATCAATCAGTTGCAATTGATGGTAAGCACCAAAGGCAATGAAACCAAACCAACCGGAACAAGCAAATCCGTAACGAAACAGTTGGACACTTATTTGCAGACATTGGGTTGGAAACAACATGTCACAAAACTGCAAAACTTGAAAAATAAACCCGATGAGCCGTTGCATTTCTTTGATTGGAAACTTGATTTTCCGGAAGTGATGAATCCGATGTTGGCAGAAAACGGTCATTTAAATTCGGCAACCACAAACTGTCATTGCGGGCTTGATTCCGACAGGTCGGAACAGGCTCCGCAATCCCAAGAAAAAGCAGTGGGGTTTGATATTGTGATTGGGAATCCGCCGTATGTATTTGCGAGAAACAGTAAATCAAAAGGAATGACCGAACAGGACAAGGCTTATTATTATTCTCATTATATTTTGTCAGAATACCAAATCAATTTGTATCCACTTTTTGTAGAATTAGGCACAAATCTTTTGAAACGAAAAGGAATTTTCAGTTTTATCACACCTAATAATTGGCTGACACTTAATACAAATTCAAAATTACGCCGTTTTGTATTGGAAAATTCAAGTATTTCGATAATTAATTTTTATAAGCGAGTTTTTGAAAGTGCTGATGTGGACTCTGCGGTATTTATTTTTCAAAAAAATAAAAGTAATGATACAAGGGAAAAGGTACTACTTGCCGAATGGGAAGATGAGTATAATCTTGTCGGAGAAATCGAAAAACAAAAACTTATATCTTCAAAAGATTGTGTTATAAATATTGAAGCACTCAAAGGAAACGAAACTTTTAATTTGTTGGATAAAATAGAAAATAATTCGGTCTCTTTATCGGAATTTGCAAATGTAAAAGCTTCATTGGTTGCTTATGAAACAGGAGCAGGAGACCCAGCACAAACAGAAGAAATTAAAAAAAATCGCGCCTTTCATTCTAAAATTGGTGGCGAAGGCTATACAAAATATTTAGATGGTTGTGATGTATGTAGATATAATCTTGGTTGGAGTGGTGAATATCTTAAATACGGAAAGCATTTGGCTGCACCGCGTAAAAACTTTGACCTCTTTTCAACACCACGTATTTTGGTTCGTCAAATACCTTCGCCATTGCCATACTGCATAAATGCCTGCTATACAGAAGAAATATTGCTGAATGATAGAAATTCAATGAACATCATTTACATAAAAGTAAGTCCAAAATATTTATTGGGAATTTTAAATTCAAAATTGATTTCTTATTGGTTTGCTCATAAATTCGGCAAGTTACAACGTGGAATTTTCCCACAATTCAAAATCAACGAATTAGCACAATTCCCAATACCCAAATTATCAAAAACAGAACAACAACCGATAATAGCATTTGTAGAACAAATCCTTTCTGTTAAAAAAGAAAATCCTGTTGCCGACACTTCCGCATTGGAAAAGGAAATTGATATATTAGTTTATAAGTTATATGGTTTGAGTTATGATGAAGTGAAAATCATAGAGCCGGAGTTTGAAATAAACGAAGAAGAATATAATAGATTATGAAACCGAAATTTGAATGGACAGAATGGAAAAAGTTTCCGAATCCTAATAAAGGCGAATATCTTATTGCGCCTTTTGGCTGTGGAGTTTATGAATTGAGAAATACGAAAACGAATAAATTAATCCTTTTTGGAAGAAGTAAAAATTGTGCCTATAGAATGTCATCTCTACTGCCTATTGGTCAAGGCACAAGAGACAATGACAAAAAAATAGCTTATGTCCAAGAACATTTAGACAACGTTGAATATAGAACTTTCTCTTTTCTCAAAGAGGACGAAATGAAACTATTTGAGAAGCAATTAAGACAGAAGGATGGGTATATTTTCGGGACGTAATCAAAACAAACTCCTCATTAACTCCTTTGTCGGATGAAAAGTTCCAATAATCATAAATGGATTTCTGGATTGATAATGATGAACTTGTGATGTTCCCAAAAACAAGTGCAAATCTTTTGTTTTGGCTAAGTCGTCAAAATATTTTTTGCGGACATCGGCGATGGCTTTCGGTTCATTGCCTTCGTATTTGGCAAGGCAATTCCAATATAACTGCCCGATTTCCCAATCTTCAATCATCAGACAGCTTTCAGTACCTGCCTCATCTTCAAAAAGGTATGAAAACTTATAAGGGAGTTTTCGGACAACTTCCATCTTACCCGAAATAGATACCGTTTCAAACAAGTTCATTTGTCGAAGACTATCCAACTTCTTTTTATCCCATTCGCGCTCAACAGATTCTACTTTGAAATCCAAAATCTTTTTAGGTTTGAAAACTGCCAATGAAGTACGAATCTCTTTGTTATGCGCCTCTGCTATTAGTTCTGATAAATTGAAATACACTTTTTGCAAAACAATTCTTTTGCGTTTTGCCCAATTATTTTCTGTGCCAATATGCTCAACAATATTTATATCAGTGTCTATCGAATAGGGGCGATAACTTTCGGGGCGGAAATCTCTACTGTTTTTCACCAAATCCAATTCTATCCAGTCGTATTTCTTGTACTGTTCGCTATATGATTTTTTGCGAAATTGAATTGGATAAATACGAATCCATGTACCATCTTCTAGGAATCCTGCTGTACAAACCAATTCTTCGTATTTGGAAGAAATTGCCGGATAGGTCTTTACGGTAATCAATACTTTGGTTAAAGCCATATTAGATATGTTTTAGTTCATAGTCAAATTCGGGCAGATGGGTAATTGCCTCTGCTAAATGTTTGCGGTGGCATTGGCTGATATTTGCCTCAAAACAAGTCAAAGCAATGCGCTGTTGCTTTTTGAGTAAATTCAAAATAGCGTATTGAGTTGACTGTGTCTTTGTAAGATTATTGTTTCTGTAATCTGTAAACAGTTTATCATAATCTGCCTGAGTATTTAGTTCTTGCCGTTGTTCCGATTGTATACCCACTTCGGGAAAATGCACATATTGGATTCCTATACTTTCACAGTAGCGTTTGAGTTGGCTTTTACTAAATCCGTATTTCATGCTTAACGGATTATTTCGGACATCAACTAAAATCTTCACATCATTTCTAATCAGACGATTCAAATACTCTTCTAACGAAATACCCTCGTAACCAAGTGTAAATAAAATAGTTTTATCTGATTTCGGTCTGCTTTTGATAACTTTTTCCAACTCGGTAGGCGAAAGAATATTGGTTGCCGTACTGTTGATAGCCCAATACGGGAAATTGATATAAGTATGTTTCATTAAAGCCTGCGTATCCATACGCCCATACCGTGCTTTAACTTCCTCTAAATACGCCTTGTCTTCTTGCTTAATAACCTTTAGATAGTCAGTTGTGTCGTTTGATGTAAATCGGCTTTCAGTTTCAGATAAAATACCTTTCTGCGCCATTGCTGTTAAGTCAGCATTAGCGGAATAGGAATAACAGCCATATTTATAAGGAATAAAATCATATTCCCTTTTAGCCTGCCGTTGGGTAAAAAGGAACAATAATTTTTGCAATCGAATCTTTTCCAATTCATTATCAAACAATTGCAACAATGCCAATATGATTTTCCGTCTGTAAAACATGGGGCAAAGGTACGATTTTTCATGAAATGGCAATCAGTTTTCTTCTATTATTCTGATTTTTTCAGCCGTCAGCCCATATAGTTCATATACCAATTTGTCGATTTCTTTTTCCAATGCAGAAATATCTGCCGATTGATTTTTCTTTTTGATGGAAAGAATTTGATTGACAATGTAAATGATTTTATTTCTTCCACTTTCAGTGAATATAGGGAAAGGAATACTGGATATAATTTCGTTATTAATATTTAGGTATCCTCCTGACATTTTGAGAGAATGATAATTAAAATTTACGAAAAACGAAGCCACTTTTGAATTCAATAGTGCACAATATATTTTCAAGTCTTCAAGGTTAGATAAAATAATTGTTGTGGATTTTCCTGCCAAATAATCGCCATTTAAATCAAGATATGCTTCAATTTGATTAGACATCCCTGCAATAATTAGTTTGGAACTTTGGGCTTGAACAAAGCGAATTGGATTGATATTCTTAATATCTGAATCCAAAATCATTGGGAAATGATAGCTATCCTTTATGTATTGCGTTTTCTTGTTCCCCCATAAAGAAGTCCACTTATCTATAGTTCCTGTATTTATCAATCGTTTACATGTCAGCATATCTTTATTGTCATGTAACTTTTCTTTTATCAAGTATGCTTCGTTTACCGTTGCAGCACCCACTATTTTAAATTCTTCCAAATTGCCTAAATTTGATAAGGAAGAAAGTTTAGTTAAAATTTCGACAATTTCTTTGTTAAAAAAGTATTTGTCCCATAAAATATCTTTATAAAAAATACGCTGATTCACATAGTTTGTATTTCCGACAACTTCTTTTGATTCCATTGTTGTCATCATTACCTCATCTCTTTTCTCGTCTTTTTTTATTAATAGTGTTACTGGATAAACATTTGCTTCCTTGAAAATATTCAGCCGTGAATAGTCTCTAATTTCAAGAATGCATTTTTCTGATAGATAATTCTTTAAATCAATAGTATAGTTAGCACTAAGAACCTTATTGGGAATTATAAAAGCAAAAATTCCTCTATCTGCATTTAATTCAACTCCAAATTCTATAAAAGGAACAAATAAGTCCCAATTCCCTTTTGTAGTATTAAACTTGGTTTTTAAGTATTCTCTAAATATCGGAGTATTGACTGTCATTGTTTCAGAATCCACATACGGTGGATTCCCAATCACAATATCAAACCCAGTACTTGCCGAATTTAAACGACCCCGCCTAATTTCTACATCTTAATGAGAATAATTTGAAAACCCCCTTTTAATGTCGCATTAAAACTGTATATTTTATTAGTTCAATAACAATTTAAATTAGTCATTATGAATTACGGTTACATCAGAGTAAGTTCTGATAAACAGACAGTTGAGAATCAAAGGTTTGAAATAAAGAACTTTTGTAAAAGAAACGGCATGATTGTCAATCATTGGTTTGAAGAAACTATTTCCGGCACAAAAGGCGTTGAGAAACGGGAATTAGGAAAACTCCTTAAAAAGATGAAACGCGATGATATTCTGATTTGTTCGGAATTGTCGCGGCTGGGAAGGAATTTATTGATGATTATGGCGGTTTTAAACGATTGCATGAATCGCGACGTTCAAGTTTGGACAATCAAAGAAAATTATCGCTTGGGGAACGACATCAACAGTAAGGTGCTTGCATTTGCTTTCGGGCTTTCTGCCGAAATTGAACGCAATCTTATCTCTCAACGCACCAAAGAGGCACTTGCCCGCAAACGTGCGGAAGGTGTTGCGCTTGGTCGCCCGAAAGGCAGTAAATCGAAAGTCAAAAAATTGACTGGAAAAGAATCGGAAATTAAAAATCTATTGGCTAAACGAATATCGAAAAGCGCAATTGCACGAATTTATGGCGTTCATCGGCTGACAGTAGCTGAATTTGTAAAAGGCTTTGGTAGCAAAGCAAGGCATTCTGCCGTTCAAGAAGCCTTTGAAGAAAAGTACAGAAAGAAAGGGGAATGATTTTACATTCCCCTTCCCTTGCTTGCTGCTTATTTTTTATTTCCCCCTGTTTCTCTTTGAGAGAGTGCACTTCCCGCAGCGGTTTTGCTCGTTGCGCTTGTACGTCCATTTTTCTTAATTGATTGATTAATGGCAGAGCATGTCGGGGGTAAGGCGGGTGAAATTCCCGGCGTCGGACTTGCGGAGGAAGACGTTTCCACTGCCCCAGTTGCTGGGATACCCTCCGATGTTTTGGCCTAAGAATACCACTTTAAGCTTGTGCAGACCTCCGGCTAAAGCTACCGATTTGTCGCGACGAGAGAAACGTTTTACTTCGCCTTTGTTGTCTACCAGCAGTTTGCCGTCTATCCAAACCTCTTCGTTTTCATCGCTTGAGAAGTAATATACACCATCCGACGGGATATTTACGTATCCTGTGGCAATGGCAGCATATTGGTTGTAATTGCGCATGGAGTTGCTATACGGTTCCAAATGGGCGATGACTCTCAAATCAGTTATTACGGAGTCTTTCCATTCTTTGGCATCAGCTAATTTAGACGATTCGAGAAATTCGCCACGCGTTACCTTGAGTTGTAGCCCTTCCTTCGTTTGATCCACTGTGGCAACGGGAGCCAAGGCTTGTTTCTCTACAGTGATGACGCGCGTAGGGCTCATCTTGCCTGAAGGAAGTACCGAACGAATCTTCAGTGTACCGGTCTCGGTAAACTCTATCGGCGATTCGTAAACAGCAGATTTGGCTGTTGGCTCGGAACCGTCTATTGTATAGACTACCTTTATAGGGCGGGTGGTCTTGAAAGCCAAAGAAGCTTTATCTGTAAAGGCTACGAAATTGCACGAGCCGTTGGGCTGCTCCGGTTGAGGAATATGGTAGTTAATGCTGTGTCCGTCAAGGCGAACCAATGCATTTTCTATCCGGCGCTCAAAGTCGGTATAGTCTTTTTTGTCGAGAGCTGTCCAAGCTATTTCAGACAGAGCCAGGATACGCGGATAGATGCGATATTCCATAAGGTCGGTGTTATACATATATTCTGTCCACACGTTACACTGAACACCTTTGATGTAGTTTGCTTTACCTGCACTCACGAGGGTGTCGGGCATAGGATTGTAAGCATATACCCTATCCAGCGGATCGTAACCGCCGATGGCTACCGGCTCTATTTTAGCATCTCCTTGGAACTGGTCGATGTACATACCGCCTGAACCGGGAGTCATGATTACATCATGTTCCATATTGGCAGCAGCAATTCCGCCTTCCTCGCCTCTCCACGACATCACGGTGGCCGTAGTAGCCAGGCCACCTTCCAGAATTTCGTCCCAGCCGATGATTTTCTTTCCGTGCTTGGTCAATGCTTTTTCAATGCGTTGAACGAAATAGCTTTGCAAGCGTTCTTCAGCAGAATGCTGGGCGTCGCCTCTCAGTCCCTCTTCGCGGACGCGCTTTTGGCAAAGCGGACATTCCTTCCAACTTGTCTTCGGACATTCATCGCCTCCGATATGAACATATTCTGAGGGGAAGAGCGCACACACTTCCTCAAATACATTCTCGAAAAACTCGAAGGTGCTTTCCTTTCCGGCACAAAGAACTACATCCTCCACACCCCAAACGGTGCGCGAAGTAGTAGGTTCTCCCTTACATGAGAGTTCAGGATAGGCCGAAATGGCAGCCAGTTCATGCCCGGGTATTTCTATTTCGGGAATGATAGTGATATAGCGATCTGCCGCATACCTGATGACTTCTCTAATCTCATCCTGTGTATAGAAGCCTTCGCCATTGGGCACTTTAGAGCCTATCTCCGTAAGCTTCGGATATTTTTTTATTTCAATACGCCAGCCTTGGTCTTCGGTAAGATGCCAATGCAAGCGGTTTAGTTTAAACAGCGATACTACATCTATCTGTTTCTTTACAAACTCTACCGGCATGAAGTGGCGGCAGGCGTCGAGCATGATGCCCCGATAAGCAAAGCGAGGCTCATCTTTGATGGAAACGGCAGAAGCCGACCAAACAACACCTTTCACCGGATCCGGGCTCTCTACTTCTGCCGGAAGCAGTTGCAAAAAGGTTTGCATGCCGTAAAACAATCCCTGAGCTGTTTTGCCAACAACGACAGCGCCATCAGGTGAAACGTCTAACGTATAGCCTTCATCGTTTAAAGAAAGTGTAGGATCAATACGTAACTGAATAGAATTGGCATCTTCAGTTTCTGAAACTGTAAACGAATAACCCGTAGAGAACTTTAGCTTGGCTGCAAAGAATTCAGCTATGGTTTTCTCTTCGGGTGTGGAGGCATAGAAGGACGTATTTTTGTTTAATAGGAAAGCTCCTTCATTCTGCACCAAATTTAAGGGAGCCGGAATGATATTTATTCCTTGGTTATACGTTTTTACTTCCGAAGCGCTTCCTCCACAAGAAGCTAAGAGAATAAGTGCCGACACGACGCAAAAGGGCATAATTTTTTTCATACATTTTTATTTAGTGAATAATCATCTGATATCTCTATTTTACCATGCAAACAAGGGATAGGCTTTCATCAGGCTGTTTACCTCTGTGCGCACAGTTACAATCGTTTTGTCGTTTTCAGGGTCAGACAGAACGGTATCTATCAATTCCACAATTTCTCCCATAAACGGCTCTTTGGCGCCTCGTGTAGAGATAGCCGGCGTACCGACACGGATACCCGATGTTTGGAATGCCGAGCGGCTGTCGAAGGGAACCATATTCTTATTGACTGTAATATCGGCGGTAACCAATGCCTTTTCGGCCACCTTACCTGTCAGGTTTGGGAACTTAGGACGCAAATCAATCAACATGCTGTGATTGTCTGTGCCATCGGAGATTATTTTGTATCCTTTATCAATGAAAGCTTGGGCCATCGCCGCTGCGTTTTTCTTCACCTGCGTTTGATACACCCTATACTCCGGCTCCAAAGCTTCGCCAAAAGATACGGCTTTAGAAGCGATCACATGCTCCAGAGGACCTCCTTGCGTGCCGGGGAAAACAGCCGAATCCAGCAGTTGAGACATCATTTTTATCTCGCCTTTCGGAGTAGTCTTACCCCAAGGATTCTCGAAATCTTTTCCCATAAGAATAATACCTCCACGAGGGCCACGAAGGGTTTTATGCGTGGTAGAAGTTACGATATGAGCATACTCCAACGGGTTATTAAGCAATCCTGCAGCAATTAGCCCGGCAGGGTGTGCCATGTCTATCATCAGCAGTGCGCCAACCTTGTCGGCTATTTCGCGCATCCGCTTATAATCCCATTCGCGCGAATAGGCCGAGCCTCCTCCGATTATCAGTTTCGGTCTTTCGCGAAGCGCCACTTCTTCCATCTGGTCGTAGTCTACGCGCCCTGTATCTTCCTTCACATTATACTCAGTAGCGTGATACAATATGCCCGAACTATTAACGGGGGATCCATGCGAAAGGTGTCCCCCATGCGAAAGGTTTAACCCCAAAAAGGTTTCGCCCGGATTCAAAACGGATAGAAATACTGCGAAATTAGCTTGTGCACCGGAATGCGGTTGTACGTTTACCCACTCGGCATTGAATATTTTTTTCAAACGCTCGATAGCGATAGTCTCGCTCAGGTCAACCACCTCGCATCCTCCATAATAGCGTTTTCCCGGATAGCCTTCTGCATACTTGTTGGTCAGTACACTACCCATAGCTTCCAATACTTGGTCGCTCACAAAGTTTTCCGAAGCAATCAGTTCAATTCCTTTCAATTGACGTTGCTTTTCCTTCTCAATAATGTCGAAAATGATGTTGTCTCTTTTCATTATCTATAAATTTGACGATGTTTGACGCAAATGTACTACAAATTTCCTTATACAAGCTTGTGATACTCAAAATACTCCTCTTTAGAAGCTTTATCTGCATTTAAAAAAATAAATGTTGAAAAAATATGTTTTACATCATATTTTTTATTCTACATTTGCGTTTGAAAATGTATAACTAACTATTTAAGAAAAAAAGTATGAAAAAGGTTGTAATGATGCTTACAGTAGCATCTTCTTTGGTTTTTTGTGTAGCATGTGGAGGTAAGAAAGCAGAGGCTGGTGCAACAGACGAAGCTGCAGCTCCTGCCACAGAATCAGTAGCTCCCGCAGCATCTGAGGATGACGCATTGGCAAAGTATGAAGAGTACGTTAACAAATCAATTGCCCTTTACGACAAAGTCGCAGCCGGTGATGTTGCAGCTGCTCAAGATCTCGCCAAATTGGCACAGGACTACGCTCCTTTCTTGCAAGAACTCGGAACCAAACAAGGTGAGTGGAGCGAAGCTCAAATCGCTAAGTTTCAAGAGTTGGCAGAGAAAGCTGCTGCCGCTGCTCAAAAAGCTTATGGTCAGCAATAATTTTCCGAAGACAATTACAAAGGAAAAAAGCATAAAAAAGGATGACAGTGATGTCACCCTTTTTTTATTTTTTTAAGTCTCTACGTATTTAAGTATGAAAGTATTTTAGTCTTAGAAGGAGAAGCGGAGGGCGATACGGATACCACTTTTCTTGGTGTGTGGGTTGTCTAAATAAGTCAGTCGGTGATAGTAATCTACACGGAGAATCTTGAAAATATTTTCAAGACCAAAACTTGCTTCCATATAAGGTGTCTTTCCAAATCCTGTTGTTCCCTCGGGGAAAACGAAGAGGTCGTTATTGCCCGGCAATAAGGGGTTGTTCTTGTCTGACAGGCTGCCGTAGATGCCATTAAAGGATACTACTTCGCGGAACTTCAGCCAGCGGATGCCGGGAATACGGTTTAGAATCCAGCCCTTGAGATAATAAGTAGCACTTAGCGATACATACTGGTCTGACATAAACTCCATTGCACGCATCAAATGGAATGCTTCGGGCTGAATGGTGAGCGACTGGTTGGTATTGGGCATGATGAGTAGGGGGAAAGGAACTCTGTCCCACACTTTCCCGGCTTTCAACTGGGCGTCGATGTGACCGAAGGATGAGAGCCAGATGCGTTTTTCTGCGCTGAACTCCGTACGGTTGTAATTGTAGTCTCCTCCTAAAACACCTTTCACGCCCATTTGGTGAGAAAGCTTGAAGATGGGAGCATCTTTAGCCATATTGAAAAAGGAGTCTTTTCCTTTACGTCCGGCATACGCCCGTTCGCCTGGGGCAAAGCGGAGTTGCGTACCTATTTCGGAAGAGGTGATGCTTTTTATGCGGAAAGTATTGTCTTTATCGTCGATTATCTTGTATTCAAGCGTTCCGGCAGCTTCTTCATTCTGGTTACGCACCCACGACTTAATGGATAGCCCGTTTAACCAATCTTTCTCATATTGCAGCATCGTCTTGCGGATGTAGTTCATGTTGGTAACAGGCTCGCCCACTTTCAAGGCTACGAACATATTATCTTTGCTGGTGAAAAGGAAGTCCTGACCGGGAGTATATACATCAAATTCATGTATTAATGAGAGATTGTTGACGGGAAACTCTCCTTCATGATATTTCTTCTTTTCGAAGCTATACGTTAGCTTGCCGTTATATTTAAACTTGCGGTCGTCCATACCGTAGGCTACGTAGCCTGAGGCGAAGACGTGCGGAAAGAGGTTGGCCGTCGTCATGCCGCCTACCCTTACCCTGTAACCTTCCAGTTGGTTGGCGCTGAAGATAGTATTCATGGGACCGATATCGAAATAGTTCTCTTCCTTCGAGGGGCCGGTTTGTATGTAGCCGGTGATAAGTATCTCGGCTGTCTTGATGATGGCATTAAGGGCCGGAACTTTGCGGATTTCATTCAACAGGTCTTTTAGCACATTCTCTTTTTCTTTTAATGGCATGGGGCGATTGCTTACCCAAAACGTATCGGGCTGCTCAGTAGCGTCGGCCAACT
This sequence comes from Bacteroidia bacterium, assembly GCA_025996775.1. Taxonomy (GTDB): domain Bacteria; phylum Bacteroidota; class Bacteroidia; order Bacteroidales; family Tannerellaceae; genus DFXE01. The sequence continues at coordinate 19,794 of BNTS01000020.1, read as the reverse complement.
CATGCGTAGGGCCTAACAGTTTAAAAATTGAATCTCCCTTAGCTACCTCGAAACTGTAATTATTATAACTTCGTAGTTGATGTGCATATAGCTGCTGCGTTCCACTGACAACGTAGAAGTTCACGAACGTATTCTCGGTATCAACCACCCAGGTACTATCGGGCATCCGTTTAAATTCCTGGTCGATACGGAAATTGTTTACGAAGTTGAGATTGATGTTCTTGGGTGTATTGAGCAGGAATTTCTTCAACGAATATTTCCCGTCAAGCGTAACATACAGTCTTCCGGTAAAACCATAGCTCTGGCTATTTACAGGGACGAAGGCCAAGTCAACACACGGATCGCCTCCAATGTCTACCGTATCCATAATATAATAATGGTAGTAGGTCGTAGCCAATAGAGATGATAGCGGACTTACAAAACGGTTTGCCAGTATGTTGATATTGTTATCGAATATATTAACACCTTGGAAAAACTCTTCCAGATTAGAGGTAATACCTCCTTCATCAATTGTTTTATCGATGCCTTCGTGGTGCTTGCCTGTTATAATTGTTTTTTTAGTTTTAGGTTCTTTGCGGTAATAGACGTCCGAAAGCGTTTCACGTATGGAAACGGGCAAGATGGGTTTGCCCGTAAAAGAGGTATCCATATAGTTCTTTATGAACGACATCTTTTTCATGAAGCCTTTATCCAAGTTCGGGTTGAAGTTATCAAGCGCCATCACGAGCTTCTCATACAATTCCACCTGATATTCGTTTTTGGCCTCAATGCGATTTTCGTCTTTATGGTCTATTACTTCCCGAATCAAATCAACGGCAGGGTTATTCTTTCTTGAATAGCGTTCGCGTGTAGGCTTGATAAATACTTCAGATATCGCATAAGCAGCAGGGACAATGCGTATATCCAAGTTATCATTTCTTCTTCCGGCTCTCAGGGTGACAATCTTCTCGTCATATCCTAATGACGAAACAACTAAACGAGTATAGCCTTTGTCGTTCTGCAAACTGAACTTCCCGTCATCATCGGTCATGCCACCAATGGACGTTTTTTCAAACTGTATAGCAACAAACGATAAAGCTTCGCCTGTGATAGAGTCTCTTACAATGCCGGATGCCGTTGTTACGTTTTGAGCAACCGACATCTCAATGCCGGCTGTAAAAAGAATCAATATGATTGACAAATATATTTTAATATGATTAATCGTTTTCATCTATCTGTATATACAGGATGCAAAGTTAGTTCTTTTCATCCTAACCCCTAAAAGCATGTTATTAATAATGCTTAATAACATTTGGAATAAGCAAATCTTTTTACCTTTGTGCCATAAAATCACCGGATGAACGAAAGTATTCTTAACGGATTATTGAATTTGTTTGCTGTATTTGCTTCTATTGTGAAGATCGAAAAGGAGCAAGCAATACAGGCTGTTCACTCTTACCTGTCGAGCCATTTTGGCGTACGTTCTCATAAAGAGCATATTGAGTTATACAATGAACTGAGAAGTATGTACGACGATTCGTTGTATGCCATCAACAAGGAAAACGTAATTCATAATATATGTAAGCAAATGAAGGTGAAGCTGACAACTGAAGAGCAACTTCTCCTCCTGATTCGTTTCATTGAGTTTGCTTATAAAAACAGCAACGAGTTTGAGAATCACCTGAAGATGTTTCAATCCGTTTCAGAAATATTTACAATTGCACCCGATGAATTTAATAATATACTTTCATTTATTACAGGAACATCTTCTCCCGAAATCCTGACTATTAGCGGAGATGAGACAGACTCGCCCAATCACATCCGAAGGGAGGTAATGGAAGGCTTTATTAATGTGTGGTTTGTAAAACGCTTCGACCGCTATCTCTTTATCTGGCATGGGACAGGAGCCGTTTATATGAACGACATACCCATTACACCCGGCATGTTTTATAGTTGGCAGCATAGTAGTGTGGTTAAAGGCCCTCATTTTCTGCCTGTTTACTTCAGCAATCTACAAACTGTTTTCAATAAAGATAAACAAAAAGATACTGTCTTTCTTTCGGGAAGAGACATCAATTTTACATTCAACAATTCTACTTCCGGTATCCATAATTTCTCTTTCGATTTAGAATCAGGGCAATTAGTTGCTATCATGGGCGGTAGTGGAGTAGGGAAATCTACGTTGTTAGGACTGATGAATGGGAATATTCATCCCGACCGGGGGCATATATCAATAAATGGGCATCCGGTTAATTCGTCCCAGGTTAGACAATGGATAGGTTTCGTGCCTCAGGATGATTTATTGATAGAAGAGCTTACCGTGTTTCAAAATCTTTGGTATACGGCACGCTTTTGCTTTGATGGTTTTTCGCCACAAGAGATAGAGAAACGAGTAAACGATGTGCTGAGAGAATTGGATTTGACGGAGATAAAAGACATTGAAGTTGGCTCTCCCATACGAAAAACCATCAGTGGAGGACAGCGTAAACGACTTAATATCGCTCTGGAACTGATCCGTGAACCAGCTATCCTGTATCTGGACGAACCCACTTCTGGCCTTTCTTCTACCGATTCCGAGAAGGTGATGATGCTACTGAAGGAGCAAACCCATAAAGGAAAGCTTATTGTGGTAAATATTCACCAGCCTTCCTCCGAGATATATAAACTATTTGATAAACTGTGGCTTCTCGATAAAGGCGGATACCCCATTTACGACGGTAATCCCATTGAAGCCATCACGTATTTCAAGCATGCCGCTAAATATACAGATCAGGATATAAGCGTTTGCAGCGCTTGCGGAAATGTAAATCCGGAGCTTATTTTAAATATCATTGATGCGAAGATGATTGATGACTCGGGCAATCAAACAAATATCCGCATGTTAACACCTGAAGATTGGCATGAAATGTACATAGAAAAATGCCCTGTGTTTGAAAATGTTACGTATCAAACTCTTCCTGATAACAAGCAGAAAAAACCTTCCTGGCTCAAGCAATTTCTCATCTTCAGCGAGCGAAACCTTCGCACCAAATTTACCAACCGACAATACTTTGCCATAGCTTTGTTGGAAGCTCCCCTTTTAGCCTTGATTGTTGCCTGGCTTACAAAATATACACCGGACGGGGATTATTCCTTGTTTTGGAATAAGAACTTTGTGTCCTATATATTTATGTCGATAATTGTGGTAACATTTATTGGCCTGAGTATAAGTGCAGAAGAGATAATTAAAGACCGGGTAATACTCAAGCGCGAACACTTTTTACGATTAAGTCGAAGTAGCTATCTGAGTTCTAAAATGCTATATTTGTTTATCTTATCAGGTATTCAAACATTATTGTTTATTGTGGTAGGGAATATGTTTATCGAAGTAGGTGGCGAGATGTTTTTTGTTTGGTGGAGTATCCTTTGGACTACGGCTTTTCTGGCTAATCTCACTGGCTTATGGCTTTCGCAAACACTTAGCTCCATTGTTTCTATCTATATATCAATACCTTTACTGCTTATACCCCAGATATTGCTCTGCGGATTAATTATTCCTTTTGGCGATTTAAACACAAAAACGGAAGATGGGAATCTGGTTCCCTGGATAGGAGAGATTATTCCTTCCCGATGGGCTTTTGAGGCTTTAGCTGTAGAACAATTCACAGATAACGCTTATAATCAACTCTTTTTCCCTATAGAGAAAGAAAAATATCTGGCACAATATTATAAGGATATACATTTACCTGAAGTTCGCAGCTTAGCCGATAAACTGAAAAAGGGTGATAATTCAGTAGAGCAAACGATTACTCATGAATTAGGTGTCTTAAAAAAGGCAGCCCATATCAATCTGTCCCTTCCGAAAGATATTCAGTTTGCTTTTCTTGATAAAGCAGATTCTGCTTTACGTATCCGGGCTAATAATTTCTCGGCTCTTCTGGAACAAACTCGTCAAAAGATTATTAAGGAAAAAGGAAGCGAGTGGCTGAATACAATTAAACAAGAGCATCACAATGAGGCAATTGAGAATTTGGTTATAGGTTCCGGTAGCCATTTATTCAAGTATGGAAACAACCGGATATACCCTATGATAGGACAAATATATGGTGAACCGGACAATCCGTGGGGGCGTGCGTCGTTCTATAGTCATGAGAAAAGGATAGGGGAGTATTATTTTTCAACCTATCGGTTTAATTTATTCATCCTCACATTCTTTGCTATTATTGTAATAATCACTATATTCGCAGAGTTTCCGGGAAAGTATTTCAGGAGTAGAAATGAATATTAAAGTGTAAAAAGTTAAGATTTAATAAATTAAAACGAAAAGAAGTTTATGAAAAAGAGTATTTTAAGCCTGCTCGTTGTAGCGGCATTTGTTTTTAGTGTTACATCTTGTGGTGGTAAGAAGGCAAATGAAAATGTGGCACAAGAAGAGGCTGCGGTTGTTGCCGGTAATGTCCCTAAAAGTTTGTTAACGGAGGAGGTAAAAACGGAGACTGTTCAATTTTTGAAGGATTTGCCTGATTCAGACATCCCTTATCGTATTGCAACAGGAGAAGTAAAGTTGGGAGTAGGAAATCTGTCTTTTATGTTGCCGGTAGCGAAGGCAGCCGAACTGGCAACACCTTCTCAAAAAGCTCGTGCCATTGGTATTTACTTCGCTGACTTTAACGTATTGAAAGCATTAGGTCAGCCCTTTACAGATGTGGAGAACGTATTGGCTAAACTTACTTCCGATTTGAATATCACTTTTGTGTTGAATATTTTGAAGGAACAAGTTCCTCCTCCTACCTCAAAAGAAGAATTTGCTGCGGCTCTGAAAGTTCAGGAAGATCGACTTATTGATGAACTGGCTGTTAACAACAAAGTAGATGTACAAATTGAAATATTAAGTGGAGCAACAGCTGAGTTTGCTTGCGTTTATGCAAATCCCTCTTTGGTTGTTCAGGGTGATGCTACGTCTGCAGGACTTTCAGATAATATGCAGAAACGTTTGCAGACTTTAAGTCAAATAACTTCGGATCTCACAGTTTACTATCCCGATTTGAAAACACTGGGCGAAACTATCAATCCGCTTCAAGAAAAAGTTACCTCCATTCAAACTGCCCGCAATAATTCTGCCGCAATCCTCGGCATCCGCGATGCGTTATTGAAGTAAGATATTTTTAAATATAGTATAAAGGCTACCTTTCCTTTTTGAGAGGTAGTTTTTTATGCCTTTTTCTTACCCTTCTCAACTATCAAATCCTGCCCGTTTTCTGTTGTCTATACGCACCCACTCTCAAAAATCAATTCTACAGGAATTGGAAAAATACGAATTATTGTATTAAATAGTATTATAGTGTTATTGTATGTGTTCTTATTGTTTCCCTAAATGTACAATATTCGTTGATTTCATATTATTCTATACATAATATCTTTATTCAGATTTACATTTATATTATTAATTTATTATTTAGTTATATTGTTTTTGTATTGTTCTTATACGTCTGTGTTCAACAATATATCCGCTTTTATAGGATGTTAATACTGCATTTACAAATCAAATTGTATTTTCTATCACTTGGGACAATTTATTGGTAAAGGATATTATACTCTTTTGTTAATTTCTCAATGATATGATTATCGCATCATTTGAATATGAAAATAATACATCTTATTGTTTTGTTTTATTTCTTTGAATTATTGTCTCCGTTGTAGATGATTGATAATACGGTAATATCATCCGACTGAACAGAGCCGGAAGTGAACTCGTCGAGAGAGGAGGTTATGCTTTTCACTATCTCTTTGGGCGAGCTATCTTTTGTTAGGCGACAATTTTCAAGTAAACGTGTATTGCCGAATTGTTCTAAATGGCTGCTCATGGCTTCAGTTACACCGTCGGTGTATAGGAAAAGGCTGTCTCCGGGGTGAAGAAATAGCTCTTTTTCATGAAATTGCCTATCAGGAATAGCGCCAAGGACGAGGTCGTTTGTGAGGGGAATGAAGGATGGCTTTCCCTCTTTGGGGATAATGACAGGCGGATTGTGTCCTGCATTGCAGTATGTCATTACGCCAGTATGGATGTTCAGTATACCATAGAAGACGGTTACGAATATATCGTTCACACTCTCTTGGCAAAGAATCTGGTTGGAACGTTTCATGCAAGCAGAAGTTGAGACCTCGCTCAGTGCGATGGCTCGGATAACGGTACGGCTGATAGCCATAAAGATGGCTGCAGGAATACCCTTACCCGATACATCCGCAACGACAACACCCAAACGGTCGCCGTCAATAAGGAAGAAGTCGTAGAAGTCGCCCCCTACATAAGCGGCTGCCTGCATCGAAGCATATACGTCAAAGGATTTCAGTTCGGGATAGGGTGGAAACTTTTTTGGAAGAATCAGTTCCTGTATTTCCTTTGCCACTTTCAAATCAGACTGGATAGATTTGAGCTGTGTATGTTCTTTCTGGGCATTTTTAATGAAACAGATTTGTTGGATAGCCTTTTCGATGGTACAATCCATATCTTCCAAGTTGATGGGTTTGGTTGTAAAGTCGAAAGCGCCACGGTTCATGGCTGTTCGGATATTTTCCATATCTCCGTAAGCCGAAACCATAATGCACTTTAAGGCCGGATTGCGCAGCTCGTTAATCTTGCTTAGCAAAGTAAGTCCGTCCATTTCAGGCATATTGATATCGCTTAAGATAATATCAAAATCGGGTTGGGAGAGTATTAGCTGCAAAGCTTCCACTCCATTATGGGCAAAAGTGAACTCATATTCTCCTTTCTTTATTTTGCGGCGGAAGTACTGGGTGAGTAGTATCTCCATATCTTGTTCGTCGTCTACACTTAATATTTTAACAGGCATACTTATATTCTTTTAGGTTATAGGGAGCGTGATTGTGAAACGGGTGTATTCGTTTACCTTCGTTTCTACTTCAAGCGTTCCGCGGTGTTTACCTTCTATAATTGATTTACTGATAGAAAGCCCTAAGCCGGTTCCTTTTCCTATGGGCTTGGTTGTGAAGAAAGGGGTAAATAGATTCTTGCATACTTCGTCGGGTATGCCGATGCCATTATCTTCAAAGATGAGCTTTACCTTTCCGTCTTCTTTCTTAACATCGATTTTAATGGTAGGAGCATAGGAGGTGTCGGAGGTTTCTCTGGCTTTGCAGAGTACGGCGTAACAAGCATTATTCATGATGTTTAACACTGCACGACTTACATCTTGCGGTATGATATTTAACAAAGGGACACATTCTTCATAGTTCTCCTGAATGCTTACATTGAAGTTTTTGTTGTTGGCTCGTAAGGCATGGTATGAGAGCCAGATATATTCATGAACCAAGTCCTTCAGATTTGTGGGGGTGAATTCTTCATTGCCACGCGAATACAGGAGGATACCTTTTACGATGCTTGACACGCGATTACCGTTTTCCTCTATCCGGCTCATATTATCTTTCAGGTCTGACAGGATATCGTCAAGCTCTTCCTTTGAATCGTTTGGAAGCGAGTTATTTACTTCTGATAATACATCCTCTATATCTTTTAGTAGTTTCTGCGAGAGCTTGCTGAAGTTTATTACAAAGTTAAGCGGATTCTGTATTTCGTGTACGATGCCTGCACTTAGCATACCAAGGGCTGCAAGTTTCTCCTGGTTGCTTAGTTGCAGTTCCAGGTCGGCTAACTTTTTTTCAAGGTCATTCATTGGTATCAGTATTTTGATGAACGGGTACTATGATCGTGAACTCGGTAAACTCATCTTTTTCACTATTGACGCGTATGGTTCCTCTATGATTCAAGATTACTTCGCGGCTGATGTATAGGCCAACCCCGGAAGCTTCGGCTGTGGGCTTGGTGGTGAAGAAGGGTTCGAATATCTTGTCTTTGATGTTGTCTTCAATGCCTATGCCGTTGTCGTAAACGATTATAGCTATCATATCGGATTGCTTTTCCAAGCGGATGGACAGCTCAGGGGCGAACTGTTGTTTGGAGGCTTTCTTCATCAGGGCATAGAGGCTATTCTTGAAGAGATGGAGCAGTACTTTGCTCATCTGCTCGATGTTGATATCTATCATCAGCGATAAAGTTAGTCCTTGGAAACTAATATTTATCTGCTTTTCTTCAATTTCCTTTTCGAATAGTTTACTTATAACGCCGATATTTACTTTGCAAAGATTGTTGATGTCTGTAGGAATCATCTTGCCTTTCTGGTCTTTCAGCAATTCTTCCATGGCTTTTACAATTCTTACGGTATTGCTTCCGTGCTCAGTTATCTTGTTCAGATTGCCGTTTATCATATTTAAAATTTCCATGTTTTCGGAATAGGATTCTTTGCTCATGGAGGATTGTTCTTTCAGCAGGTTTTTCTCCAAATCTCCGATTAATTCCTTCGAAATACCAGCAAAATTATTGATATAATTCAGAGGATTCAATATACGATCGACCAATCCTTTAGTAAGCTGACCTACAGTAGCATATCGTTCGTTGCGAACAAGTTCATCCTGGGCTGCGGCTAAGGCTGCAAGGGCTGCTGATAGCTTCTCCGACTCCATCAACACTTGGTCGCGTTGCACGCGTAATTCGATGGTGCGTTCTTCAATTATTTTGGCCAAATACTGCTTATGTTTTAGTTGCTTGTTTAACCGTAATTTTACAATATATAGCACGGCAAGAGCGACAATCGATAACATAGAAACTATGTTGAGATGATAATAAAAACTAATTATTATCTGAACGATGAAAACGAAAATTAATTTCTCAACCCACTTTATCCGTCGTGACAGTTTCTCTATTTCTTTTATATCGAAGTCAGGCATAGTATTAGTGTATTTCTTTTATCAAGGTTAGTACATTTTTATCTCCTTTTCTATGATAGGATACGTTGGTCATTAGTTTTTTGATGCAGAATATACCCAGACCGCCGACGGGGCGTTGCTCTAATGATAGTGTAGTATCCGGCTCTTTTGCCACTGTGGGGTCGAAGGCTATGCCATAGTCGGAAATTACTACCTTCAGCCTTTTTCCGTTATAAGCAAGGTCAATTAGTATATCTTTGTTAGTTTCTTTGGGGTAGGCATACAAAATGATGTTCACTACAGCTTCTTCAACTGCTAACTTTATGTTCATGTTCACCGATTGGCTCAGGGCAAGTTCTTCGGTGGCTTGTTCGATAAACTCAAGCAAGCGGGGAAGTTGTTGAAGTTCATTCTTAATATGTAGCGACTGTCCCTTCATCTGCCAATCCTGTGGTTATTCTATTGTAAGTATGGATGAAAAGCCTGTGATATGGAGGATTTCCATGATCTCTTTCCTGATATTCTTCAGGCGCAGCGTTCCTCCTTTTAGTTTCATTCCTTTCTGCAGTGTGAGCAGAAGCCTGAGGCCTGCACTGCTTATGTAGGTAAGGTCTGCCCCATTCAGTACAATATTCATAGGGTCTCCTTCCAAAGCCTTATGAATCTCTTTCTCGAAATCAACAGCTGTTAAAGTGTCTAATTGACCGGAAAGACTAATCGTCGTTTCCGGTCCGTTTATTACTGATATTTTCATTGCCCTCCTAATTAATGATCAACAAGAAACAAAAATACATATTTATATTTGTTAAACGTTAATTTTAGGGAAAAGTTTTTCTTTTAGTCCGTTTCTTCCTGCTTGTACCATGCTATTTTACGTGAAATATACATCACAATAGCCAGTGCGGTGAACAAACCGATGCTTCCGATTAGCAGCGCGATGTCTTCCAGTTGTAGAACAGTATACAGGAAAATATATAAGGCCAGAAGGGTAAAGGCCATGATTCCGGTTTGCACCTTATCCTTAAATATACTGTGAGAGTAAAAGGTGATAAGCCCGATTGTGGCGGTGCTGGCTGTCAGATAGGCCCATCCGAAACCTACTTGCTCGGATATAGAGAGCAATAGGGTGTAGAACAGCAGGAGAGCGACGGCCACCAGCAGATATTGAATGGGGTGTATACGCTTCTTGGTGAGCAGTTCTATGAAGAAGAAAACGACAAAGGTGAGTATGATAAACAGCAAAGCATACTTGGCCGAGCGCATATTTTGCTGATAATGGTCGACCGGATCTACTAAACGTACTCCGAAAGAGGAGCTTTCGTAATCGTTAAATGCCCCATCTTTCCATATTTCAGGGATATTTCGGTTAAAGCGCATGATACCCCAGGTGGCGTCTATTCCTTCTTCCGCCTGATTGATATCCGGACTGAAGTTGCCGATATATGAGGGCGATTTCCAATCTCCGGTTAGATGTACCATGCTTGTCTTCCCTACAGGGATGAAATGGATGCTACTGCTGCCTTTTAGTTTCAGCTTACAGCTAAACGACAACATCTCACCGGGTTTAATGTCGCTTGGTATCTCTGGATTTACCACTAAGGAATTATCCATGTTTGCAACTCCTCCCACTTCGGCAGTATAGGGTTTGCCGTTGAAGCTTATAACCAAGTTATCGGTTATCCCTCGCAAATCCGTAAAACCCATTGTCATGAAAACCTTATCCCAGCTAACGATAGCATCGCTGTCGAACTTTAAAAAGTCGGTGCTTAGGAAATTCCCCGTTATGCTTATTTCGCTATTGTACAAGATGGTTTTGTAGATGCCATAATGTCGTTCTTCGGGGAGGAGTTTCGTTTCTATATTCAGGTCCTCCGGCGTAATATGCAGGAAGTGCTGCATATAAGTCACCTTTTTGTTCTCGTCAGTAACAGGTTCGCTATACTGTATCGAAAGGATTGGCCCACAAAGCGTTTGCGACTGGCTCCATTTGTCATTGATTTTCTCAATCGTTTCCAAGCTCCTGTATTGTCGTTCCTGAATTAAGTCCCGAATCATACCCTCGGGTCCCAGCATAAGTAAGGTCATAAAGGCAATTAGAACTGCCTTCAACGTGATAGATTGGGAAAAGTTTCCCTTCTTTTTTAGTTTCAAATCCGATACAATTTCCATAAGATATTCGTATTAATGTGTTTATAAAAAGTACTTTGAAATTCAAAGTATATAGGTTAAAAAAAATTACTTCATCAGTTCCTCTAAGGCATCAAGGTGTTCTTTGAAGCTTCTGCGTCCGTTTTCCGTCACCATATACGTTGTATTAGGTTTACGTCCAACGAATTGTTTCGAAGACTGTATATATTCTATCCCTTCGAGTGCTTTCAGATGGCTGGCCAGGTTTCCGTCGGTAACTTCCAGCAATTGCTTCATCGTGTTGAAGTCTGCCGATTCGTTTACCGAGAGGATAGACATAATTCCCAGCCTGATTCGGCTTTCGAAAGCTCTGTTCAATTTTGCGAGTATCGTGTTTATCATTCGTTCTTCCTATCATATTTATAATACATCGCAAGCCCGTAGATGATATGGCAAACGCCAAACCCGATCGTCCAAAACAAAAGTCCCTGCTGCATGAAAACGGCAGCGATAAGCCCCAATACAATCTCCGTTAGTCCCAGATACTGCACTTCACGATACGTATATTTAGATACATTGAACAACGCCAGCCCATAAAAAATCAGCGTAGCCGAGATAACCAGCTGAATATCTCCCCGGAGCAAAAAGATAAGCGAGAAGATACCACCTGTAAGCAAAGGAATCCCCAGGTTGTAAAAAGTACGCCAAGTCAGCGCGCTGAACAGCTTCTGCCCGTTTTTCCTTGCCTTCTTACGCGAAAAGTAGATACCGAAGCCAACGGAAATAAGCAGTACCGCCATGGCGTCGGCAAACAAAATACTGAGTTCCTGCGAGCGATTATAGTCGGTAAGTGAAGGGTCCCTCAGCAAATAAAAGTAAGCAAACGCCGCCCCCGCTATAGCCGTAATCCCGGCCAATACACCCGATAAGCCACTCAAAGAAAGAAACTTTGACGATTTCTCCATCATCTCGCGGATAGCCTTGATATCTTCAATCTGTTTGTTCATACTAACATGTTTAAAAGTACTTTGTGCTGCAAAGTTAAGAACCTTTTTCGTCCCACCAAATATTTTAGCCCTTTTTTTGCCATATGAATGAAATAATTTCAATCAACTGTTTATTTTCTCACTTCAATCACATTTCTTTTCCGGAAATACCTTATCTTTTTTTGGTGAAGCCATCAACATTTCATCGTTTGACAGCTGTCGAATATCTGTTTGACAAGTGTCGGACAGCTATTCGACAGCTGTCAAACAGTTGTTCGACAGCTGTCAAACAAGAAAAAGAATACGAGCCTGGTAAGAGAATCTCGGTTGTTTTACAACAGTTTTTGAGACAAAGAGAAGTACCGGAGAATTTGATAGACGAAAATCTGAAAACAGACTACGGAAGGCTTTGCCGTTTGATACAAAACATCACAATTATCGGCTAAAACGCAGCCACATGTTTCAGGATATCCCATACGAATGGGTATGGGATATCAAGTGCATAAAGAAAGGAGACGCCGGAAACGAAGAAATCTTGAAGTCAAAACGACAGGAAGCCAGCGGCCAATTAGAGAGATACCGCCATTCCCCTCTTTTCTCCGAACGCACATACTATTCATAGGCAAAGATAAATACGAATGTAAAACTTGCAATATGAGGAAACAAAAATAAATTACCGCAAAACTGCGTTAATAATCACTGTTGTCCGCTAAAAGCGATCAATTGTTCTAATATTTCTTTAACTAATTGATAATTAATTATTATTTTTTCAATATTTAAAAGTAAGCCCCCCTCATTTCCGGAAAGATAGAATTTTGGTATTCCGCTTTTCTTTCGTTTATTATGCTCCGCCAACTGCTGAGTCTAAATTAAATAATAAACACATAAGAGTATGATAAATAAAATCCAAAAACAATATTCCGACTTTCTCTCCTTATTCGTCATGCCGACAGAGATAAAATCCTCACCAGCTCATTCGGCAATGAAGTTATGCTAAAAAGCAGGAAAAGCAAACGCTTTAAAATTTAATGATGAGCCCGATAGGTAGATGTGTGCAAACTGCCTATTTGTTGCCAGGTTACGCGGCAGTCTGTTGTGAACCAAATGGGGCCGGGCACGTGGAAGCGGTAGAAACTCCATTGGCGTCTCTGGCTGTTGGCTACCAAGCAACCTTGATAGCAGTTGTAGAAGCGCCCTTGTCCCCAAGCAGTACCGGTGTAATCCTCGGTTCCAAGAACAATGGAAATAGAGCATTTATATCCTCTGAAACATCCGGTGTGTAAATAAATACTAATAAAAAGAATTTATTCTTAAATAGATAAATTAAATACAGGAAATAGTAGGCTGTTTGCTTAAAATATCTTATATTTATCGGAATACTATAAATATTATTATGGTCATGAAAGAAAAAATTGAACAATTAAGAAAACTGAATCAGCAAGCTGAAATCGGTGGTGGCGAAGCTCGTATTGAAAAGCAACATACGTCCGGAAAATTAACCGCGCGGGAAAGAATCGATTTGCTGTTAGAGAAAGGGACTTTTGTGGAGATTGATAAATTTGTAACCCATAGCTGTTACGACTTTGGAATGGAGAAACAAAAGACCTTGGGAGATGGTGTGATCACCGGATATGGGATTATCGGGAAACGCACCGTATTCGTATTTGCACAAGACTTTACGGTATTTGGAGGAGCCTTGTCGGAAACTTACGCCAAGAAGATATGTAAGATTATGGATATGGCTATGCAATTAGGCGCTCCGGTTATAGGTCTGAACGACTCGGGCGGAGCACGTATCCAGGAAGGGGTTCGCTCTTTGGCCGGCTATGCGGAGATTTTCCTTCGCAACTCATTGGCTTCCGGAGTCATACCGCAGATTAGCGCCATCATGGGCCCGTGCGCCGGAGGGGCCGTTTACTCACCTGCCCTTACCGACTTTATTTTTATGGTGAAGGAGAGCAGTTATATGTTTATCACAGGTCCCGAGGTGGTAAAAAGTGTGACGCAGGAAGAAGTAACCAAGAATGAGCTGGGCGGCTCGGAGATTCATACGACCCGCTCGGGTGTTGCTCATTTCTCGGCCGACAACGATATTGACTGTATATTAAAGGTACGCGAACTTATTTCTTTCCTTCCGAACAACAATATGGAGGAACCTCCTTTTGTGCCCACAACAGACAGCCCCAATCGGCGAGATCTTACGCTGAACGACCTGATTCCTACCAATCCCAATCAACCCTATGATATGAAAGAGTTGATTCATTCGGTGGCCGACGATCGGAATTTCTATGAAGTTCAGGAAGATTATGCTACTAATATCGTGGTTGGATACATCCGCCTCAATGGAAAAACCATCGGCGTAGTGGCTAATCAGCCTAACTCATTGGCAGGTACGCTGGATATTAACGCATCGGTAAAGGCTGCTCGCTTTGTTCGCTTCTGCGATGCCTTTAACATACCTCTACTTACATTAGTAGATGTTCCGGGCTTCCTTCCGGGAGTAAATCAGGAGTACGAGGGCATCATCCGCCACGGAGCCAAGTTGCTGTATGCCTACTGCGAAGCAACTGTTCCAAAGGTAACGCTTATTACCCGTAAGGCTTATGGTGGCGCTTACGATGTGATGAGTTCAAAGCATATCCGCGGCGATGTAAACTTTGCCTATCCCACAGCCGAAATTGCGGTGATGGGAGCCGACGGAGCCGTAAACATCCTTTTCCGCAAAGAAATCAGCTCGTCGAAAGACCCGGAAGCCACTCGTAAAGAACTACAGGACGACTACCGTGACAAATTTGCCAACCCCTATCGTGCAGCCGAATTAGGATATGTGGACGAAATCATTGAACCGTCGGTAACTCGCGAGCGATTGATTCGTAGTTTTGAATTGCTGGCCAATAAACGGCAATCCAATCCGCCCAAGAAACATTCAAACATACCTCTATAAAACAATATCTATATGATAAAGAAAGTATTAGTAGCCAACCGCGGCGAGATTGCGATGCGTATATTCCGCACCTGCCGCGTGATGAATTTGCCTACCGTAGCCATTTATACGCATGTAGACAGAGGTGCTTTGCATGTTCGCTATGCCGAAGAAGCTTATTGCATCTCGCAAGATGAATCAGACACTTCATATCTGAAGCCCGATTTGATATTGTCCATCGCCAAAAAGACAGGCTCGGCCATACATCCGGGCTATGGTTTCCTTTCGGAGAATGCCGACTTTGCCCGCCGATGCGAGGAAGAGGGAGTCGTCTTTATAGGCCCAAGTGCCGATATAATCGCCAGAATGGGTATCAAGACCGAAGCTCGTAAGATAATGAAAGCTGCTGGTCTGCCGATAGTTCCCGGAACCGAACAACCTATCGCCAGCCTTGAAGAAGTACGTGAACAAGCCAAAGAAATAGGCTACCCCATCATGCTGAAAGCTGCTGCCGGAGGTGGTGGAAAAGGCATGCGCTTGGTTCGCGATGAGAAGGATTTGGATGCTGCATTCCGCATGTCGCGCTCCGAAGCTGCCAATTCGTTTGGCAACGACTCCATCTACATTGAGAAGTATATCGAGAATCCCCATCATATCGAGGTGCAAATATTAGGCGACAAGTATGGAAACGTAATTCATCTCTATGAGCGCGAATGTTCCATCCAACGCCGCAACCAGAAGGTGATAGAAGAATCGCCCTCTCCCTTCGTGAAGGAAGAAACAAGGAAGAAGATGCTGGCCGTAGCCGTTGAAGCCTGCAAAAAGATAGGCTATTACAGTGCAGGAACGCTGGAGTTCATGATGGACAAAGACCAGAACTTCTACTTCCTCGAGATGAATACACGCTTGCAGGTGGAGCATCCGGTAACAGAAGAATGTACAGGCGTAGATTTAGTGCGCGATATGATAATGGTGGCATCAGGAAGCCGTTTGCCTTATAAACAGGAAGATATTGAGTTCCGCGGAGCTGCTATCGAATGCCGCATCTATGCAGAAGATCCTGCTAATAACTTCATGCCCTCGCCCGGGGTCATACGGGTACGTGAAGCGCCCGAAGGACGTAACGTGCGTTTAGACAGCGCCGCTTATGCCGGTTTTGAAGTATCGCTTCACTACGATCCGATGATAGCCAAGCTTTGCTCGTGGGGGCGTAACCGCGATTCGGCCATACAGAATATGATACGTTCCTTGCGCGAATATAAGATGCTGGGTATAAAGACAACGATACCTTTCCACTTGCGCGTTTTGCATAATAAAACCTTCCTCAAAGGGAACTATGACACGACCTTTATCGACACTAAGTTCGATAAGGAAGACCTGAATCGCCGTAGGAACAGCGACCCCACAGTAGCCATTATTGCTGCTGCACTCAAGCACTTTGAAGAGGAGAAGGAAGCTGCTGCCCGCGCCACTACGGTGCCTCTGGTAGGTGAATCACTCTGGAAGCACTACGGGAAACTACAAATGTTGGCAAGTAACTTTTAAAAAAAGGAGGAAAGAATTATGTCAAAAGCGTTAGCAACTTATTTCGCAACCATACAAGATATGCCCGAAACCGAATTTAAGGTAGAAATATTGGAAGACGGGCCTTTAAAGAAAGTGTCGGTAAACGGAACCATCTACGAGGTAGACTATAATGTTGGCGGTGATACCATTTACTCTATCATCATGAACAATCGCTCGAACGGAGTTCAGATATCACATATCAGTGATAATGTGTATGAAGTGGCAAACCGAGGGGATTCGTATCAGATAGAAGTAATAGACGAGTTACAGAAGATGCGACTTTCACGCACTCAGTCGGTGACGGTAGGTCGTCAGGTAGTTACGGCCCAAATGCCGGGCGTAATACTGAAAGTGTACGTTAAGCCGGGAGAAGAAGTAAAAGCCGGTGCCCCTCTCTGTGTATTAGTTGCCATGAAGATGGAGAACGAAATACGAACTCCGATAGACGGTGTTGTAAAGGAAGTCTATGTAAACGAAGGCGATAAAGTCTCTGTAGGAGACAAGATGCTGGTAGTTGAATAGCATTTTTATTCTACTCGTTCGGGATTTGTTCCCGGACGAGTTTTATTTATCCACTACTTTGGTCATTGTGGCGCTCCAAGTCTTAATCAGGGTATTCACATAGTAGAGTGCTCCGTAGCTATAGGCGATGTCGCCATCACAGATAATCACTTCGAAGCCCTTAATCGGGTTGTTGCCAATCTGCATTGTCAGATACAAGCGATTACGATTCACATGAATGCTACCTTTCTGTGGTCCCATTTCTGCTATGTCGTCTGATTCATATTCATAATTCAAGTCGTCAATCTTTCGGATATCGTAGTTCAAGGATATATTGTCCCCGTAGTCGTCAATAAAACGGCGCTTCCACAAGATTCTATTTGCGGTTACTTTAAACGACATTTCTCCGGTGTCCGGAGTGATAACTCCTGCGGGACTAACAAATTCGTGATCAACTTTCCAAGTCGCGTTTTTAAAAAACAAATTTGGTTTTGTTTCCATAGCTCAAAAATATTAATATACAATTAGTTGATTATGTCATTGATCTTCTTTTTCATTTGGTGCAACAAATGCAGCATAAAGTTGTAACAATGCAGCAATGGTGAGGCATATTATCCATTCATTTTGTTGCTTAAACATAAAAATTGAAGAAACTACCATTAGAAGCGCAGCTATTACATTAAATGTTTGTAGACGACGCCTGCGTAAAGACAGATGTTTGATTGGAGTAGTCAACTGGCAAACGGCCATACCAGCAGCGCCTAAAGCAAATAAGTAAGGAGCAAAAAAGAGTTTCGATAAATACAGGGCAGCACCTATCAACAATATTATCCCGGAAAAATTAAAAATTATAGTCCGTATACGTTTATCCATTACATTTATCTAATGATGAATATTTCTTCATTCGGCTTCTTCATGAAGTACTCTTCACGAGCGAAGCGTTCAAGCCCCTCTTTGTTTGTACGGAGATCCTGTAATTTTTTTCTGTTCAAATCTATTTCACCCTGATATTGATCAATTTCTTTTTCCAGACTTCGTATTTGTTCATCATATGTATATCGCTTGTATAAGTTGCTGTCACCTACAGTGCAGATGATGAGTACATACACAATAACCACAACCCAATATGCATTGAGTTTGGATAGATATTTGTCATAAAAATCTTTTATACGAGTCATGGCTCAACTTTTTTTTTGCAAAGGTAATCGATTTTTTTTTTATATCTTTGCCTAAAGAATAAAAAAAAAATTCATGGATAATTATATTGTTTCCGCAAGAAAGTACAGACCTTCTACTTTTCAGAGTGTCGTTGGGCAGAAATCACTAACTACCACGCTAAAAAATGCAATTTCGAACAATAAATTGGCGCATGCATACCTCTTTTGTGGCCCGCGTGGAGTTGGGAAAACATCGTGTGCACGTATTTTTGCAAAGACTATAAATTGCTTGAATCCTACGCTGGAAGGCGAGGCCTGCAATGCTTGTGAGTCGTGCATGGCTTTCAACGAGCAACGTTCGTACAATATACATGAACTCGACGCTGCCTCCAATAACTCTGTAGATGATATCCGTTCGCTGATTGACCAAGTACGTATCCCTCCCGCCATCGGTAAGTACAAGGTGTTTATTATAGATGAGGTTCACATGCTAAGCT
Source organism: Bacteroidia bacterium (assembly GCA_025996775.1). Lineage (GTDB taxonomy): Bacteria > Bacteroidota > Bacteroidia > Bacteroidales > Tannerellaceae > DFXE01. Next base: position 1,298 of record BNTS01000020.1, on the reverse strand, counting down.
CAGCGGCTTTCAATGCTTTTCTTAAAACGTTGGAAGAACCTCCCCATCATGTACTCTTCATCTTGGCAACTACAGAGAAGCATAAAGTGCTGCCTACCATTCTTTCCCGTTGCCAGATTTACGACTTTTCCCGCATATCCATTGCTGATATGGTGGAGCATATAGAGTATGTTATCTCGCAGGAAGAAGGGGTGAAAGCCGAACCTGAAGCGCTGAATGTAATTGCTCAGAAAGCCGACGGAGGTATGCGCGATGCCTTGTCCATTTTTGACCAAGTTGTGAGCTTTACCAACGGTAATATTACCTATCAGGCGGTGATAGACAACCTGAATGTACTTGACTATGAATACTATTTCCGTCTCACCGATGCTATGTTGACAGGCAATGTACGCCCGGCAATCTTGATACTAAACGAGATATTAAGTCGTGGTTTCGACGGACAAAACATCATCACAGGCCTGGCTTCTCATTTTCGCGATTTGCTGGTGTGCAAAGATGAATCTACTTTGGTGCTTTTCGAGGTAGGCGCTTCCATCCGCGAGCGATACAAGGAAGCAGCCAAACGCTGTCCCGACCAACTCCTCTACAAAGCCATTGAAATAGCTAATGGATGCGATTTGAATTACCGCATCAGCCGGAATAAACGCTTGTTACTGGAACTGACCTTGATACAGCTTTGCCAATTATCACAACCGAGTCCGGAGGACAGTAAAAAAAAACGTCTGATTGAACCGTTAGATGGCTCACAACCCCAGTCAGGAGCTGTTTCTCAGGCAACTCCTTCTACTAAGATGATTACGCCCCCTGCGGCTCCTTCACCTGCGGCTGCTCAGCCCCAAAAGATAGAGCAACCTCCGAAGTCGCCTCGTCATTCTTCACTCTCTACTTCTATTAAAAAACTAACCGAAGAAGAGAAAGCGCCGGAGAATCAGGCAGGCACCACTCCTTTAAAGGAAATACAAACGCCTTTTAACGCCACCGATTTGGTGAAATATTGGGATGAATATGCAGAGAATGTTGAGAAAAATGTCTTCCTCAAAGACATAATGCTAAGTTGTAAGCCTGAACTGCTTCAGGATTACAATTTTGAAGTAGCCGTTCTCAATCCCATGCAGGAAGGCGAGCTTCAGACCGACAGCGCCCAACTTCTTACCTATCTACGACAACAACTCCATAATAACAGTATTCAAATGAATATCCACATTGTAGAAACTGCCGCGAAGAAGCTGCCTTATTCTCCAACCGAAAAGTTCGAACACCTGCTCAATGTCAACCCTCTCCTCGGCAAGCTAACCGAG
>BNTS01000019.1 GCA_025996775.1 Bacteroidia bacterium | reverse complement strand
ATCGTTGTTTAATTATATTACAAATATACATAGCGTTTCTTTCCCTTACATCATCAATACCAACAACTTCAGCACCTGCACCCGGCTTCTGTTTAGATAAGAGATATCCACATGACTTACATAAGTACACATCTCCCGTTAGTATTTTCATTGTTCCTGAACAAACAGGACAATTTTCATAAGCGTCTACGCTACTTTTCATATTATTGTATTATTATACAGATACTATGGTATCCAAAATTTTTCATTGATATTTTGCAGCAAAGATAAGCATAAAACAAATATGTATTCCCAACGCTTTGCAAATTCTTTAGCCTGAACCCACTTTAAACAATGGTTACTTATGTAATTCTTCGGCCAGCCAATATTTATTCTTGAAAATTGTTGGGACAGTAATGAGCCTCCAATAACTATATTTGTGTTTGTAGGCCTCTTTTTTCAATTCGATTTAAGCGACGACTATGAAATCCAAATATACGGCATAACGCAAAACGAGATTTATTACGACAAAGGCGAACTCACCATAGAGGAAGCAGACAGTCTTGCCGACGCCTTAGAGCAAACCGGCTATTTTGACGATTATTCAACAGCCTATGTAGAAAAAAAGAATAACAACTACGAACTTTTCTTCTCCTTCGATGACTCCATATTTGATGACCCCACCTTCTGAGAGACTTTCGCCGACCTAAGAAACGGCCTCCAACAACTATACCCCACCAAAAATAATAATCAACCTCGTCCTAAACGATCTGGATAAAGTAGTAAAGCGCTTTGAATAGGTCTGATACGCGGCACGCAACGTCTCTCCCCCGCGTTCTAACACAAGCATATCTGTTTTTTTATAAAGAGGTTACGTTTTGGGTTACACCAAAGTGTTTAAATCCGCACCTTTTTGCCTTTTCCGACTATTCAGGCAATAAATCATTTCTGAAAAATATACTGCTAATTCATATAAAAGCAGTATTTTTGTCCCGAAAAGGAATGAATATTGGTATGAATCAGGATATTCAAATATTGTTCAAGAAGAACAAAGGCTATCTGACACGGAAACAATTGCCGGATAAACCTACTTACAATCAACTTTTGAAGCTGGTTGATGAAGGGATTGTTGAGCGGGTAAAATCCGGTGTGTATCACTATGGAGATTATTCCATCAATGATACAATGGTTGATATAGCCAAGATAGTTCCTGATGGTGTACTTTGCCTTCATTCAGCTTGGTTTTGTTATGGGTTGACCGTCCAGATACCCCAATCGTTCAATGTGGCCATTGAAAAGAGCCGTAAAGTAACATTGCCCGATTATCCGCCAATTACATTGTACTACTGGAAGCTTGATTATTATGAACTGGGCATAACCAAGAAGAAGATAAACGGTTATAATGTAAAAGTGTATGATTTGGAAAAGTCCGTATGTGATGCAATCAAGTACCGAACAAAAATAGGCATGGATGTTGCTTCGGAGATACTGAAAAACTATCTCAAGCGACCGGATAGGAATCTGACAAAGTTGCTTGGATATGCCAAGCAAATGCGAACAGAAAACACTTTGAAAACCTATTTGGAAATACAGTTATGACAAAAAATATTGCAAAATCAACAAAGGCTAAATTACTGAATATTGCGCGTAGAGACAATCTGGATTATCAAGTATTGGTCATTCGGTATTTGTACGAACGGTTATTATATCGTCTGTCTATCAGTACCTATCGAGATAAATTCTGTTTAAAGGGAGGAGCATTACTCTATGCTTTTGAAAAAGAATTTCCACGCCCTACATTGGATATAGATTTTTTAGGGATGAAAATCAAAAATGATGAAGCTACCATCAAAAATATCTTTATTGAGATCTTTGCGATTGATTATCGAGGTGATGGCGTTAAATATGAGGCTGCAACAATTAAGACGGAAGAAATAACTGAAAATCGCTCATATCAGGGTATTCGGCTAACATATACCGCCTGTTTGGATACAATTCGGCAGACTATGAAAATAGATATTGGCTTTGGTGATGTAGTAACGCCAACTGCTCAACAGCTATACTATCCTGTTTTGATAGAAGAATTGCCTATCCCTGATATTTTGGCTTATTCCACACGTCCCATCCTTCCTGTTGGCTTCCTTGATTTTCAAGGCAGCCGTATTAATGGCGCATTTACCGTAGAATTAAGTGGCAAACAGCAAAAATATTCATTTTTCGTTTTTAATCAATTGCAATATTTTCTTCCCCGATTCGGTGATTTTGTATTTTTGGTACATATTCTTCGGATTATCAGGCACAGTATAAGCTATCCATCCGATTGTCAAAAGCGGGTCAATATGCCGTTCCTTGTTTTTTGTGTGATTGGCTAAACTTAATTGTTCCAATATTTCTTTTTTGGACAAAGGATTTAACGCTGTCATTTCAATTATTTTATCTGCAAAAGCGCTTACTTTTTCTGTTAAAATGTCGGACACTTGCTTAGACACTTGCTTAGACACTTGCTTAGACACTTCTGCGTTACTTTCTTGGTTGCCCCAAAGAATTAAATCATCTAATGAATTGATATTAAAATTATTACCCTTACCCTTATCACTAACTATATCATCCGCTTTATCATTAATCGCTTCTACATACTTTGGATTTATCGGTAGCGTTACCATAAAATAGCTTCCATTTTCGTCGGTTTCAATGATTGGTTGAGGCGAGCCGTTGTTTTCCATTTTACGGAACATTTTCGGAAAACCGGTACCGCGTCCTTCTGTCAGGTCAAGTTCTTTTAGAAAGTCGCCGATACGCCGGTTGCGATAATTGCGGGCGACAATCTTTTGATGTTTAAGTATTTGCTGACCAACAGGCGGGACGGGACCGGGATAACTTAAAACAGTTATACAGTCTAAAAATATTTGTACTTCAATGGGATTACCCAAATCATATCCCTTGTGATAAACAGCGTTGGACAAGGCTTCTTCCACTGCTTCGTAAGGGTAATTGTAGAACCGCAAAGCCTCTGCCTGATTCGGCACTTTGATAACCTTTTCGCCAATAATATTCGTCCGAATAAAGCGTAGGGCCTCGCGCAACTGATAATGCAATGCGCCCTTGAAATAATGTTCGGTAAAATTGTCGCCCACATCATCCTTGTGCCAAACAACCTCAATCCAACTCCGGTCGAAATACGTTTCCGGCTTCGGTGTGAAAAACATTAATCCCACATTGACCGGGCGCAAAAATTCGTTCGAACCTTTGGCGATGTGCATATTACGCGCAAGGTCAGCCAGACTGATATGCTTGCTTTCTTCGTAAAGGTCGCTTTTAACCTCGTGCAAATAAGCCTGAATCAATCCCAAATCGAAATCGTCAATCGTTGCCTGCTGATGGATGCGGTCGTCAAACGGAACACGAGCGGCAAGCTCAAATATCTTTCGCAAAGTGTCGCCCTTTGCCGCAACGGTGCTTGAACCAGAACGGATATAATACTGCCGTTGCGCTTTGTCGCCCAAAGTCGAGGGTGCAGAATAGGGACGAAAATCGCCCGCAGGACACCACAAAACCAAAATATGCCGACCATCCAGCACATACGGTTGCATGATAGGCAAATAAGCCGGTTGAATTCTATTACCCAGTTCTAAAATCTCGTTTTGGATTTTATCCAGTTGATTTTGCTGTAATCCTGCGGGAGGCAATACAGGCATTCCATCATTCGCTTCGATACCGACAACGATGTACCCGCCACCCCAGTTGTTCAAATCGTTAGCAAAAGCGCACATAGTGCGAATCACCTCTTCGGGATTCCAGCCACGCTTAAATTCCAGCCGTTCCCACTCAACGGAATGACCATGTATTAATTCTTTTATGTTTATTGGGAGGGACATAGATTAATTCCTATTTATATGGCGAAAATACTAATTTTCTTGCTGATAGTAAATTTATAGAATTTGCTTTTTCATCTTCACCTTTTCTATCAGTTAAAAACCTGATAAAAGTTTTTTAATTTCATCAGGAAATGATTCTATTCCCAATTTATACAAAACCATATTAATATCAATATTATTGCCCGTTCTATATCTATACTCGCTTACAGCATCTGTCAAAATAAGAGCATATAACATTGATTCACAAGTTGAGAATTGCTTGTTTAGAGATATTTTTGCAAAAACATCAGCAAAACTGTCACATACTTTTTGCTGTGTATCACGGCTGACTTTTTTATTTTCTTGCTGTTCTTGCAATGCAGAATTTACATTCTGTAAAAATTCCGCACAATCTTTCAATAATTCTTGATATTCTTCCTGTTTCATATTTTTATTATTTTATTTATTTTCAACCCATTACTTCGTCTATTTTACGCATCGCCTTGTCCGTTCCGTTCAACACGAATATTATTTTCTGATAATGTTCAATATCTTCGTATGATAACGCTCTGTTTTTACGATCTTTCAGCCATTTTTGTGCAGGCTGGTAGCCGCCGATGTAAAATTTCCAAGCGATTTCGGGAATATTGTCAAAATATTGACTGTCATTTATCCAGACTTTATTATCTTGATAGTCGTTGGATTTTTCGGTAAAGGAATTTTCAACTTTATTGCTTCCTGATTTGGGGAAATTGGCGAAGTTATTCGGAACGGTAATATTTTCCATTAAGTGCAAATGCCTTAATTTTTCGCCAAACGCCGCTAATTTATTAAATTGTTCTGCATTTTTTGGATACGGAATACGCGGAAAATCTATTTTTAGAAATTCTTTGTATTTTTCTCTGTATGAGGGCGAATGTAGAATCGCATAGATATAATCTATCAAGTCTATCGGTTCAAAATAAATAGTTATTTCTTTACCAGAAACATCAATATACTGCCCTTTTTCGTTAACTTCTCCTTCTATAAAATTGTATTGAATGTCGAATAAAATATCTGTATTCAAATTAAGAGCACATTTTTCATCTTGAAAAACAGCACCTTCAACAGGATAAAGATAAAGCGGAAAAACTGTTCCGCCACCTCGTCTGAAAATATTTTGGTCTATCAAACCATCTGAAATAAACACAATGTCCCATAAACTATTCCCAACTGCTTGTCCTTGTCTACCTATTACAATAGCACAATTAGGCTGTTTGAAATTTCCTAATACCTTTTTATTTTGACGAGCAACAAAATACTCATTGTAAAATATTTTTCTTTTGTCAAAAGGTCTATAAGTAATATTTGCAATTTCTAAATCCAAATTATTTTTATTGACTTTCTTTCTTGCATTCTCTGCATTCCATTTGTCTTTATCAATAATCGGAATCTCAAAATAAGAACAAACTTCTTTGACTGAGGTGTTTTCGTCTAAAAAATATAATAAATTTTGTTTTAATTCTGTATCAGTAAAGCCTATTGATAAATTATCTCTTTTTGTGAGAAGCCCTAATGAACTAACATAAAACAAATCGTTTATCAAAAATCCCTTTTCATATTCTTCCTTGTATTCAAAATCTTTATTTGTAAAGAAATACTGCGGGGCTTGTGGTGACAGTTCCGTCCACCCAATTGTTTCCAAATTATTTTCCAACAGGAAATTATATTTTTCCTGCCGTTTACCGAATAAATCGTAATAATAGATTTTGCAATCTTTACTTGCTTCGTTTTGGGTTTTTATAAAAATATTGATACTCACACCCTGTTGAATATCAAATACATTTTCGTCTTTGCCGCCATCGGGCGCAGTTTCTTTTTTCTTTGCATTTCCATGTAAATCAATAATATAAATTCTGTCGAAAGTTTGCAGCAGATTATATCGCATACCGCGGAAAGTCGGATTATCCAAAAAACTGTGGTTATTGATATACGCCAGAATACCCTCGCCGTTTTTCTCAACAAAATATTGTCCGAAACGAATGAATTTGACGTAGTCATCATTAAGCCATTTTGGATTTTTCTCCTGTAAACGTCCACCTGTCGGTTCTTTTTTGTAATCTTCCATCAGGTGCAAAATCCATTCGCCTTTATTTTGACTTTCGCCGCTGTATGGCGGATTTCCCAAAATAACCATTACCGGCACATTGTTTTTGATTTTTGCGGCTTCGGCAGCTTCGTTGCTCAACCATTGCGCAAAAGGAATGGGGTTTACGTTTGCCTTCGGATTTTCCAGACTGTCGGTAAGATAAATTTGTAATCTGTTGTTATTGTCTGCGATGCAGCCAAATTCCTGCAAAATGGTTTCGATTTTCAAATGCGCCATGGTGTAGGGCGACATCATGATTTCAAAACCGTTGAGGCGTGGAATTAAATGATTTCGCACATAATCGCTCCACATTCCGACATTGTTTTCAAATTTTTGATAAATATTCCGCACTACTTCGGCAAGGAATGTGCCTGTACCGGTAGCGGGGTCAAGAATTTGCACCTTGTGAAATGTTTGTTCATTATGTTCAACTTTTGAATTGTCTGCCAAACCGTTAGCAATTCCAAAACCGTTTTTCAAAATATCATCAACCGCCTGCACAATAAATTTAACCACCGCCGTAGGCGTATAATATGCGCCTCTTGCATTTTTCAGCTGCTTGTCGTATTTTGTAAGAAAATCTTCGTAAAAATGCAGGAAAGGGTCTTTGTCCTTGCTTTCAAATTCTTTGTGAATGGCTGTAATATCCACATAATTAAACATGTCGGCAAGTGAATCGACAAGCCATCGGATATTTTCGTCGAGGTCGTAAGCGATGTAATGAAAAAGATTTCTTAAAAACGGATTGGATTTCGGAATTAATATTTCGGCGCGTTGGCGGGTAAAATTTTCATTTGACAAATCCTGCAAATGTGCGACAAACATACCGTAAGCAATGGTTTGCGCATAAATATCGGCAAATTGGGCCTCGGTCATTGTTGGTAACAAAACTTGCTGAAAACCTTTCAGTTGCTGACGCATCGGATTGTTTACATCGCTATCGGTAATGTCTTTTTCAATCACCTCCGCTAAAAGTTGCGTTTTGGCAGCCATAAATTCGGCTAACTGTCTGGAATTTGTGATTGATTTTCCGTTGTATTGCGAAAATGTTCTAATCAGTTCGATGAAAGCGGGAAAATTTTCGGGAATTGGCTCTATCTTACCCGGCAGGATTTTGCCAATGGAGATTTCTGTGATAAAATTTTCTCCTTCAAATAGTTGAAAAGTCAGATAATCGGTAATAATCAGATTATCGAGAGCTTTTTTGTATCTGTCGAATTGATTTTTGTAATCCTTCGAGTTCAGATTTTTGCCAATGTCTTTTGCTTCCACATAACCGACAGGAAGATTGTTTTTCAAAAGCGTGAGGTCGGGGGCACCACAAGTGATATGTTGTGCTTCGTTCACAACGGCAAAGCTGGTCATGCTTTTGAGCAGGGTTTCCAGTGCACCGCGGAAAGAGTGTTCGGTGGTAATGCCTTGGGAGTAAAGGGCGGAGAGGGAGACGAGATAGGTGGTGATGTGGGGTGCACTCATGGTTGCTTGAATTTACTTTTGATAACATTTAAAAAGGTAGAATTTCTTGCATTTGCATCATCTACAACCGCCTCAAAATCCATTATAAAAACACCAATAGGTAGAGAAACACGTGGGCTTCTCTGCAAAACAACTTCTTTGTTTCGATAATATACTTTCCCATTTGAATAGAGTCTATGATAATCTGCCTCTAAATGCAATTCGTATTCCTCATTAAATTCGACAATACCATAAAACCATATTTGTTGAATTTTATTTTTGTAATATTGCATCAATTTACGTGCTCTATTTTCCAATTGTACTTCCACAACTGAATTTAGTTCTGTTGAAAGTCCTTTTTTCTTTAATTCAACGATAACAACATCTACTTTTCTATTATTGTCCTCGTCATTTGGATTTCCCGAAAAGATCAGAGCAATATCAGGTCTATCATCATCTTTTTCAACGACTTCTCCTTCTGTGATTACACTTATAACTTTCGACATATCTGCTTCGCTCAAAACAGTGTCGTATGTCATATATTTATCGTCAAGTATCCAAACATTATTCCTATACAAATCATTTTGCAAATTACTTCCGTCAAATTGTTCTCGTCTTGGAACAATCAAATTATGAATATCATACTCCGAATTATTCTTATCATAAGACTTTAGTTTATTGATAGTTATTTGCCTGAACATAATGTATTCAGTTAACGCACGTGAAGACAATTCTAATGACTCCTTAAATTGTTCATCTGTCAAATGTGAAACACCTAATATTTTCCTTTGCGCACGGAAAAATTGCTCTTGTGCTTTTTTTAATAATTCATCTTCGGAAGTATATCCAATTCCTTCAATTTCAAATAAACCATTCAAATGAGGAAAACGATTTATTAAGCGTTGTTTCCTTTCTTGATTCCGTTGTGTTATTTGAGGTACTTCTTTATCTATAATTTTAGCAATTTCCTTTCTGAATAACTTTTTGACTTTTTCGAGTTCTGGCATATTAATGGTTTCACGAGCAGCATCTACTTGACCATTAAAATAATCAGAAAATAAAAGGAAAACCATTTTATATCCGACAGGGAAATTTTCTGGTGCAATAATGTCTATCGGATACGTTCGATTATCTACAGAAATGGCAGTAATCGCACTGCTAATCTCCATTGATGCCTCTTCAATGTTATAATAAAACTCTATTTTTGAGAAAAAATCAAGTTTGTCTTCTACAGGAACAAAAGTAAAACTAGGAATATCGTTGGTTGATAAGACAGCATTAGCAGTTTTCTTATTAACCGTTGCTGAAATAGAAATTTCCACTTGTTGATTGTTTTGTTTTAATCTAAACAGGCGCGAATAAAATTTTTCTAGAATTTTACCTTTCAAATAAGTAGGCTGGATATATGTGTGTTGTCTTAAACGTTCTAAAGTATATCCTGACATAGATAATGTTGTACCATTATTGCTCTTATTTTCATTTTTTATTATTTCACTATCTTCGTTAAAGGCATCCGAAAATTCAAATTTTCTTGAAAAATAGTCATTGTAATTACTTGATACAAGAGTTTTTTCAAAATAGCACAAATAAACCAAGCGTCCCAACCCTTTATGGGTTGTATCATCAACATCAAACAAATTGCTGAATTTTTGAAATCGTTCATCGGTAAAACCAATACCATTGTCTGATATTTCTATGGTCAATGTTTCAGGTTGGCTATAATCTTGAGCAGAAATAGCAATGTCTATTTGGGTTGCCCCTGCATCCAAAGCATTGGCAATTGCCTCAAAATAGACCATTTCCAAGGAAGAATTTCCAAAGAACATTTTAACTGCTTTACTTAATTTTACTCGCATAACAATTTTTTATTTACAACTATATTTTGAGTTTTCAGCATGAAAAATTTAAATTTTCTTTTTATCCTCCACCAACAAATCCTTTACACTCACTTGCAATATTTCCGCTATCTTATACAATGTCTCCAACGGCGGTTGCTGTCTATTACAGGCATAGCCGTTCACCATCTTGAAACTTTTGCCCAATTTTTCAGCCAACCACGTCTGTTTTATTCCTTTTTCATGCAGGATTTCTTTTAACCGATTCATTGCTTAATGATTTTAATTTGATTGCAAATATAGGAAATATAATCGGATAAATATATAACTCAATGACTATCTTTCATTTTATTTGTAAATATTTTTGTTCAAACTCCTCCGTCAGTTTCTCAATTCTCTGATTGATTGTAACTAATTCTATCGTTGCTCTTTCCAACTTATACAGCATAGCCAACGCCATTTTCTCCGTAAAAGTAGCTTTCAGATGTTTAACGACCTGATTGTAATTCACACCGATTGCCCGAAATTGCGAGTGGAAAGTAGTCAATCGCATATAATAGTCCATTGCAGCCTTGTCCAATTTCACATACTTAATTTCACGTTTGAACAGGCAAGTCTTGATAAACTTTGTCGCATTGTACTTCAATCCTGTTTCATCAAGCATGGACCACGATTTAGTCACAAAAAAGCCCTCAAAATTGCTCCATTTTGCTTTTTCAGAAGAATGCTCAAAGACAAAAAGCTCCTGAAATTCGCTGAATTTCAGGAGCTTTCTTTTTATTTCCGTGCGGCTGAAGGGACTCGAACCCCCACGCCGTGAAGCACCAGATCCTAAGTCTGGCGTGGCTACCAATTACACCACAGCCGCAGGTTTGCGGGGGCAAATGTAAGGGGTTTTTGGGATTTTTGCAAGTGTTTAGGGGAGTTTTTAGTTTTTGGACGATTAGTTGGTGCCTAATAGGTGTTGGATGGCGGTTTCTATGAGGGTGTCTTTGCGCTTTTCTTCGTCTTTGGAGTCGAGGGATATTTGTATATCGGGGGCTATGCCGAACTCGGTGTGTTGTTTGTTGATGTCTAAGATGGGGCTGGTGGAGAAACGGACTTCCCAGCCGTTGGGTAGTTCGGAAGTGAAGGGGAAGCCGCTGCCTCCGCCGGTTGTGTCGCCCAAGGTGTATACGTTTGGTAATACGTGCATTTTGCTGACGAAATTATTAGCTGCGCTGAAACATCTGCGGTTGGTTAGTACTATGACTGGTTTGAGCCATAAATCGCCCTTGGAAGGCACTAAATAGATGGGGTAGGGGGTGGAGAAGTCTCCGTGCCCTTTGCCGGTCTTGTGCTGGATGTATCCGCATAGTGTTCTTGTGTCGAGGAAGCGGGAGGCTAAGCGGTCGGAATTGGTTAACGATCCTCCTCCGTTGTTGCGCACGTCTATAATCAGGCCTTTGCAGTCTTTGAACGAGTCGAATATTTCGTTTAGCTCGGACTCTAAAATGCTTTCGCTGAAACTGCCGTAGTAGATGTATCCTACTTGATTATCGGCAAGTTGGTTGTATCGTATTTCGTCGAATGCGCCGGCATACTGTCCATCTTGATAGTAATCTTGGATGATATTCCAGTTGAAATTGGAGGGAGAGCCTATGTACCATCCATCGTAGGCGGAAAAGAAGTATTTAGCCCTAACGTTGATGTGCCCGTCCTTCAGTTTGTTTGCCATATCGCTTAAGATATGGAAAAATTCACTTTCGTTCATAGTTTCATTCACCATCGGGCTGTACTGATTGTAAACCTCGTCCCAGTCTACTTGCTTGTAATCGAAGTAGCAGTAGTTTTCGTCTAATAATTTCCAAAAGGCTTCGAAGTTTTGGCGTGGGGATGAGTCACACACATCTGCCATCTCGCATCCTGCAGTGAGGAATGCAACTGTCAGGCTAAGCAGGTATGTGGTGTAGCGTCTCATTTTAGATAAAATTCTTTGACCCAACCTATCATAAATGTATTGGAGTAGATATGGGTCTGTATGTCTTTAATATCGGTATTGTATAAACTGTTCAGGTATCCCAACCTGAGCGTGGAAGTATGAACAGGTATATCTATCGTCGCATAATTCTGCAGGGAAAGCTTATTACCGAGGGAGTTGAAGGCAATGATGTCGGATGTATTTCCCTCGTTGAATATCTCGTAATAAGAGGCTCCATAGGGGGGAGCGAAGAAGACGCCGACAAAGGGTACTTCGCCCTGATAGCGGAATACGAGCGGATAATTGTTTATCCGGAGTGTATAGAAAGCGATGATGGATAGTCCCAAATCTATATCGACTTTAGCCGATAAGGGATTGTTGCCGTTGCGCGTATTGTAGATGAACCCGCCCATCACTTGAGCTTGAGCGCCGGTTAATAGCTTAAACGTTTCTCCATTTACGAGGTGGTAGTGATACCTCAGTGAATAATCAACAAAGGCTCCGAAGTCGTTCACATTCTCTGCCGGATTCTTGGTAGAAGATATGTCTACACTGATGATTTGCTGACGGGAAAAGTACCTGGATTGCATAATCGTCATGCGCTCGTTGAGGATACGCCCTCCCCATCCTGAATAGTTGAAGGGGGAGAGGTACGTGTCTTTTACATGCGATGTGCCGAAGCCAAACAAGGTGCCTTCTTGCATTACCCGATCTCCGGAACCTGATTGTGCAGAAAGAGTGAATGATAGAAGGCATCCTGTAATTAGTTCGATTATTTTCCTCATAGGCTGTTTTTATTCATCAAATAGTTTCATTTGTCCGGTTATTTCGTCAATTAAATCGTTATTGCTTTTTTCCGGCTCATCGACGGCTTTGTTTTCGTCTACTTCGGAACTATTTTCTTGTTCTGTTTCTTCCGGTTCTTTCGGGAAGCGGGTCGGCTCCAGCTCGTCAATGGTTTGTACTTCGAAAGAAGTGATGCGTTTTCCTTTGCTCTTGAAGGATTTTACGCCGATAAACTCTTCAGCATCTATCACTAAAGGTTCGCGAGCCTGGTCTTTGCCTCCAAAGATGACTTCTATGCGCGGATATACCTCGTCGGTAAGTAGAAACAGGCGGCTGTCGGGATTCTCGCTTACAAAATTTTGCTTGCGGTTGGAAGCTTCCGGTTGGAAACGTTTCAGATAGCGGTAGCCTTGGTCTGCATCATAGATGGCAGCTGTCCATACCTTATCCGGTTTATATTTCTCTATAATCAGAATATTGTCTTCGTAATGGTTGCTCAGTTCTACGCTTGTTAGATAGAAGTCGCCGTTGCGCAGGATGACTAATATCTGATCCTCACCCTTGAACTCACCTAATTCATCACCGCGTCCGTCGAAGTTGATACGTAGTACATTCCTGTCGAACCATACCAAGCGGCCTCCCAACGTAGAGTTGCCTTTTTGTTTCAGGGATATTTTATGTATTTCCGCTTTTGTGAAGATGGTACCCATGGCTGAACGAGCTTTGATATTTACTTCGCTGAAGTCTTTCTCGAAGACCAGCAATTTCTGTCGAGGCTTGGGTTTGAGTATCACCTTAATCGTCTCAGCTTCGCCGTTTGGATTCACGCTGAAATACATGATACGCGAGCCTTCCGTTCCTTTGGTAATTTGATACTCTTTGTCGCGGTTAACGCCTGTAACATTAAAGCGTTTGATATAGTTGTACCCCATCTTGCCGTCTCGGTAAACAACGTTGTATATCGTGCGGACTTCATTACGGGTAAAGACATTGGCGTAAATGACGTCTTTACCCACAAACATCTTGTCTGCTATTTTTACAACCTTGAAGGTACCATTGCGGTAGAAGATAATGACGTCATCTATATCGGAGCAATCGCAGATAAACTCATCTTTTTTGAGCGACATGCCAATAAAGCCTTCCGCCCGGTTGATGTATAGCTTTTCGTTTGCTTCAACTACCTTGACAGCTTCGATGGTGTCAAAGTCGCGTATTTCCGTCATCCTTGTGATATTGGCGCCATACTTCGTTTTCAGATTCGTAAACCAGTCGATGGTATAACCCACTATATTATTCAGGTGATTTTCCACCTGAATGATGTCTTTCTTTATTTGGGCAATCTGATCGTTGCTCTTATCGGAATTGAACTTCAGGATGCGTCCCATCTTTATCTCCATCAGGCGGAGGATATCTTCGCGGGTTACTTCGCGGATGAAATTGGACTTGAAAGGCTCCAGGCGATGGCCGATATGCACAATGGCCTGATCCATATCCTTAGCGGTTTCAAATTCTTTATCCTTATAGATACGTTCTTCAATGAATATCTTTTCGAGCGATGCATAGAAAAGGGCCTCTTCAAGCTCGCCTTTCTCAATCTCCAGTTCGGTACGAAGCAGGTTAAGAGTATTGTCTGCAGAATGGCGCAAAACGTCGCTTACTGTGAGGAAATGGGGTTTGTTGTCCATAATCACGCAGCAGTTTGGCGATATGCTGATTTCGCAGTCTGAGAAAGCATACAAGGCGTCTATCGTTTTGTCGGGCGAGACGCCGGGCGACAGATGTACCAGTATCTCTACATCCCTTGCTGTATTATCATCTACCTTCTTAATCTTTATCTTGCCTTTATCATTGGCTTTCAGGATAGAATCAATAAGGGAAGAGGTTGTTCTTCCAAAAGGCACTTCGGTAATCGCAAGGGTTTTATTGTCAAGCTTGTTAATCTTGGCGCGTACTTTAACCGACCCTCCCCGTTCTCCGTCGTTGTATTTGCTTACGTCTATGTAGCCGCCTGTCTGGAAGTCGGGGTATAGTGTAAACGACTCTCCTTTCAGATAAGCGATACTGGCATTCAGCAACTCGTTAAAGTTGTGGGGCAGAATCTTGGACGATAAACCTACAGCTATACCTTCCACGCCTTGTGCAAGCAGGAGGGGATACTTGATGGGTAATGTAACCGGTTCTTTGTTTCGGCCGTCGTACGAAGGTTGCCATGAGGTTGTTTTGGGGTTAAAGACTGTTTCAAGGGCAAACTTGGTAAGCCGGGCTTCTATATATCGGGGTGCTGCTGCACCGTCGCCGGTAAGGATATTTCCCCAGTTTCCCTGGCAGTCAATAAGAAGTTCCTTCTGTCCCAATTGTACCAGAGCGTCGCCGATGGAGGCATCGCCATGGGGGTGGAACTGCATGGTATGACCCACGATATTGGCCACCTTGTTATAGCGTCCGTCATCCAGGCGTTTCATGGAATGAAGGATTCGTCGCTGAACCGGTTTCAGTCCATCGTTAATGTGCGGAACGGCACGTTCCAGTATAACATAAGAAGCATAGTCAAGGAACCAATTCTGATACATCCCGGAAAGATGGTGAACTATTTTACCTTCCTTTCCGGGTGCTTTATATTCAGAATGAGTTTCCGTACTAAGCTCATCTCCATTAATATTCTCACGGTCTTCTTCTATAAAATCTTTTGGCTCCATATATTTTTATCAGCGCCTCCTAAAAAGGCTCTGCAAACTTACTCAATTTTCTTGTTTGCGCCAAAATTATTTGCAGAATCAAATTTTATAGTAACCTTCCCAGCCTTTGCGGGGGAGTTCGCCGTAGAGCAGTTGATTGGCAAGGGGGTTATTGGTGATGCGCTTTGTTTCGCGGTCGAACAACAATTTAGTGCCCAGCCATTGGCTTAAAACGCCTAAGCAGAATACCTGGCTCAAGGGGCCGGATATGGAGAATGGCGAACGAGTCTTTTCTTTCCCCATGCAGCTCAGCAGGAAGTTGGCATAGTGGTTAGACGGGCTTTTGGGTACTTCGGGCAACTTGGAAGCCATTTCTTTCGCCTTCTCAGGAGGTATGATTGAAAGGGTGCTTCCATGCGAGCCACCTTTGAAGGTAAGCGTCTTCGTATAGATTTCTTTCCCCGGATTCAGCTTCGTAGGCTGAATTTTGCCACCTGCTACGGGCGGGATGTTGGGGTCTAAGTCCGACGTACCGTATCCTTCCGGAACGGGTGGGATGTTATCCAGTCCATCGTACCAGTTGATATCTAATGCAGGCATATTATTCCTTTCCGGGAAGCGGAAGACAATCGTAGACGACATCGGGTAGAAGAACGGATTATGTCCTTTCAGGTAGGTGGGATTTATTTCATACGGCAGTCCTAAATCGAGGAATTGGTGCACGGTATCAATGATATGTGCACCCCAGTCGCCTAATACGCCCATCCCGTAGTCGTACCAGCAGCGCCATTGGCCGAGCACATAGTCGTGGTTGTAATCGTGCGGATGCTTTGCTCCCTGCCAGACATCCCAGTCCAACGTACTTGGTATAGGCTCGGCAGCCGGGAAGCTACTCATCTTCGGATCCCATTCATGCCAGCGGCGAACGTTGTTCATGTGAGCCGTAACGGAAGTTACGTCTTTGATGATACCGGCATCCTGCCAGGCTTTGAACTGGAAGTAATTGGCTTCCGAGTGTCCCTGATTACCCATTTGGGTCACTACGCCGTATTTTTTTTCTGCCGCCATCAGCAGTTCTATTTCCTGGAAAGTGCGTGCGAGGGGTTTTTCTACGTATACATGTTTGCTGTGAGCCATTGCTTCCATGGCGATGGGAAAATGTGAAAAATCGGGAACGCCGACTGTTACGGCGTCAATCCGGTTCCCCATCTTTTCAAACATCTTGCGAAAGTCTTGAAACTGAGGAACGCCGGGGCATTTGGAGATAATCTCCTGCGTATGGGGAACGCCCATATCTACATCACACAAGGCAACGATGTTGCACAAGCCGGTATTTATAAACTCGTTAGCAATCTCTCCTCCCCGTTGACCAATTCCTATAAGCGCCAGATTAACCTTATCGTTTGCGCTTACAAAAGGAGAGGTTGTTACAGGGTTAGCTTTAGCCGGCGTCCAAAATGCAGGAATTGCCGTTGCAGCAGAAGCCGCTACCGCTTGCTTCAGAAAGTAGCGGCGTGAAATGTCTTTTGAATTCATGGTCATTATATTTATTTGTTTACCAGATGGCTACACGTTTTTCCTTCGGTACATACATGGTGTTTTCAGGCCTTACATTGAAAGCATCATACCAGGCATCGATTTGGGGTAGAGCGCCGTTCACGCGCCATTTCCCTAAGGAATGTACATCCATCTTGGTGCGACGAAGAATTTCCGCATCGCGTATATTGGCTGCCCAAACGGTAGCATAGCCCAGGAAAAACCTTTGTGCATCAGTAAATCCGTCGATAGGCTGAGGTGCTTCTTTCCCTTTCAGCGTGTTTTGATAAGCTTGCCAGGAAACCTGCAATCCACCTTGGTCAGCAATGTTTTCTCCCAGTGTGAGTTTGCCATTTGCATGAATGGTGTCTTTTACGATAATATTGTCGAAGAAATCTACTAATACCTTTGTTCTTTCATTGAACTTTGCAGCATCATCTGCTGTCCACCAATCGGTTAAGTTTCCATCTTTGTCAAATTGACGACCCTGGTCATCGAATCCATGTGTCATCTCGTGGCCAATCACTACGCCAATGGCTCCGTAGTTGACAGCATCGTCGGCGTCAACATTAAAGAAAGGCGGTTGAAGAATGCCTGCGGGGAAGCAAATCTCATTTGTAGAAGGGTTGTAATATGCATTTACCGTTTGAGGATTCATCCCCCATTCGTCTTTGTCAACCGGTTTGTTGAACTGGCTGATCATGTAGTCGTAGTCAAAATTGTTGGAACGGACAGCATTGGCCAGGTAGGACTCATTTTTGTCGATTTGCAGACTTGAGTAGTCGCGCCATTTATCCGGGTAGCCGATTTTCACATGGAAGTTAGCCAATTTTTCCCTTGCTTTCGCTTTTGTATCGCTACCCATCCACTGCAGGTTGTCAATTCTTTCACCCAAAGCAGTTTGCAGGTTCTTTACAAGTACCAACATTTTTTCTTTAGCCACCGGCGGAAAATATTTCTCCACATAAATCTGTCCTACTGCTTCTCCCAGCGAACTATTTACCATATTTACCGCTCGTTTCCAACGTTCCTCTTGTTGTTCTTTGCCCGACAAAGCTTTCCCGTAAAATTCAAAGCCGGCATCCGAAAATTCATCACTTAAGAAGGAAGAAGCAGAACGGATCACATTCCAGCTCAAGTAGTACTTAATGTCTTGAAGGGGATATTCTTTGATAATCTTGCTCACTTCGGCGATGGGTTCCAACTGACCCAAATCTAACTCTGTCAAACCCTTGATGCCAACGGTGTTGAAGAAAACCTCCCAATTGATCTCCGGTGAACGTTGAACCAATTCGGAAAGCGGGATTTTGTGGTAGTTGGCAACCGGGTCACGAAGCTGTACGCGTGATAAAGCAACTTTGGCCAACTGTGTTTCAATTTTCATTACGGCGTCGGACGCGCTTTTGGCTTCATCGGGAGAATAACCCGAAAGGGTAAAGAGTTTTTCAATGAGTTCCACATATTTGGCGCGCAATGTTTGACTATGTTCGTCGTCCAGCAGATAATAATCCCGGTCGCCCATTCGGAAGCCACCCTGAAAAATATGCAAAATGTTGAGCGAACTGTTCATGTCGTCTGCTGCCACATAATAACTAAAGAATGGCATGGCGCCGTTGCGGTTCAATAAGCCCAAAGTTTCCGCAAGATTCGCTTTGTTCGTCAGTGCATTCACTTGCTCTAAATAAGGAGTAAGAGGCGTAGCCTTTTCTGTGTTCAGGCGATCGTTGTCCATAGCTAAGGCATACAAGTCGCCTATCTTTTGTGCGACACTGCCTTGTGCATTTGTCTTTTGAGAAATCTCGATAATCAGGTTTTTCACTTGCTCCTGACTCTTTTCGTCCAGTTCATCGAAAGTCCCAAAACGGGCATCTTCCGGTTTTAATACATGAGAATCAATCCAACCACCATCGGCATAACGGTAAAAATCATTACCGGCAACAACCGTAGTATCCAAATTCTTGATATCAATCCCTTTGGCCGTTTCCTTTTTGTTTTCGCTACAAGATACTGCAATCATAGTCGAAATTGCTGTTAAATAAATAATACTCTGCTTCATAAATATTTTCTTTTTTATTATCCCACATTTATTAATTGAATGAATCCACAAAAGTAACATTATTTCTCTACATAGCAATTTCAAGCCAAAATCGTTTCACTCCTTTCACTGTCCTTCCAACCTCTTATATCCAAGCCGGCAATAATCCGTCATTCGTAATTAACCGGATTTAAGAGAACGCCATTTTTCATTTGTCAATTAAAAATAGTTAAAACGGCCCTCTTTTGTCAGGAAAACGGGCATTTTTGTGTTACGAGAAATTCGGAGTTTCGACGAAATCGGCCAAAGTTAACGGATATGTAAAGCTTTTGTCAATATCTGGGAAAAATATTTTGAAAAGACGGCTTCTTTTGGGGAAATCATTTAGATGATTGCCGAACGTCATCAGCATGATTTGGAAATTTCATTTAGATCATTTTTAAAATCATCTAAATGATTTTCCAAAGAGATGAGGATGAATTGTGAATGTCATTTAATATTAGTTATTATTTGGTTAATATTAAGATCTGTTAAGATCTATAATGCCCTTAAATCCCTTGAGTGCCTAAATGACGTTATGGCAGCCATTGAAAGGAAAATACAAATAGTAGAGCATTATTCCCGCTCTATACTTTCAATTTTCAATTTTCAACTCATCATTGCTGTCTTTTTGTATTTGCCAAACCCGCAAATCCCTGCGTTTTTCGTGTTAAAAGCCCAAATTCGCCTCAAAAATCGAAGAAAAAAAAGACCATTTTTTGACATTCTGCTATTTTTGACATTTTGCTACAAAGATACGAATCAATGACGAATGACAAAATAAAAACATATCGTGTAGAGACGCGATTAATCGCGTCTCTACGTGCGTGCGCAAATGTACATGCGTGCCGCGTCTCTCCTGTTTTCGTCATTGGGGCACCCGAAAAATTTATTGGAGACCCAGAATGGGTCACATATTTATAGCAATGATTGCCCCCCCCCACCCACCCACCATTCGACCCCTTTGGGGTCGCACATCGTGTGGTTTGACATTTTTCTATAAACATACGACCCGATGGGTCGAAACAATAGAAAGAATGGTAAAATTTGATAGAAAGCAAAAATGACTGTGAATAGTGCCTGCTTGTGCAAAGAACAAGTATGATTATTACTTCGCATTCTTCCCCTGATTTTTTAGTCTGCCGACAACTCAAATTCTGTTATCATTTGTTCCCGTCCGTTAATTATAATGGAAAGTTTGTGTTCGCCGACATAAAATTTCCGGGTAGTTATTATTCTGAAACTTTGCTTGCGCGAAATATCTATCTTTTCATCCGGCTGAAGTTCGCGTTCGCTTATCTTATAAATTTTTCTGGAGAGCGACCGATTTTGCTTCATATAATAAATGCCGTATTCTATCCGGATATTTTGCGGCGTGCGTTCCCTGTTTTGCAGCGTAAATGTGAAAAATAAATCTTCGCCGATTTTCAATTCAGGGTTGGTAACTTTCAAATTCGCAACTTCAACTTTCCCCGTTTTATTGTGGTTGAAATACGCCAAAACTTCCTCATCTCCCTGTTTCAAAAGTGTTCGACAAGCGTGTTTGATAATCCAATCCGTTTCTTTGCTGACGCCTTTCCATTTTTTGGCAATCGCTTTCACGACGTCTGGATTGTCCTTTGATATGTCGTTTAAATTATTGGCAACACTTTTGCGCACCCATTCCGAAGTGTCGTTTTTTAGATTTTCTAAAATCGGCAAAATGGGTGTAGGATTGCTTTTCAGTGCAGGCAACGCCATTGCCCAAGGCAAACGCGGACGCGAACCCTCGCTCGCCAATCGTCTTACCATATCATTTTCGTGCAACGACCATTCAAGCATTCGTCCAAGCATTTTATCGCCATACTTAATGATAAAAGGGCGTACTGCAAATTCGCAACTCGTGAATTGAGTTACAAATTCCATGGTCTTTACAGATGTTTCAAAATCGTCCAGCCCAAACACTTCAATATATTCAGGGAAAAACATAAATGATACCATCTATAACCTTGGATGTTCGGGCAGCCGATAAAGCTGTTGAAGGGCATCTTCCAACGCCTCGCAGCTCGTCGACTATGCTTTGTATAAGGGGCTGTTGGATATGTTCGGGCTGGGCGGTTTCAAATGTTTGCACGCTTTCGCCTATGGCAAGACGGATGGGCTGGAAAGCAAACGTGTTGAAACTAATTTCGCCATGGGCGCCTGTTATCCGGATACTGTCTTCGGTAGAGGCAGGCGATGTGACAAAGCTCCAAAGGCCTGTCCCCACTGCACCGGATCGAAATTGCAGGGTTGCCGAGATGGTGTCTGCGGCCTCGTATAGTCCACCCAGATTCTGCGTTATTCCCCTCGCCTCACTAATCTCGCCGAGGAGGAAGTCGAGTATGTCGAGCGTATGGGGAGCCAGATCGTAGAAATAGCCGTCTCCGGCAATAGCCTTTTTAATGCGCCAGGTATGCTGTTCGGGAATAAGGTCGGTAAGCTGTGGCGGACGGGTATAATGGATTTCAACCGACAAGATGGTTCCGATTAACCGGGAGTCGAGTAACTCCTTTACTTTGCGAAAGTAAGGAAGGGCGCGACGGTAATAGGCTACGAAGAGTTTTTGCCCTGTGCGTTCCGAAGCCATCAGCATTTCCATGCATTCACCGTAGTTCATTGCCATCGGCTTTTCCACGTATACCGGTTTACCTGCTTCCAGCGCACGGACGGTGTATTCCTTATGGGTGCTGGGAGGAGTGGCTACATAGATGGCATTTACCTCCGGATCATTTATCAGCAAATCAGCGTCGGTATAATAGCGTGGAACGCCATGGCGCAGGGCGAAGTCTTTTGCAAGGGCTTCGTTACGACGCATAACTGCTACCAAGCTCGAATGTTCTATCTTATAGAAGGCCGGTCCGCTCTTCTTTTCACACACATCACCGGCGCCAATGATCCCCCACTTAATCGTCTCCATGATGGATCGTTAGTTGCGGGAACGGGAAATTAATACCATGTTTGTTGAAGTTTTCATATATGGCCTTGTTTGTATCGAAGTAAACGCCCCAGTAATCGGAAGCTTTCACCCATACACGTACAACCACGTTCACACTACTATCGCCCAAAGTATGGAGGGCTATAAAAAGAGCCGGGGTTTTAAGGATACGTTCATCCTCTGCCAGAAATCCTTCCACTACAGATTTTACTTTTTCATACTCCGTACCATAGTCGACGCCGAATATCCATTCCACCCGCCTTTTATCCACATTGTAATTGGTCACAACGCCGCTGCTGAGCGCACCGTTGGGGATAAACACCTCCTTATTGTCGGAGGTAGTTAGCACGGTATGGAATATTTGAATTTCTTTTACCGTACCTTCCGTGCCTTGGGCAGTAATGTAATCGTTCACACGGAAAGGTTTGAAAAGCAGGATAATGAGTCCGCCTGCAAAATTAGAGAGGTTACCACTCAAAGCCATACCTACAGCAATACCGGCCGACGCCAGTAAAGCGGCAAAGGATGTTGTCTCTACCCCTAAAGCTCCAATAATGGATATAATAAGGAGGATAATCAATAACACATTGATGGTGCTCGAAAGAAACGTTTTGATGGAAGGGTCAATGGCCCGTTTGCTGAGCATGCCCCTGATTAATTTGTTTACTAAATTAATGATTAACTTTCCGATAACGAAAATAGCTGCTGCTTTCAGAACAACCAATCCAAAGTGCATGCCCTGGTCGAAAAGATTGGATAAAACGCTGTTGAATTGTGAAATTGTTTCCACTTGTAAAAGTTCCATAAATTAGTTTGCTTTTTTAAATGTTGTTTTTCGGTTATACTTTCTCTAAAGATGGCGTAAAAATAACGAAAAAAGAATAACTTTGCCCACTTCAAAATAAAAATCTATATGTATGGGAAAACGAAATAAACTTTTATCAGCTCCTTTATACTTGCAGATACTGCTTGGGATGATTGTAGGAATTATTGTGGGGCTTGTAGCGTTGTATGTTCACGCAGAGGCAGTTGTTCAAGACTGGATTACTCCATGGGGACAGTTGTTTATCCGTATGTTGCAACTGATAGCCGTCCCGCTTATCTTCATTTCGTTAGTCAAAGGAATTACCGGGCTGAAAGACGTAAGCAAGTTTTCAAAGCTTGGAGGGCGCACTTTATTGCTTTATTTTATTTTTATTACAGTAGCTGTGGTCTTCGGCATCGGGTTAGGATTGATAGTTAAACCCGGCGCATTGGTTGATCCGGCTGCCGCCGCAGATATGCAGGATGCCTACCGGAGCACTCTTACCGAAAAGACCATAGCAGCAGAACAACTCCATGATGAAGGGCCTTTGCGGTTCCTGAAGGTGATTGTGCCTGATAACATCATCGCTGCTTCCAGTAATAATGCAAATATGCTGCAGGTTATTTTCTTCGCCATACTATTTGGTTTGGCCGCGTTAATGATTCCGCGCTCGGTTGTAAAACCTGTAATTGATCTCTTTGACGGCTTGAATGATATAATCATGAAGATGGTAAGCCTTATCATTGGGTTTGCACCCATAGGCGTGCTGGCGCTCATGGCAGCAGTGGTAACAGATTCCAAAGGAAATGTAAGTGTGTTCAGCGCTTTGGGATTGTATGCCGTAACCGTCATAGCGGCTATGCTGATGATCATGTTTATCTTTTATCCGCTCATCATCAAGTTCTTCTCAAAACACAGCATCAAGGAATTTATCCGCGCGATGTATCCGGTGCAGCTTTTCGCCTTTACCACCAGCAGCAGCGCTGTTACTTTGCCGGTTACAATGAAAGCGGTAACAGAAGAACTACACGTCTCGGAAGACGTCACCTCCTTCGTATGTCCGGTAGGCGTTACCGTCAATATGGATGGTACTTCATGCTATCAGTCAATTGCCATCCTCTTTATAGCACAGGTATTAGGTGTTGATCTCAACTTCTCACAAATAATGACGGTGTTATTCATGACAGTACTCTCCTCCTTAGGCACTCCCGGCATCCCCGGAGGCAGCTTCGTCATCCTCACCTTAGTACTTACCTCGGTAGGCATCCCCGCTGAAGGCATGGCCCTGATAATGGGCATAGACCGCCCCTTAGACATGCTCCGCACCTCCGTCAACGTAACCGGCGATGCCGTCGTAGCCTGCATGGTCGACCAGAAATAAAGAATTATACCTACGTTTTACCTCAACTGACGGCTATGGTGAGGACACCATAGCCAAACTTGGAGATGATAGAAAATCCGACGCAAATCAAGCAGGATAGTTGGACATTTATGCACAATCCCAAGGATTTTGCATCTTTAGATTTTGAATATCTTTAAAATCTAACACATTGCGGGTGATTAGAGTGAGGTTATTAACCAATGCTGTCGCTGCTATGATGGAATCAGGAAGTTTTATTTTAAAACTCTTTCTTAATTCAATTGTTTTCAGCTTGATAGCTTTATCTAATTCATAGACTATTGAATCATTTATAAAACTTTGGAGTAGCTTAATATCTTTTGGGGTTGCTGTTCTCCAACAAAGCAGCTCTATTTCGGTGATTACCGATAGACCAGGAGTCGAGACCGATAACAAATGGTCAACAAATAACATGCTACTTGTTGGAAATTGCTGTTGAAGATAATAGATAACGATATTGGTATCAAGAAGATAATTCATTCCCATTCGTTTCTTAGTTCATCCAATTGGTTGTCTATTTCAATAGTAGACTGCTTAGTCATCGCACCTCTGTATTTCTTTGCCAAATTTGTTTTTTGAGGCAAGCTTTTCGAGGATAGTCGTATAAGGCGCAATCTTTCCATACCCTTTAACAAGGACATTGCGCCTTTATCAATCACTTCTATGGTAATATTTTGGTTCATCTCTATTATTTAATTAACCGATAGTACAAAGTTAACTGTTTTTTAGTTCATTCCATAGTTGTAACAGAAAAAACGCAAAGAAAAACATTTTTTGCTCAACCGAGGGATACCCGGCAACTGCTTTAACCTGAAGATGTAGATTTCCCACATATCGAATGAACTCAATTTTTGAAAATATGCTCTCGCGTTACGAATGGCAAAGCCATCGACGGAGTCAAATACGCACAAAAGACGATTACACTAACGAGAAAATAGCAAAATTTTGATAATTATCCGTATATTTTACGATTATCTATCGAGATTCTACTATCTTTGCGGCGATTTTATTTATACAAGTAATGGAACGATTAAAGAATTTGGGGATTGTTCCCATAAATAAAGACATTTTATATTCGTTGTACAGCGATTTGAAGCGTCCGGATGAAAAGGTATCCGAATTAGAGCGCAAGGGACTTATAATTAGGGTCAAGCGGAATTTGTATGTCGTTTCCCAAAAAGTTCATAATCAAAAAATCTCAAGCGAACTCGTGGCTAATCATTTATACAGACCTTCGTATGTTTCGCTCGACTCAGCTCTTTCTCATTATGGACTCATTCCGGAAAGGGTGTATGCGATGCGTTCGGTTTGCATGACGCTTCATAAGCAGTATGATACGCCGCTTGGACATTTTGAGTATATAAAGGTACCCGACAAATATTATCCAATTGGTATTAGTCAACAAATAGTTGATAATGAATATGCTTACCTTATTGCTACACCCGAAAAGGCATTGTGCGACAAGATTGTTACCACTCAAAATCTCAGAATACAGTCTGTCAAAGCAATGAACGAATATTTGGAAGAAGATTTGAGGTTTGAAATGTCTGCATTATCTTCGTTCGATGTTGATATAGTTGCGGCATGTATTGAATTTGGCAAAAAGAAAACGGAATTAACTCAATTATTAAAATTATTGCAAAATGGGAAATAGTGTTTTTGACAGTATATTAGCGCGTTATTTGCCTACAACGAAAGTAGAAGAGCAAAATGTGATTCACGAAGTGATGCAGCAAACAGCCTTGGCAGGTTTGTATCACGGTGGTTTTTTCAACCATGCTGCTTTTTACGGTGGCACTTGCCTCCGCATTTTTTACGGCTTAGAGCGGTTCAGTGAAGACATGGACTTTTCGCTTTTGCAGCCCAATGAAAATTTTCATTTGGAAAACTATTTCGATGCCATAACCGCTGAATTTCATTCGCTTGGGTGGGAAATCACTATCACGCGAAAAGAAAAGAAAACGCAAACCAATGTAGAATCGGCGTTTTTGAAGGACAACACCGAAATTTACAATCTGGCTTTTACCACAGAAAAAAGCATAAAAATCAAAATAGAAGTCAATACACAGCCACCCTTGGGCTTTTCAACGGAACATAAACTTTTAATGTTGCCCTTTTCTTTTATGGTGCGCTGTTACACGCTACCAGATTTATACGCCGGAAAAATGCACGCACTATTGTTCCGCGCATGGAAAAGCCGGGTAAAAGGGCGCGATTGGTATGACTTTGAGTGGTATGTTCGCAATAGTACGAAATTGAATTTTAAGCATTTGCAACAACGAACCGAACAAATCAATGCAATCAAAGCCGAGGATTTTACCCTCGAAATTTTCAAAAACTTATTGAAAGACAAAATATTAAAGACGGATATTAATTTGGTCAAAAACGATATTCGCCCATTTATCAAAAATGCTTCGGAAATGGATATTTGGTCAGCGGATTATTTTCTGCAATTGGTTGACAAGATTAATTATAGTTCAAAATAATCTGCTGTGAAAGAAATCGTCGGTTTACATTTTTATTGTAATGTTGACCTTTATCTCTTCGGGTTGATATGCTGGTCGTTTTCTATGAAGCATCGAATGACAATTTGAACACAAATGCCTATATTTGTTGTTTAAATTATAAAGGAAATAATGAAAATGGACAAACCGGTTATTTTAATAACGAATGATGATGGTGTGAACGCCAAAGGTATTAGGGAATTAACGAAAAGTTTGAAGGGGTTGGGTAAGTTGATTGTTTTTGCTCCCGATGGGCCTCGGTCGGGGATGTCGGGCGCCATAACCTCTACAACTCCTCTTACTTTTGAGTTGTTGGAACAAGACGGAGATATGACGGTTTATAGTTGTTCCGGTACGCCGGTGGATTGTGTGAAGCTGGCTATTCATTTAGGTATAAAGCCTGATTTATTGGCATCGGGTATCAACCATGGAGGGAATATGTCTGTTTGCGTGCATTATTCCGGCACGATGGGGGCAGCCATAGAAGGCTGTATTATGGATATCCCTTCCGTTGGCCTTTCCCTGACATGCGATGGAGAGAAAAATGCTGATTTCAGCGAATCGTGCCGATTGGGACGCGCTGTAATAGATTATGTGTTGAAAGAAGGACTTCCACAAGGTACCTACCTGAACCTGAATGTCCCGAATATCCCACAGGTAAAAGGGATCAAGGTTTGCAGACAGGCAGACGCACGCTTCACGGACGAATACGACCTTAAGGAGGATGCAGAAGGGAAGCCCGTTTATTGGCTTACCGGTTCGCTACACGAAAGACGTCCCATCCGCCCGGGTTCCGACATTGTTGCGCTCAACGAAGGGTATGCCTCTTTAGTCCCCTGCAAGATAGACGTAACAGACTACGCATACATGGAAAAGCTGGAAATACTTACTAAATGATGTTTTTGTTCGTTTATTCTGGCAAAATGAATATATTTGCTGCGAATAACTAACAAAGATTAATTTTAACAGGTATGAAAAGGGTATTAGCTTTAGTATGCGTAGGTCTTATCATGGCAGCGATACAGGTATCGTATGCCCAAGGCGAAAAGAAACCGGTAGGTATCGACTTCTTTAAAGAAGTGAAAATGATCTCTAATGTGCAGGAAAAGAATGGTAACATTTATTTTATCATTAAGCAGGCAAGCATTGAGAACAACAACTATTCAAGCGATTTGTATGCCTTGGAAAATGGAACTCCAAGGCAGTTGACCTCTACACACGACGTGAACGGGTATTTTCTTTTAGACGATGGAAGCATCTTATTCAAGAATGCGCGTGATGCAAAAGACAAGGAACGGATACGCAAAGGTGAACCGCTGTCGGTCTATGTTAAACTAAGTTCGCAAATAGGCGAAGCAGTAGAGAGTTTGCGGTTGCCATACAATGCAAACGACATCAAGTTTATTGATGAAAAGCATTTCTTCTTTACGGCAAGCTATGATAACAACTTCGCTAAATTGCTGGAACAGTCGGGCAACGACATAGAAAAAGCATTGAAGGAAAAAGAAAAGGCCGCCGGCTACCGCATCTTTGAAGAAATACCCTTCTGGTCGAACGGTGCAGGAGATGTAAGCGGGAAACGTACCCACCTATATTATTATAACGACGGAACTATAAAAGAGCTTTCCGCACCGTATGAAACAGTAAGTGGAACAGCACTTAGCCCGGACAAGCAGACCTTGGTTTACGCTTCTAATACGTATCAAGGCAAAGCGCCTCGTGGCAACCAACTGATACTGCTCGATGTGTCGACCCTGACGGCAAAGGATATATCCCCTCTGAAAGAAGAAGCCGCATATAGAGGCTTTACATTCTCGTCTCCCGATGAGATCCTTCTTTCGATAAGCCAGAATTTTGAGTCTCTCGGCAATGCGTCTATTTATCGTTTAGGACTGAAGACAAGTAAATTAGAGAAGGTGTATAGCGGCGATCCTTACGGTGCAGGCGGTAGTATAGGTTCAGATATCAAGATGGGAAATATCTCCTCAGGCATTAAATTTGATAAACAGGGCTTCTATTATATTACAACCGTGGCAGATCATTCCCCATTGATCTACATAGCCTATAAAGATACCGCCGTTTCCTTTATCAGTAAAGGGAATGATAATATCCTGGAATACCTGCCTTACAAAGATGGCTTCCTTACCGTAGCCATGGTGGGTAACAAAGCAGCCGAAATCTACTTCTTAGATAAGAAAGGGGCCTTGACGCCTTTGACGACTGTAAATGATCGGCTTTTGACTGAATACAACGTTATTACCCCTCAGCCCGTCACGTTCAAAAACGAAAAGGGAGTGGAGATAATCGGCTACGCCATACCACCGGCCAATTACGTAAAGGGAAAAAAATATCCTACCATCCTGGATATACATGGAGGCCCCAAGACGGCTTTCGGCGCTTGTTTCTTCCACGAAATGCAGTACTGGGCTAACGAAGGCTACGCTGTCATCTTTACCAACCCGACCGGAAGCGACGGTGGCGGTAGTGACTTTGCCAATATCCATGGCCAGTATGGCGAAACAGACTTCCGCGATTTGATGACCTTCACAGACGTGGCTATCCGAACATTCGACTTTATTGACGGCGACCGCTTGGGCGTTACCGGAGGCTCGTACGGAGGCTTTATGACCAACTGGATTATAGGTCATACCAACCGCTTCAAAGCGGCCGCTTCTCAACGAAGCATTGCTAATTGGATCTCCTTCAGCAACACCTCAGATATCGGCTACACCTTCGCCGCTTCGAATATAGGCGGTAATGCCTGGAATAATACCGAAGGACTTTGGGCACAATCTCCATTAAAATATGCCGACAAGGTAAAAACCCCTACCCTCTTTCTTCATAGCGACGAAGATTACCGTTGCTGGGAAGCAGAAGGTATCCAGATGTTTTATGCCCTGAAATACTTTAATATACCGTCTCGCTTGATTCTTTTCAAAGGTGAAAACCATGAACTTTCACGCTCAGGAAAACCGCAAAATCGTGTTAAACGTTTGGAAGAAATCAGAAATTGGATGGATATATATTTGAAATAAGTATCTTTACGGCTCAAATAGTATGTTTATGAAAAAGTATTACCTAATCGCTACCTTATTCAGCTCTGCCCTTTCACTTTATGCGCAAGAGATTGAATTTTCAGAGCCGGCTAACTCGCCGGAAAGCTGCACCAGCATTATGGTTGGCAAGAAGGCTTCTGCCGACGGCTCAGTTATAACCAGTCATACGTGCGACGGCAATTACCGCACATGGATGAATATCGTTCCGGCCGCGAAGTACGAACAGGATACGGTTGCCAATATTTATTACTGGCAATTGCATACCGAATTTGTGAACGACGAGACGAAACTAAAGCTCAAAGGCACCATCCCACAGGCTCGAGAAACGTATCAATACTTGAATACTGCCTATCCTTGCCTGAATGAGAAACAATTGGGCATTGGCGAAACAACTATAACGGGACGTAAAGAATTAGTGAACGATAAGGGGCTTTTCATGATTGAAGAGCTGGAAAAAATAGTACTACAGCGCTGCTCTACCGCCCGTCAGGCTATTCGCCTGATGGGAGAGCTGGTGTTGAAATACGGCTATGCCGATTGGGGCGAATGTCTGACGGTTGCCGACCCGAAAGAAGTATGGCATTTTGAGCTTTTCGGTGAAGGCCCTGATAAAATAGGCGGTGTATGGGCGGCTGTCCGTATCCCCGACGACCATGTAGGCGTATCAGCCAATATCCCCCGCATCTCTTCAATCAATATTAAAGATACAGCCAACTATATGGCTTCGGCCAATGTTTTCGATGTGGCTAAGAAATTGGGCTACTGGGACGGCAAACAGCCTTTCAGCTTCTGGAAAGCGTATGGCGGCGTAACGAAAGCGTTCAATATCCGTGAGTTTTTCATCCTGAGCAGTTTGGCTCCTTCGCTCAATCTTTCGTATGATGCAGAAGAACTTCCCTTCTCGGTAAAACCCGAAAAGGCGGTATCCGTAACCGATGTACTGGCCTTCTTCCGCCAAACGTATGCAGGTACGCAATGGGACATGACGCAAAACCTGAAAGGGGATTCGCCTAATCCCTGGATGATACCCGATATGATTACTATGCTGAACGGGATAAAAGACAGCACCGTGGTTCGCTATCGCTTGGTAGCCGTTCCGCAATGTTCGTATGCCCACGTGATTCAGTTGAGGGACTGGCTTCCCGATGGTGTAGGCGGAGTGGCTTGGATGTCGTTAGACAATCCCGGACAAAGCCCTCGCTTCCCGGTTTTCTGCGGCATTACCCAACTCCCGGCATTATTCAATATCTGCGGGCAACAACGTTTCCGCGAAGATGCAGTCGTTTGGGCCTATCGCAAAACCAACAAACTGGCTACAGTGAGATGGGGACTGACCAAAGACGCCATAAACAACGGCATTGCTCACTTTGAAGTGAAAGGACAAACCGAACTTCCCTTTGTAGAAAGCTACTATAAGAAGTTGCAGCTCGAGCAGGGCGTGGATAAAGCAAATGAATATCTGACAGGCTATACGGCAGACTTTGTAGGAGCTACCATGCTACGTTGGAGAGAGATGGGCGACTCTTTCTGGAATATGTTTGCTCGTGGATTTTAAAACATTAAATTATTACATATTATGAGATCATTTAGTATTTCCTGTATGCTCTTGCTGCTGTCGGCAGGACTTTTTGCACAGGGCTATCAGTTTTCTGAAGTGAAGAGGATAGAAGCGACTCCTGTTAAGAACCAAGCTTCTACCGGAACGTGTTGGTGTTTTGCAACGGTCTCCTTCATGGAGTCTGAGTTACTGCGCATGGGTAAAGGTACATACGACCTTTCCGAGATGTTTTTGGTAAGGCAGAAATATTACAACCAGTTGCAGAATAACTATCTGAAGCGGGGAAAAGGGAATATCGGACAGGGTAGCCTCTCGCATACCGCCAAGAATGCATTCAAGCAAGTAGGCATTGTGCCCGAAGAAGTATATACAGGCATCAATTATAACTCTGACAGGCATAATCATAGTGAGCTTGTTAAATTCGTGAAAGCGATAGCTGATGTAGCCGTTGAGGCCAAACAGCGCAGCCCGGAATACTATAAGTTAATAGACAATTTGTTTGACACTTACTTAGGAAAGCTGCCGGAGAAATTCACCTATCAGGGAAAAGAGTACACCCCGAAGTCATTCGCTGCATCTCTGGGACTGAATATGGACGACTATATCGAACTGACCAGCTTCACCCATCATCCTTATTATACCCAATGCGAAATAGAAGTACCCGATAACTGGGAGCATGAATTGATGTACAATCTCCCTTTGGACGAGTTAATCCAGACCATAGATTACGCATTGAATAACGGCAATACCGTATGCTGGGATGGAGACGTCAGCGAGAAGGGTTTCTCATTTGTAAACGGAGTAGCTATCAACCCCGAAGTAACAAAAGTGGATGATTACGCGACAACCGATCGCGCCCGTTTCGAGAAACTCACCGAGCTGGATCGCTTGAGCGAAATCTACAAGTTTGAGCATCCCTATCCGGAAGTGAATGTAACGCCGGAAGTACGCCAGAAAGGATATGAATCCTTTGTGACGACAGACGATCACCTGATGCACCTGACCGGTATTGCCAGGGATCAGAACGGAACCAAATACTATATTACCAAAAACTCATGGGGAACCGAACGCAATGCGTTTGGCGGCTATCTGAATATGTCGGAAAGCTTTGTCCGCGCCAAGACCATTTACATCATGGTTCATAAAGACGCCATCCCCAAAGCGCTCAAAGGCAAATTAGGCATTTAAAGAAGATGAACAAGATAGTTAGTAAAGAATACTTCTCGCCACAGGTGGTGAAGTTGGAAGTGGAAGCTCCTTTGATAGCTCGTTCGCGCAAGGCAGGGCACTTTGTGATTGTTAAAGTAGGCGAAAGAGGTGAGCGCATCCCACTAACTATTGCCGATGCCAATCGCGAGATAGGCACAATTACCTTGGTGATACAGGCCGTTGGCAATTCGTCCAAGAAAATTTGCGCCTTGAATGAGGGCGACTATATTACCGATTTGGTAGGTCCCCTTGGCAAAGCAACGCATATAGAGAAAGTAGGCACCGTTGTATGTGCCGGCGGAGGCGTGGGTGTAGCCCCGCTTTTACCGATTGTAACGGCTTTTCATGAAGCCGGTAACCGTGTGATTGTGGTCTTAGCCGCCCGCACCAAAGATTTGGTCATTCTGGAAGATCAAATGCGAGCCAACTCGGATGAGGTAATCGTCATGACCGACGATGGCTCATATGGAACAAAGGGCTTGGTAACGAATGGAGTGGAAAGCGTTATCCAACGCGAGAAAGTTGATTTATGCGTAACGATAGGTCCGGCCATCATGATGAAGTTCGTCTCCGCCCTCACAAAGAAATATAACGTTCCTACCGTAGCTTCTCTCAACACCATCATGGTAGACGGCACCGGCATGTGTGGCGCTTGCCGCATCACCGTTGGCGGAAAAACCAAATTCGTCTGCGTAGACGGCCCCGAGTTCGACGCTCACCAAGTAGATTTCGACGAAATGTTAATGAGGCTCAAAGCCTACAATTAAGATAAAGCGATGAAAGAAGAAGAAATAATAGCCGCTCGTCGTTCAGAGTCTTGGCGCGAAGAACTGCGGAAAAGCAAGAAGAATAAAGAACGTACGGATATTCCCCGTGTACACATGAACGAACTGGATGCGATTTATCGCAGCCATAGCAGGAAGGAAGAGGTGAATCTGGGTCTAACGGCAGAGCAAGCCTTATTGGAGGCACAACGTTGTCTGGATTGCCCTAACCCGGCCTGTATGACGGGATGCCCCGTTGGTATCAATATTCCTACATTTATAAAATATATCGAAATTGGCAAATTCCTTGATGCAGCTAAAACGCTGAAAGAAACCAGTGCTCTTCCGGCCGTTTGCGGACGTGTATGTCCACAAGAGAAACAATGCGAAGCGCAATGCATCCATCTGAAAATGAAGAAGGAGCCAGTGGCTGTAGGTTATCTGGAACGCTTTGCAGCCGACTATGAGCGCGAAAGCGGACAAATGGCCGTTCCCGAAACAGCTCCCGCCAATGGCACCAAGATAGCTGTCGTAGGCTCGGGCCCGGCGGGACTTTCCTTTGCCGGTGATATGGCTAAGCGTGGATACGACGTTACCGTTTTCGAGGCTTTGCACGAAATTGGCGGCGTATTAAAATATGGTATTCCCGAGTTCCGACTGCCCAATCGTATTGTGGATGTAGAGATAAACATCCTCAAGCAGATGGGCGTAAAGTTTTTGAATAATTGCATCGTAGGAAAAACGATTTCGTATGAAGACCTGCATGAAGATGGCTTTAAGGGCATCTTTGCAGCCAGTGGTGCGGGATTGCCTAACTTTATGAACATCCCGGGCGAAAACCTGATAGGAGTCATGTCGTCAAACGAATATCTGACGCGCGTCAACCTGATGGATGCAGCCAGCCCCGAAAGTGATACACCCGTGCTAATCGGTAAGCGTGTAGCCGTGATCGGTGGAGGAAATACGGCGATGGATTCGGTACGTACGGCCCGCCGTTTGGGAGCCGACCGTGCCATTATTGTCTATCGCCGAAGTGAAGAAGAGATGCCCGCTCGTATCGAAGAGGTAAAACATGCGAAAGAAGAAGGGATAGAATTCCTGACTCTGCATAACCCCATCGAGTATCTGGGCGATGAGACAGGCCATGTCAAGCAAATGCGCTTGCAAAAGATGGCTTTAGGGGAACCCGATGCTTCGGGTCGCCGCCGCCCTGTCCCCATCGAAGGTGCCATTGACGCCATCGAAGTGGATGAGGTAATCGTTAGCGTAGGCGTATCTCCCAATCCGCTTATCCCAAGTACCTTCCCGGGCTTGGAAGTATCGAAATGGGGAACAATCGTAGTAAATAGCGACACCATGCAATCTGCCTTGCCGGATGTTTACGCCGGAGGTGATATTGTGCGCGGAGGAGCCACTGTCATTCTCGCCATGGGCGATGGCCGAAAAGCCGCCGCAGCCATAGACACAGCCTTAAAAGGATAATTAATTATTAATAGTTAACAATTGAAAAGAGTCAAATATGCTATCATATTGTTCCTGCTCTTAGGGGTGGGAACTTTAAATGCCCAAACTTACGAAGAGTTGATTGAGAAAAGCTATGCGTATCTGGAGAAAGACGACCTGCTCGCTGCTGAGATGAGTCTGCGTGAAGCCATGCGTCAAGAGCCGGGTAATCCGAATAATTATGCTCTCCTGACGAACTTAGGGACTATCCTGCGTCGGGAAGGGAAAAAGGAGGAAGCCATCTTCTCCTATACAGCCGCTTTGAGCCGTTATCCTAAAAGCACGATGATATTAGAGAACCGTGCGTCTCTATACCTTGAAATGGGTGAAACTGAAAAGGCGTTAAATGATTACAATATGCTGCTACTGGAAGACCCGATCAACCAGGAAGCCCTTTACGCACGGGGAATGATTTTCCTCCAACAAAAGAATTTCTTATGGGCTGAACAGGATTTCGATAAGATGCTGGAAGTAAATGAAGCCTCTCTGTACGCTCGTATGGGTCATGCTATCCTGGAAAAGATGCGTGGCAACTACGACGAAAGCGAGCGCATCTACAATTACCTCATTGATAAACTTCCTCGCGAATGGCAGCTCTATAGAGGCCGAGCCGACCTCTATTTCATGGCAGGTAAAAACTCCCGAGCCATGACCGATGTCAACAGGCTATTCATCGAAACCGAGCCTGACGCCGACCTCTACGTCCTCCGTGGCAAAGTAAAACTTGCCCAATACGAACGCGACTCCGCCTCCAAAGACTTCCAAAAAGCCAAAGAACTGGGCTATGACCCCCAAATAATAGAAGAACTTATTCGCATGACAAAATAATCCTAAATATAATTGACAAATAATGATTTCAGCAGACGGACTTACAGTGGAATTTGGCGGGACAACGCTTTTTGCAGATGTCTCCTTTGTGATAAATGAGAAAGACAGAATCGCCCTGATGGGGAAAAATGGCGCAGGGAAATCTACCTTGCTTAAAATATTATCAGGTACTCGGACGCCTTCTAAGGGGAAAGTTTCTGCCTCTAAGGATGACGTTATTGCTTACCTGCCACAACATTTGATGACGGAAGACGGGCGAACCGTCTTTGAAGAAGCATCTATGGCCTTCGTACATCTTTTTGAGATGGAGAAAGAGATAGAGGCGCTCAATAAGGAACTGGAAGAACGCACCGATTATGATTCGGACAGCTATTACGAACTGATAGAGAAAGTTTCTGCCTTGAGCGAGAAATTCTATTCCATTGACGCTACAAATTACGAGGCGGATGTTGAGAAGATATTGCTGGGTCTTGGATTCAAGCGGGAAGATTTTCAGCAACAAACGAGCCACTTCAGCGGAGGCTGGCGGATGCGGATTGAGCTGGCAAAGATTCTGCTTCGCAAGCCGGACGTCCTCCTCCTCGACGAGCCGACGAATCACTTGGATATCGAGTCGATTCAATGGCTGGAAGAATTTCTGATTAACAGCGCCAAAGCTGTTGTCGTTATCTCTCATGACCGGGCTTTTGTAGACAATATCACAACCCGCACCATTGAGGTTACAATGGGACGGATATACGACTATAAAGTCAATTACTCCAAATATCTGGAGCTTCGGAAAGAACGTCGCGAACAGCAACAGAAACAGTTCGACGACCAGCAGAAGATGATTGCAGAAACAACTGAATTTATAGAGCGTTTCAAAGGTACCTACTCTAAGACCCTGCAAGTACAATCGCGGGTGAAGATGCTGGAGAAGTTGGAATTGGTGAAGGTTGACGAGGAAGATACCTCAGCTCTCCGTTTGAAGTTTCCTCCCTCGCCCCGTTCCGGCAACTATCCGGCTATTCTTGAAAACGTATCCAAGTCTTATGGCGACCATATTGTCTTCAAAAATGCGAATCTGACCATTGAAAGGGGCAATAAGATTGCTTTTGTGGGCAAAAATGGCGAAGGGAAATCAACCTTGGTCAAATGCATTATGAAGGAAATTGAGCACGAAGGCACGCTGACTATCGGCCATAACGTTCAGATTGGCTATTTTGCCCAGAACCAAGCCTCCTTGTTAGACGAAGACCTTACCGTCTTCCAAACGATAGACGATATAGCCGTGGGCGACGTTCGCACGCGTATCAAAGACATCTTGGGCGCCTTCATGTTTGGGGGCGACAATGCATTCAAAAAGGTCAAAGTTCTTTCCGGAGGCGAAAAGACCCGCCTTGCAATGATAAAGCTGCTGCTCGAACCTGTCAACCTCTTGATTCTCGATGAACCAACCAATCACTTGGATATGAAAACAAAAGACATCCTCAAGAGCGCTCTGAATGATTTCGACGGCACCCTCATCGTAGTATCCCACGACCGCGATTTCCTTGACAGCTTAGTCACCAAAGTCTACGAGTTCGGCAACCAAAAAGTCACCGAACACTTAGAGGATATCTACGGCTTCCTCCAAAAGAAAAAATTAGAAAACCTAAGGGAATTAGAGAGAAACAAATAATTAAGGTCTGCCGATAAACTCGGATTTCTGCATTTTTAGTCTAATATCTGCTACCGTTTTTCGGATGACTTCATATTCCAGTTAGACAGTACGGAATTTGATTTGATATTCCAAAATGGAACATCAAGTTGGGGCGGTACTCGAAAACTGCCTTTTGCGTTTGCCGAGCATGGTGTGGCAATGTTGGCCGGTCTGCTTAACAGTCAAAAAGCAGTTGGGGTAAATATCCAGATTGTCCGGGCTTTTGTGGCGTTACGCCGGTTTGCTTTGGGGTATGCCGAACTAAAGCAACAATTGGACAATTTCATGGTTGAAACAAATATGCAGTTCAATGAAATATACCAGGCCCTGACAGAGCTTGCAGAACAAAAGAAAAAAGAGGACAAACCCCGTCTCCCAATAGGGTATGTACGTCTGGATGAGGTGAAGTAGGGAGTGAAGTAGGGAGCAAGGTTGTGTTTTTGTATATTAAAAAGAATATGTTATCTTGAAAAATAAAAATTCTTATCTTTGCAAAAACAATCAGAGAGGAAAAATGAAAAAGATAAATATTATTACGGGGTTGTTGCTGGTTTATCTGGTCGTGATGTGTATTATCGGCTGGCCGGGGAAGCAGCCGGATCCTGATTATTTGCAGTATTTTCTCGTAATGGGGGTTTCGTTGGCCATCATCATTGTTTTGCGCTTTTTACAGATACATCGCCATAAAATGCACGAAAAACTAAAGAATGACAAGAAATAATACGCCATATCAGGATTTTTGTTTATTTTTGTAGTGAGAAGTTGATATAGGGACACAATAATATATGAAACTACTTTTTTCATTAGCGTTGATAATCGCCTTTAGTATATTCGGTTCGCTTTCTGCAAATGCGCAGCAAACGAGCACGGCTCCTCATTCTACTGTTATTAAACAAGCGGAGACTCCTGCCGTAACGGTTATCGCTGTAGATAACCATATCAAAGTGGAAAACGCCCCCGAAGGAAGCAGACTTGAAATATTCAGCGTGGTTGGTATCAAGGTGGCCGAAATAGAATTGAAGCAATCCAATGGTGAATATGTGGTAAACATAGCCAAAGGTTACTATATTGTACGTGTTGGCGATACGGTTAGAAAGATAGCCATTCGTTGACATAAGGTGGGAAAGGGTAAACATACCTTAGATATTAGCGTTAGCTAACTATCTATTAGGTGTTTATCCTTATTTATTTGCTTAAATGATATGCTTTTTTAACAATTGGAGGACGCGGTTTTTACATTTTTTATGTGAATATTAAACTAAAATAAGCGTTATTTGCTATCCATTAGTAGAAAGATTTGATATATGAGGAAATCGACTATTTGGTTATTGGTTCTTGTAATGGCATTTGCATTTGGCGGTTTA
Source organism: Bacteroidia bacterium (assembly GCA_025996775.1). Classification (GTDB taxonomy): domain Bacteria; phylum Bacteroidota; class Bacteroidia; order Bacteroidales; family Tannerellaceae; genus DFXE01. The sequence goes on along the minus strand of BNTS01000019.1, from coordinate 7,225 downwards.
CTTTACTTACAGGTAACTTATGTAGGTGAAATACTTAAAACGCGAAGTGAGCAATTCAATGAAACTGCAAAAAAATGTCTGCTTCAGGTTTCAAAAAATTTGGAACTCGACGAAACTCGCAAATATATCGAGGAAGATATCAGTAAAGACTTGCGCAATTACCAATATCAAGGCACAGGCAATATATCCAAAATTCAACAAAGCATTCAGTTTGATTTTCAAAGCTCGACAGGCACGATTCGTGGTGGCTTTGACTTGCAGAGTTTTTCAACTAACCCGTCTTCGCCCCTGCCTTCTTTGCTGCAAAAACAATCGACCGATAACATCGTAACGGCGTCGAAAGTAAATCATGATGCATTCAAGCGGCGCTATCTTTACGACAGCGCTCTGATAAATGAGGTCATAATCAATATGCTTAATACTTCGAGCTTGAAACCTATTGAGGAACGGCTTGACTTTAAGCAATTGAACAACTACCTGAAAACGGAATTTCTGAACAGTGGCTTGAACCTCTCTTTCGTATATTCGGTAGTAAACAAAGACGGAATAAATGTGTATCAAAGTGACGAAGTTAAAGACCCTCCTATAGCATCGGATGTGCTTACCTGCGTGTTGTTCCCCAACGACCCGCCCTCAAAGCAAAACTATATCAAGGTGTTTTTCCCTTCGAAAAAAAACTATCTCTTCAGCGAAGTGAGCTTTATCGTACCCTCGGTCATCTTCTCGCTGATGCTGCTGGTAACGTTTATCTTTACCTTATATATAGTGTTCCGTCAAAAGAAGCTATCCGAGATGAAGAACGACTTCGTCAATAATATGACGCACGAGCTTAAGACACCCGTTTCCACCATCTCCTTAGCTGCCCAGATGCTGAAAGATTCCGATATCACCAAAAGCCCCGAAGTGTTCAGGCACATATCGGGCGTGATAAACGATGAAACAAAACGATTGGGCTTCCTGGTAGAGAAAGTGTTGCAAATGTCGCTTTTTGAACGTCAGAAAGCAACTCTCAAGCTCAAAGAGATAGATGCCAACGACCTCTTGGCAGGCATAGCCAACACCTTTGCGCTCAAAGTAGAGAAATATGAAGGCTCGATCGATATAGACCTCCGGGCAGAAAACTCGGAAATATATGTGGACGAGATGCATATAACAAACGTACTGTTCAATCTGATGGACAATGCAGTGAAATACCGCAGGCCGGACGTCCCCCTCAAATTGGAGGCCCGTACCTGGAATGAAAATGGGAAACTGTTGATATCGGTAGAAGACAATGGTATCGGAATAAAGAAAGAATACCTCAAAAAGGTGTTCGACCGCTTTTTCCGCGTACCCACAGGAAACGTGCACGACGTAAAAGGCTTCGGATTGGGGCTGGCATACGTACGTAAAATCGTTGAAGAACATAACGGCAGCATACGCGCCGAAAATGGTCCCGGAAATATAGGAACGAAATTTATTATTACCTTACCACTTATAAAAAATTAAGTCATGGAAGAAAAATTTAGAATTTTATTTTGCGAAGACGACGAAAATCTGGGCATGCTTTTAAGGGAATACCTGCAAGCCAAAGGTTACGTAACAGACTTGTTCTCCGATGGAGAAGCCGGCTACAAGGGATTTACCAAAGGTAAATACGACCTGTGTGTGTTGGATGTAATGATGCCCAAGAAAGATGGTTTTGCTCTTGCGCAGGATATCCGATCGATTAATTCCGAAATACCTATTATATTCCTCACCGCTAAAACAATGAAGGAAGATATACTGGAAGGATTCAAGATCGGGGCGGATGATTACCTTACCAAGCCCTTCAGCATGGAAGAACTTCTGTTGCGTATCGAAGCTATTCTACGTCGTGTAAAAGGAAAGAAACTGAAAGACATTCCTTTCTACAAACTGGGTAATTTCTTGTTTGATACTCAAAAACAGACATTGACTATCAACGATCAGGTTACAAAACTGACTACCAAGGAATGTGAACTGCTGAGCTTGCTCTGCGCACATGCCAACGATATTCTGGAGCGTAACTATGCCCTGAAGACAATTTGGGTAGATGATAATTACTTCAATGCCCGTAGCATGGATGTTTATATCACCAAATTACGCAAATTACTGAAAGATGATCCGGGTATTGAAATCATCAATATCCATGGGAAAGGCTATAAACTAATTACTCCGTCAACCGAAGATAATCTTCGTGAAGATGGTATTCAAGTGCTTTAAAGCTGTAAACTTTAAATCTATAAAATGAGAAAAGTAAGCATTCTTTCTTTACTTCTCTGTGCCGGGATATCTTTCCTGGCACAAGGAGCTGAGGAAGCGCGTTTGTTGCGCTTTCCGGCTACGAATGGCAGTGAAATTGTTTTCACGTATGCCGGTGATTTGTACAAGGTGTCTGCCGAGGGTGGTGTGGCTACACGATTGACCTCGCATGTAGGGTATGAAATGTTCCCACGATTCTCTCCCGACGGCAAGACCATTGCCTTTACCGGACAGTATGACGGAAATACGGAAGTGTATACGATTCCTCTGACTGGGGGCGAACCGCTGAGGGTAACATATACGGCTACGAATAGCCGCGACGACTTGGGCGACCGCATGGGCCCTAATAACATTGTGATGACTTGGACGCCCGATAACCGGATTGTGTACCGCAACCGTATAAGCTCCGGATTCGACGGACGCCTCTATACCGTTGGTAAAGATGGCGGATTATCAGAATCCCTCCCCTTGCCCGAAGGTGGTTTCTGCAGCTATTCACCCGATGGCAAGTTCTTCGCCTACAACCGGGTAATGCGCGAATTTCGTACTTGGAAGTACTACAAAGGCGGTATGGCAGACGATATTTGGATATATGACCCCGCAAAGAAATCCGTTGAGAACATCACCAAAAACGATGCACAGGATATTATGCCTATGTGGATAGGCGATAACATCTTTTATATCTCCGACCGCGACCGTACAATGAATATCTTTGTTTACAACACGACGTCTAAGCAAACAACGAAAGTGACCAGCTTTACCGAGTACGACGTGAAATTCCCAAGCGTATTCGGACAAACGATTGTGTTTGAAAACGGCGGATATATCTATAAGATGGATGCAACTGCCCGTACGCCTCAAAAGGTAAGTATAACGCTCTCGTCAGACAACATCTATGCCCGTAGCGAGATAAAAGACGGCAGCAAGTATATCTCCGATGTAAGTCTCTCGCCCAATGGAGAGCGATTGGCTGTTACAGCACGTGGCGAAGTATTTAATCTACCGGCGGAGGAAGGCGTTACCAAAAACATAACACGCACTCCCGGCGCACATGAACGGAATGCCCGTTGGTCGTCCGACGGCAAGCAGATTGCCTATATCTCCGACCAAACAGGTGAAACAGAACTGTATGCTCAGAACGTAGAGAGTGGGGAAACTGTTCAACTTACCTCGAAAAACGATACTTATATCCGCTCTTTCAAATGGAGCCCGGATGCAAAGACGATTGTTTATACAGACCGTAAGAATCGTATAAACCTGCTCGATGTGGCAACCAAGAAGGTAACGGTAGTGCTGCAAGACCCCATTAGCGAGATTCGCGCAGTAAATTTCTCGCCCGACAACAAATGGCTCACCTATTCCCGTGTGGCAGATAATGACTACTCGATTGTTTATGTATATAACATAACGGATAAAAAAGAATATCCTGTAACGGATAGATGGTATGATTCTTCTTCACCTGTATTCAGTGCAGACGGAAAGTATCTTATCTTCTCTTCCGCCCGCGATTTCAATCCTACCTACGGTTCTCTCGAATGGAACCATGTATATAATAACATGGGTGGCGTCTATCTGGCCCTTCTCTCCAAAAATACTCCCTCTCCTTTCTTGCCTAAAGATGGAGGCTCGGAGGTAGCTAAGAAAAGTGAAGCAAAGAAAGATAGCACCATTGTTTTTGATGCCGAAGGTATTGCAGAGCGAATTATCAAATTACCTCTACCTGCCGGCAACTACCGGAATTTCTATGCAAACAATGATAAGGTATATTACTTTACCAATGGAAGCACAAAGGTGTACGACCTGAAAAAGCAAAAGGAGGATGAGGTGGTTAGTGGCACAATGAACGTAGAGCAGGGAAGCAAAAAAGCCCTCTTTATAAAGAACCGGAATTACTATGTAGCAGATATTCCTGCCGGTAAGATTGAGCTGAAAGACGAAGTGAGTACAGCCAATATAAAGATTGTTACCGACTACCCGCAAGAGTGGGCACAGATATTCAATGAAGCTTGGCGTGCCTTCCGGGATGGCTATTATGTGGATAACATGCACGGCGTAGACTGGAAAGCCATGAATAAGAAGTACGCAGTACTGGTTCCCTACGTAAAGAACCGCTTAGACCTTAATTACGTGATTGGTGAAATGATTGGCGAGCTTCAAACAGGCCATGCTTATATCTCGCCCGGCGAATACGACAAGGCGGAACGTATCCAAACCGGTTTACTGGGTGCAGAGATATCACGCGATGGCGCCAGTGGATTTTTCCGTTTGGAGAAGATACTGCCGGGAGCTTCCTGGAGTAAAGATCTCCGTTCTCCGCTTACCGAACCGGGTATCGAGGCAAAAGCAGGTGAATATATTGTGGCAATCGACGGTATACCCACCAATAGTGTGAAAGATTTGTTTGCTCTCTTAGTGGGAAAGGCTAATGTGCCGACAGAATTGTCGCTCAATGCAAAGGCTCAACTATCCGGAGCGCGCAAAATAGTAATCAATCCCTTGGCTGACGAATATCCCCTTTACCATTATAACTGGGTGCAAGACAATATCCGCAAAGTGGATAAGGCTACTAACGGAAAGGTTGGCTACATTTATATCCCTGATATGGGCGTAGAAGGGCTGAACGAATTTGCCCGTTACTTCTATCCGCAGTTGGATAAGGAAGGTCTCATTATTGATGACCGGGCCAATGGAGGCGGCAACGTATCACCCATGATATTGGAACGTTTGGCTCGCGAGCCTTACCGCCTGACCATGTCTCGCGGTTCTTCCCGCATCGGAACAATACCCGACGCCACACAGGTAGGTCCAAAAGTAACACTTATCAATAAGTATTCCGCTTCAGACGGCGACTTGTTCCCTTGGGGATTCCGTGCGCTTGGATTGGGTAAGCTTATCGGCACACGTACCTGGGGAGGCATAGTGGGTATCAGTGGTTCCTTGCCCTTCATAGATGGAACCGACCTTCGTGTTCCCTTCTTCACCAGCTATGATGTGAAGACAGGCCAGTGGATTATCGAGAACCACGGAGTAGATCCGGATATCTTGGTAGACAACGACCCTGTTAAAGAATGGAACGGCGAAGACCAACAACTGAACCGTGCCATCGAAGAGGTACTAAAAGACCTGAAAGACCGCAAACCCTTACCGGGCGTTCCCGCACCCCGCGTATGGAATAAATAAAAAACGCCCTTCAGGGCGTTTTTTATTGTACTTTTAAAAACACAAAGACCCGGTGAAGGAGTAATCCTCCACCGGGTCTTTTTTTATTTGCTCAATTATTGTCCTCTAAAAGGATTTTGATCAGACTGGCTGATGGCTTCGTTGTTGGCCAACTCAAGCTGGGGTATCTGACATATAAAGCGGTAATCGTTGGAGGGAAGGTTGCCTTGCGGTTGAGCATCGGCGCCGTTAAACCCATCCAGGTACTGCAAGCCCCAAGAGTAGTGTCCTCCGGGGTTAGAGGCTGTCGCACCGTAGCGTACGAGAGGCTTCTGTAAACGAAGAAGGTCATATATTCCTGTTACACCTTCACCCAATAATTCCTTACGTCTTTCTACATAGATAGCTTCCAGTAAGGCTTCTTTGGCAGTCGTGGTGGTGAGGTTTGACACTTCTCTGGCCTTTTGAAGTTCGGTAAGACGAGACAAAGCATTGCCTGAATTGCCCAGATTGGCCTCTGCCTCTGCTATAATCAGCAGCATTTCCGAAGCGCGCATTAAGGATAGCTCAGGATAAGTGTGTCCTTGTTTGGCTCCATTTGCATCACCATAATATTTCATCTTATTGTAAGCCCATCTCTGAGCGGTTTCTTTATCGCCATTTGCTGTACGATGCCAGAACATCACGTCCTTCACGTCTGCATCCGTTACGTCAGCCGTCTTTGTTGTCTTCAGTCCGCGATAATCGGTAGCGTCGAACAACTGTACGTACTTATCATCTACAAGCAGGTTTATGAAGTTGTAGATAGGGCCGTCGGTCATTCCTTCACCGTAGCTCGGATCTTGATTGTACCAATAGTTGAACACTGTGTTAGAGCTGATGTTCGTCAGATTTGTATATTTTACGCCCCAAACAACTTCTTTCGTTCCATCGCTCAGCAAGTTGTCAAAACCGCTATACCATTCGCTTTTCGACATCAACGTATTGTATTTCCCGTAAACAGCGGTGGCTTCGGCCAACGCATTTGACCAGTCACCCATGACCTGATATACGCGAGCCAGTTGGCCTGAAACAACATCGGCATTAATTTTCCACTTTTCATCACGGTTGAAGTTGCTTAAAAGAGACTTAGCCTCCTTTAGGTCGGCAACAATCTGATCGTACACTTGCTGAACAGTAGAGAATCCTAAGTTATCCGGATCGGTTGATTTAGTGCGCAAGATAACGCCTCGTTTGTCCTTGGCTATTGCGTATGTCTGCTGATAATTCATGATCAAATTAAAATAGCAGATGCCGCGGATTGCCAGACACTGACCTTTGATTGTGGCTTTATCGGCTTCGCTTCCGCTTGCATCGGGCAGGGCATCGATGATAATATTGGCCTCATTGATGGTCTTATACAGGGTAATCCACATCCTGCGTGCATAATCGGCAGCCTGCGTACGTTCGGGCGAGAAGCGGTAGCACATTTCGGGCGAACCGCCGTAATTTGTTGTACTGATAATATCAGCGCCTCCCAAATCGTAATACATGGTAAGCCCCGGTATACCTGCATAACAGGCAGCATTCTGGTCGCTTGCCCCATCAGCACCCATCAGTAAAAAGCGATAGGTAGAATTAAGCACCATATTCAATTGTGCCGTACTCGAAAGCACCTCGTCCGAGGTGATAGCCGTTGATGAATTGGTTGTTAATTCATCCGTGCAGTTGCTCATTGACAAAGCAAGTACAGCAACCAGCATTATTTTGATAGTTCTATATAATCTCTTCATAATTAATTCTATTAAAATGATACTTGAATACC